>CAZXLQ010000195.1:0-10070 GCA_964641945.1 uncultured Clostridia bacterium
GCGAACCGTGAACCACGAGAGCATCGAGAGACTCCTTGTGTCGTCGGGTGAAACTACCGGCGGAAGTGGGGCATGTCAAGGAATCACCCGGGCGTGCAAAACGCGGCAAAGTGCCGCATCCTGTTCTCGTTTTGAGGGGATTAATCGTATGATCAGGCGTCGCAGTGATTCGCCCCCGATGTACGATCCGGAGTTCTATCAAGCCCTCTTCCGTCGCCTCCCTTTGGCTGCGGCCGTTGTCGACGAGAACCTGACGGTTCGCGACGCCAACGAGGCCTACGCTGCCATGGCTGGCGGCGCTGTCGCGGGTGCGCGGCTTGCGGTTTTCTTCGAACCGGCGACTACAGATGGCGATCCTCGCGACAACGCGAGATCCGCCATCAAGGGATGCGAGGCTTTCGCCTGCGATGGACATTCCGGCGACCGCCACGTCCGGATCGAGATCGCGCCGTTGACCGTGGACGGCGAGCCGCTCGCGGTGGTGCTCCTCGTGGACCTCGGAGATGGCGGTGAGAGCCAGCTCGAGGAAATCCAGAGCGCGATTCGGACTATCAAGCACGAGATCAACAACCCGCTCACCGGCGCGCTTGGCAACATCAATCTGCTGCTGCGCCGAACGGACCTCGACGAAAAGACCCGCAAGCGCCTTTCGACTGCCGAACAGGAGATCAAGAAGGTCGCCCAGATTGTCCAGCGACTTGCCGATCTTGCTCCCAAGCCGCGCAGCGGGAGCCTGAATCCATAGCGTCTCAGCTCAATGCCCGTAGCGCCGCGGAGTGTGGCGCGAAGCGCCGCTTTGGATTGTCGTCTGTAACTTCGAGTGCCGCCGGAATCCAAAGCGGCGCTACGCGCCGCACTCCAAGGCGCTTCGCGCAATGCGCTGACCTGTTACCTTACGGTATCGCGCGTGTACACGCGGAACTCACAACGTGTCGTGAACCCGAGACCGCGGTAGAGACTCTCCGCCACATGGTTCTCGCGAGTAACCGCCAGCGAACAGACCTCCAGCCCGTTGCGTGCCGCCGCGTCGATGGTCGATCGAACCAGCGCGCGTCCGATTCCCTGACCCTGATAGACCGGAAGCACCGACACCTGTCCAAGATGCACAGTGCGCTCGGAAATGCGCGTCGCAACGGCCACTCCGCACATTCGGCCGGTCTCGGCGTCAACAGCGATTCTCGTGGTCTCGGGTTCGAACCGTCCGCACCAGACGGTGTTCGTCAACGCGTCGAGCAGGTCCGAACATCCGTCGCGCGACCTGTACTGACAGTTGAGCTTCGCGTCGACGGTGCCGCGGTACGCCTGATAGATGAGCTCCGACGCCCGCGCGAAATCCGCGTCGTCCCACGCCCTAAACCGAACCCGGGAATGCCCCGAGGGAACGTCTCCGTCGCGGTCCACCGGTCGAACGAGATAATCACGCTCGTGGGCTGCGAAGCCACGAGCGCGCAGCACCGCGTCCGTGATGTCGAGGTCGAGACCGATCGTGTGATTCTCGACTCGCCGGGGTCCGCATACTTCGGCCGCACGGCGTATCAGGTCGTCCACGAGACACTCGAGGATTTCGACGCGCCGGCACTCTCGCGTGACGAATGCATCACCAAGCAGGCACCGATCGGTCTCGACGGAGTAGAATCCGAATCCGACGACGCGTTCGCCGATCACGGCCGCCGTTCCTGCGAGCGTACCGCCTCGAATGGCATCAAGGAGCGCGGAATTGATGTCCGCAAGGTCCCAGTCGAGTGCGGCGAGCCATTCGTCTCGCTGCTCGTCCATCAATGCGCGCAACGACGATCGATCCGCCTCGCCGAGCGCCACGACGTTGAAGTCGCCATGGGCTGCCATCGACATGTCCACGCTTCCCGCGGGCAGGAATCAGAGTTCCGCTGAGCCGAGGTTCGGAACGCGGTCCAGCAACCGGTCGGCAATCGTCAGGGCATCTCGATGATACGTACCGTCCAGGATCGCGCTCCGGATCTCGGCGACCAGGCATTCCCGATCCGCGACTTCTCCGCGGGCCCAGCCTCGGCGGACGAGCGTTCCGGGTGCATCGTTACCGGCCTTCAAGGCGGAATCGGCTCTCACGCCCCATGTACGACCGCTCGTTGGCATCCTGGCTCCTCCTGCAGGCATACACACGTCTCATCGGCATGGCGACCGGAAACTTTAAGTCTTGGGAGCCGATCCGGATGTCGGCGGCACGAAGCGCTCAGGCTCCGGTGTGAAATCCTCGCCTGGATTCACAAATCTATTCGTTTCAATACGATACTGACGGTCGTGCAGCTGCCGGTAACGTCCGTCGAGCGTCATGAGCTCCTCGTGGGTTCCCCGCTCGACGATCTTCCCGCCGTCTAACACCAGAATCTGGTCGGCGCTTCGGATCGTCGAGAGCCGATGGGCGATCACAAAAGTCGTCCGGCCGCTCCTGAGGCGATGCAGTCCGTCCTGGATCATCGCCTCGCTCTCGCTGTCGAGACTCGACGTCGCCTCGTCGAGTATCAGGATGTCGGGGTTAGCCAGGATAGCGCGAGCGATCGCCACGCGCTGGCGCTGTCCACCCGAGAGCTTCACACCTCGTTCACCGACGATCGTGTCGTAGCCATTCGGGAAACCGTTCACGAATTCGTCGCAGTGCGCGACTCGGCCCGCATCGCGTATCTCGTCCGGAGAGGCATCCGGTCGAGCGAACCGGATGTTGTCGGATACCGATCCGTCGAAGAGGAAGTTGTCCTGAAGCACGACGCCGATGTGGGCTCGGTAGTCGCGAAGAGGAATCGACGCGAGGTCCCGCCCGTCGAGCCTTACGACGCCGGAGACGGGCCGCGTGAACGCCATCACGAGACTGATGAGTGTGCTCTTGCCCGAACCGCTCGGACCAACCAGCGCCGTCGTCGTTCCGGCAGGCGCCTCGAACGTCACGTCTCGCAGGACGGGCTGATCGGGCTCGTACTCGAAGTCGACGTTCTCGAAAGCGATGCGTCCATTGACCGCGCCAAGCGGCTCGAGCGCGGCGTCCTCGTCGTCTTCGGTCGCGATCTCGCGAATCTCGCGAATCCGATCGAGACCGGCAAACGCTTCGGTGATCTGTGTGCCGATCGCCGCTATCTCGACGACAGGCGCGGCGACTAACGCCGTGAAGAACACGTACATCACGAAGTCGCCGAGCGTCATCGCGCCAGCCAGAATCGACTGCCCGCCAACGACGATCATCACGACGCCGATCACGCCCACGATGACCGTCGAGAACGCGGACACTCCTGAAACGCCCGTGAGAGTTGCGACGACGTTGCGCAGAAGGCGGTGCGCCCCGCGCGCGAAGACGAGCGTCTCACGCCGTTCTGCCGAATAAGCCTTGACTATCCGGATCCCGCCAATGGACTCCCCGAGTCGTCCGGTGACGTCGGCGTTTATCTTGCTGCGTTCTCGAAAGAGTGGCCTGAGTTTCTTGAACGCGAACGCCAGCGCGCCGCCGAAGACGCCGAGTACCAGAAGCGTGATCGTCGTGAGCCGCCAATTCAGGTAGAAGAGCACGCCGAGCGCCGCGGTTGCGGTCACGAGTCCGCCGGCCAGCTGCACCAGGCCGGTGCCGACGAGATTTCGGATGCCCTCGGCGTCGTTCATGATCCGCGAGATCAGCGCGCCGGTCTGCGTCGAGTCGAAGTAGCGGACCGGCAGTCGCGCGACGTGCGCCTGCAGGCTCTTGCGCATCTCGGTAATGACCCGTTGCGCGGCGACGCCGAGCACCTGCGAGAGTGCGAAAGACGTCACTGCCTGGAGAACGGTTGCGGCGCCCGCGACGAGAGCCAGCGTGACGAGCAGATCCGCGCGCTGCTTTCCGATGACTTCGTCGATGAGCACTTTCGAGCTCGCCGGAAGCACTAGGCCGAGCATCCTGTTGACGAACATGATGCCGAATCCGACGGCCAGTCGGGCGCGATGTGACCAGATCAGCTCCCGGGCCTCGCGCCAGACGACCGGTACCCGCAGTTTTCCCGGCTCGGCGGCCTCGGGACCGCGTGCCTTGGCGGGCTTTCGGAATTGCCGGCTCATGGGTGAACTATCGACGGTTCGTCGGAGAGACGTCCACGGACCGTGTGCCCCAGACGTCGTCCGAATACTCGCGAATCGTCCGGTCGCTCGAGAACTTCCCCATTGCGGCCACATTGCGAATCGCCCGGCGCGTCCATTCCTCCCGGTCGGTGAAGACTCGCGCGACTTCACGCTGGCACTCCCAGTAGGCTGCAAAGTCCGCGAGGACCATGAAAGTGTCCTCCTCGAGAAGGAACCGGGTGATCGGCCTGAACACTTCACGGTCGAGCGGACTGAAGTAGCCGGCGTGAATCATGTCGATGACCTGCCGCAGTCGCTCGTCCGCGCTGTAATACGACTTCGGGTCATACCGAGGCTGCAGCTCGTCCACTTCATCGGCGGTCAGTCCGAAGATGAAGATGTTCTCGTCGCCAACCTCTTCGCGGATCTCGACGTTCGCGCCGTCGAGCGTCCCGATCGTCAAGGCGCCGTTGAGCGCGAACTTCATGTTCCCCGTGCCCGAAGCCTCCTTGCCGGCCTGCGAGATCTGCTCCGACAGATCGGACCCCGGAATGATCAGTTCGGCGAGTGAGACGTTGTAATTCGGGAGGAACACGCACTTCAGTCGATCGCGCGTGAGTGGATCCTTGTTGACTACTTCCGCGATCGCATTGATGAGGCGGATCGTCAGCTTGGCGCGTGCATAGCCGGGCGCTGCCTTGCCTCCGAATATGACCGTGCGCGGAACGATGTCGGACGTCGGGTTCTCGCGGATCTCGTTGTAGAGAGCGATGACGTGGAGCGCGTTCATGAGCTGGCGCTTGTAGTCGTGCAGTCGCTTGATCTGCACGTCGAAGATCGACTCAGGGTCGGCGATGACTTTTTTCTCGCGCTCGATCAGGTCGGCGAGCGCCACCTTGTTCTCGAGCTTGACCTCACGCCACTCCTCGCGGAACTCGGCATCGTCGACGTGCCCGTGAAGTGCCTTGAGTTCGTCGAGATTCGTTGCCCACCCGTCGCCGATGCGCGACGAAATGAGCCGCGACAATCCCGGGTTGCAGAGTTTAAGCCACCGGCGCTGAGTGATTCCGTTCGTCTTGTTGTTGAATCGATCCGGATACATGTCGACGAAATCGGGAAAGACTTCGCGCTTGAGAATGTCTGAGTGGAGCGCAGAGACGCCGTTGACGCTGTGGCTGCCGACGATGGCGAGATGCGCCATCCGGACGTACTTCTCGCAGCCTGGGGTCGCCGGCTCTTCGATGATCGACATGCGCTCGCATCGGGCCTGGTCGCTCGGGTGGGTAGCGCGGACCTGCATGAGGAATCGGTGGTTGATCTCGTAGATGACGAACAGATGGCGCGGCAGGACCTTGCCAATGAGGTCGACGGACCACTTCTCGAGCGCCTCCGGCAGGACCGTATGATTCGTGTAGCCGAAGCAAGCGACGGTCAATTCCCAGGCGCGCTCCCACGCCACCTTTTCGCGATCCACGAGCAGCCGCATGAGCTCGGCGATGGCAATCGCGGGATGCGTGTCGTTGAGCTGGATCGCGACCTTGTCGGCGAACTCCTCGAATCCGTCGTGCTTCTTCTTGTACCGGCGGATGATGTCCTGGAGAGATGCCGAAACGAAGAAGTACTCCTGTTTCAACCGCAGCTCCTTGCCGGACACGCGGTTGTCGTTCGGGTAGAGGACTTTCGAGATCGTCTCTGACTCGGTCTTGGAACGCACGGCGGCGATGTAGTCGCCCGCGTTGAACTGACTGAAGTCGAAATCGCGCGTCGCCTTGGCCGACCAAAGGCGCAGGGTGTTCACGTTGTTGGTCTTGTATCCGGGAATCGGCGTGTCGTGTGCCATCGCCATTACGTCGTCGGTGTCGAGCCATTCGTTGACGATCTGGCCGCGTCGGTC
This sequence comes from uncultured Clostridia bacterium, assembly GCA_964641945.1. GTDB lineage: Bacteria > Acidobacteriota > Blastocatellia > UBA7656 > JADIYM01 > JADIYM01. The sequence continues at coordinate 5,945 of CAZXLQ010000195.1, forward strand.
GGTGTATTGAAGGACGCGGCCGTAGAACCGCACTGGGAACAGGCGCTGAGGCCGCGAGATTTCCCAGGGGTTGCCGTTTCGGAGCCAGTTGTCGGGCTGTTCGACCTGGTTGCCGCCCTTGATGCGTTGATGGAAGATCCCGTATTCGTAGCGAATGCCGTAGCCGTAGCCGGGCAGCTGCAGCGTGGCCATCGAGTCGAGGAAACACGCGGCGAGTCGGCCGAGGCCGCCGTTGCCAAGACCGGCATCCCACTCGACGGCGCGGATGTTCTCGAGCTCGAGTCCCAGTCCGCTCATCGCCTCGGCGAACTCGCCCTCGAGGTCGAGGTTGACGAGGCTGTTGCCGAGCGTCCGTCCCATCAGGAATTCCATGGAGAGGTAGTAGACGCGCTTCGCGTCGACTCCGTGGTAGGTGTCCTGGGTATTCATCCAGCGCTCGATGAGCCTGTCGCGAACGGTGAGGGCGGTGGCGGTGAAGCGGTCGAGATCGGTGACGGTGTGACGGTTGACCGCGAGTGAGAACTCGAGGTGATCCTGGAAAGACCACTTCAGCGACTGGGCATCCATGCCGTGGTAGTAGTCGGGTTTGTCGTTGCTCACGATCGTCTCCTTGGGTGTCCGTTTCTCGCCGCTCTGTGTCTATGTGTCTCTGTGCCTCTGTGTGCGTAGCGGATTGTAGAGCTGCGCACACAAAGCCGCAGAAGCACAGAGACACGGAGCCACAGAAGATAGCCGACGGCTCGGGACTTGGGAACCCGCGTGGCTTACCGGCAGTCCGTGACGAGCGTTCCGACGTTGGCGCCGTCGAGCGCGCTGGCGAGGACTCCTGGCGCGGCGCCGTCGACGAGGCGCACGCTTCCGACACCGCCGCGCACGGCGTCGATCGCCGCCTCGAGCTTCGGGATCATTCCGCCGGTGACGACGCCGGATCGGATCAGTTCGACCGCCTCCGCGACGTCGACGACGGAAAGCACCTCGCCGTCCGGTCCGCGGACCCCCGCAACGTTCGACGCCACGATCCAGGTGTCGGCCTGCATCGCCTTCGCGACGGCGACGGCGACGGTGTCCGCATTGATGTTGTAAACGACGCCGTCGTCATCGGCGGACATCGGCGCGAGGATCGGCAACATTCCCGCATCGAGAAGGACATTGAGCGCAACGGCATCGACGCCGAGGACGTCTCCGACAAGGCCAAGATCGACGGTCGTCGAAACGCCCGTCGCGGAATCGTGAACGGTGATCGGCGGCCGCCGTCGCGCGCGCACGATCGCGGCGTCGACTCCGCTCACGCCGACCGCGCGGACGCCCGCACGGCGGAGCGCCGCGAGGATCGCCATGCGCGCGGTCCCCGCGATCGCCATCGTCAGCACGTCGACCATCGCCGCGTCGGTCACCCGGCGCCCACCGATGAACGTCGACGTCATTCCAAGCCGATTGCCGAGCTCCGTCGTCTGCTTGCCGCCCCCGTGCACGACGACGATCCGCCGTCCGGCGTCCACGGCTGCTCCGAGCGCCACCGCAATCCCGTCGAGCGCTTCGCGACTCTCGGCGAGCTCCCCGCCGAGCTTCACGACCGTGACGGACTGCGGCTCCATCAACCGATCAACTCCACGAGGATCTCCTTCTGCACGTGCAGGCGATTCTCGGCTTCGTCGTATGCGGCGTTGTTCGGTGACTCGAGCACCGCGTCGGTGACCTCGACGTTGCGGCGAAGCGGCATGCAGTGCATGAACACGGCGTCTCCCAGTTTCTCGGGTGTCAGGATCCAGTCGCGCAACGCTTCGGCAGGCGGCTCGCCGTACCGATCGAGCCGTCCCCACGACTTCGCATACACGACATCCTGGTCGCGCAGCAACGACTGGTCGTGCGAGAACGTGACTCCCCCGAGCTGCGCCGTCACCGCGTCGGGCAGTTCGTAGCCTTCGGGTGCGACGATCGTCAGCTCGCAGCCGAACTGCGCGGCGGCCAGCGCGAACGAGTTCGGGACCGCTGTCGGCAGCGCCTTGACGTGCGGCGTCCAGGCGAGCGCGACCTTCACGCCGTCCGTCCGTCCGAAGCGCTGGCGGATCGTCATCATGTCGGCCATCGCCTGGCACGGATGCCAGAGGCACGACTCGAGGTTGATGACGGGAACCGAGGCGTGGTCGCGAAGCGACGAGATGACGGGATCGGCCAGGTCATCCGCGAGTTTTGCGAGCTTCGGAAAACTCCGGACGCAGATGGCGTCGAAATACCGCGACAGGACGCGTGCGGCATCGACGATGTGCTCGGGCTTGTCAGCGTCCATGACGGCGCCGTCGATCGTCTCGAGGTTCCAGACGCCAGCGCCGACCTCGAGCGTCGTCGAGTGTCCGCCGAGCTGGGCGATCCCGACCTCGAAGCTCGAGCGCGTGCGCAGCGAGCTGTTGAAGAAGAGCATCGCGACGCTGCGGCCGGCGAGCGCCGTCGATCGCGTTCCGGCGTTGGCGATGGCGCGGTCGACAATGGCGTCGAGCGTGGCGCGCGGGTGGTCGCCGGTCGAAAGAAAGTGGCGGACGGGCGCGGTTGCGGCCTGCCCGACGGTTTCGAATGCGGTGCTCATGAGAGTTCTCCCAGCGTTTCGGCGAATGTATGCAGGAAAGCGTCGGCCTCCGGCCGTTGCAGGATGAGCGGCGGCAGCAGGCGAAACACGAACGGGTCGTCTGACGTCCCGACGATGATGCCGCGTTCGAGCAGCGCCGACTGGATCTGGGCGGCGCGAACGCCCGTTCGCACTCCGAGCAGGAAGCCGAGCCCGTGCACCGCTTCGACACCGGGCTGCGCCACAAGCGACCGGACGAGGTGCGACCCGGTCTCGGCGACGTTGGCGAGAAGGCTCTCGTGCTCGATGACCTCGAGTGTTGCGAGCATTGCAGCCATCGCGATCGGTCCGGCGCCGTATGTGGCGCCGTATTCACCGTACCCGATGCCGTCGGCGACCGTCTCGGACACGAGGACCGCCGAGACCGGGAAGCCCGACGCGATGCCCTTAGCGAGGCAGATCAGGTCCGGTGCGATGCCGTCGCGGCCGGAGAAGAACATTCTTCCCGTCCGCCCGACGCCGGTCTGCACTTCGTCGTAGACGAGCAGTGCGCCGTGCTTCGACGTCACGGCGCGCAGTTCCTGGTAGAAGGACTTGTCCGCCATCCTGCAGCCGGCCATCGACTGAACCGGCTCCACAATCACCGCCGCCGTCTGGTCGTCGATAGCGTCGCCGAGCGCATCGGCGTCGCCGAACGGCAGGATGACGACGTCGTCGAGGTGGAACGGCGCCTGCGAACGGTACTTCGGGTTTCCGGTCACGTTACACGCAAGCAGCGTCCGGCCGTGGAACCCGCCCTCGAAGGCGACGATCTTCTTGCGGCCCGTGTGACGGATTGCCATCTTCAGCGCGTTCTCGATGGCCTCCGCGCCCGAGTTCGCGAAGAGGGCGCGCGTGATCCCGCCCGGCGACGCGATGAACGACAGCAGTTTGTCGGTCGCGCGGTTGCGGACTTCGAGGTCGACGACGTTCGAATAGAAGAGAAGCCGTCGCGCCTGCGCCGCGATCGCGCCCGCGACGTGCGGATGCGCGTGGCCGGTGGAGGCGACTGCGTGGCCCGAGTACAAGTCGAGGTACTGACGGCCGTCGGTGTCCCACACCCAGACGCCGTCGCCGCGGTCGAGCGTGAGCGGCAGTGCCTTGAAGGTGTTCACGAGTCCCGTCTTCATCACCGGGCGCCGCACGGGCTCCGGTTCGAAGTCGGGCAACGTCTCGTCAAACGCGACGACAACCGATGGTGCTGTACTCGTATTCGACACGATACTTCTCCTTCTTGAATCCTGTGAATCCTGAAAATCCCGAAATCCTGTCAACTCTCCCGTACCCTTCTTCCGCTTCGTTTGCCGACGCCATCAAGGGGAGAGGTGGGCCGGTCAGGTGGATCAGTACCGCGAGCGATAGCGAGCGGGTCGTACTCCAGGAGGTTGCACATCGCAACACCGACCCGCTCGCTACCGCTCGCGGTACTGATCTGGCCACCTGGTCGTTCTGATTTCACGTACCAATCCCACACCTCACACCGCCGCGGCGTACAGGTCGAGCGCCGTGCGCTCGTCGAACCCGAAC
>CAZXLQ010000196.1:0-10066 GCA_964641945.1 uncultured Clostridia bacterium
ACTCGCCCCCGCGACCCACGGCTATTCACTTCGACCGCTCCGCGGTCGGAAAGCTCCTTCGGCGATGTTCCGGAATTCTGCAGGTTGGTCGCGATATCGATCTTCCCGACCCTCGCAAGTATCAAGCCTCCAGCGATCCACTGAGCAGCAGACCTGCGACGAGTCCGCAGCCAGCTACTGGCGGAACTTGCGAAGCAGTGGATCCTGGCTGTTGAACGAACACGCAATGATCGCCCGCAGCGCCCCGTCCTGCTCGACCTTCTTGAGCTCGACGAGCTTCACGCGGGTAATCGGAACGAGGCCCGGCGTGGCTTCCACAGACAGTTCGATGGCTCCGTCCTCGGCGACCTCGTCCGGGTCACTCGAGAAATAGAAGACGATCGAGCCGTAGCCGTTACCGTCGTCCCAGGCCTTCGAGCGCGCGACCTCTGCGCCGTTGACCCACAGTGCATATTCCGCGTGCGGCTCGACGCTGCACGAGGCGACGTTGAAGTTCTGGTAGCCGGAACCCGGATCGAACGCAAGCCAGGCACGACCGAAGGGCCTGTTGTACGGATCGGGATAGCCGACCGGTGTCATTCCGACTCCGGCCCAGACCCCGACAAGACCGCTCGCCGAATCCGCCGTTCCGACGCGCACTATGTCGCTCGTCGAGGCGTTGACGAACGCCACGCCGCCGATCAGGTCGAGCGGGATGGGCAGCAGCGGCGTCGAATCACCGGGCTGCGCATCGCGAGCGGCCACGAATTTGACGTTTCCAAACTGGTCGGCCTTGATTGGCCCATCCACGTTCACCTTCACTGCACTTGCGTCATCGCGGAGCGGCGCTACATAGAAGTCATAACTGCCGTAAGACGAGAGCCCCCAGGCGTAAGCCGTGAGCCGTTGCGCCTGTCCGATGGTTCGAAGCAGGATGTAACCACCGGCCGACGACGTGTCTGTTGGCTCGAAGAGTGGTGCCGTAGACCAGACGTCCAGTGCGCCCGAATCCCGCAGAATGCTGCCGACCGACTCGAAGAAATTGACCTGATTGCCCGTGACGCCCTCGACGCTCGGGCCGAAGCTCACGATTCGCTCCTTCACCTCGTCCGGGTCCGATACGACCGAAGTAGAGAGCAGAAGCGAGCAAGCGGCCGCGACGAGCGCCGTCGAGAACGACGTCCCGCTCCAGACCGCATATCGCGGCGAACCATCCTCGTACCGGCCGGGCATCGCGCTGACCAGGTCGACGCCAGGCGCCCACACGTCCACCGCTTCCTCGGCGTAATTGCTGAAATCCGCCTTCTTCTGCAAAGTGTCGGTCGCCCCGACTGAAATGACCCGGTCCGAATCCGCCGCCGGATAGGCGATCTGCGAGCTCGAGCCGTTGCCGACCGCCGCCACGAGGACGACGCCGAGCTCGCGGGCCGAACTGATCGCTTCGCGAAGCACCTTTGGCTGCGCGCCGCCGTCGGCGCCAAAACTCATGCTGATGACGCGAGCGCCATTCTGGGCTGCGAAGTTCACCGCGGCCGCCGCGTCGAACGCCGATCCCACGCCGTCGGTGCCAAGCACCCGGAGCGGCATGATGCGAGCCTTCGGGGCCGTCAGGAGGATGAGTCCGGAGATGAACGTACCGTGGCCCGAAATCGGACCAACCAGGGTCGATTCGTCGGGCGAAGACGTGCCGCCTACGAAATCCCATCCGTTCACGTTGTCGACGTATCCGTCACGGTCGTCGTCGAGCCCGTTGCCGGCGATCTCGTCGCGGTTCCACCAGAGCCGGTTCGAAACAGCCGGGTGTGTGAGGTCGAGACCCGTGTCGAGCACAGCGATCGTGATCTCCTCGGCGCTCTCGGCGAGCGCGCTTGCCGAGTCGACCTGGAGCGATTCGAGCTGTCCGGTCTCTGAAATCTGATTCGCGAAGACTTCGTGTGGATTCGACGACGACGGCAGTAGCGCCGGATCGTCGTTCGGGAAGCTGACGGTTTGCTGACGACGCACGATGTTGTCGCGATTCGCCCTGCGGACCGCGTCGTCCTGCTTCATTGTCTTGAGCGTCTTTCTGGCCTTCGGCGCGCGAAGCCGATACGTCGTCGTTCCTGGAATGCTCTCCACCACCTCGGCGCCGTGCTGCGCCGCGATCGCCTCGACCGATGCGCCGGGCTCGAGCGTCACGACGATGTCGCCGGGCGCGTCGCGCTCCTGCGCAAGGACCGGACTCGATGGAAGCGTCGCGACGACAAACAGAAGGCCAATGAAAAGCGTGAAGAGACGTCTCGCAGTCATGATGGTGTCACCGTCCTCGATCAAACCGCCCGGCCAAGCAAGGTAAATGGAGCCCAGTAGTAGGGATGGCCGTGCGTTTCCATGGCAACGCGCTGCGCGGCACGCAGCGCATTCCGCTTGGTCGATCCGTTGAGCAACTCTGAATAGAACGTCCGCATTAGCGAAGCCGTTGAGGCATCGTCGGCAGCCCACATGCTGATGAGCAGCGACGGGGCGCCGGCGTAGAGAAACCCGCGCATCAGTCCGTGAAGTTCGTCGCCCGCTCCAACCGCCACCGTTCCGGTGTTGCAGCCGGAGAGGACGACGAGATCGGCCGAGACCCGAAGGTTGAAAACATCGTAGAACGTCAGGTCTCCGTCCGAGAGACGAAGGCTGGAGAGCATTGGATTGTCGGATCGGAAGACCGCGTGCGACGCGATGTGAAGAATACCGCAGGACTCGGCTTCGCGCGCAACGGCCTCGCGTGTTACGCCGTCGCCGGTCAACACCGTGGCGGCAGGGAACAGACGACCGAGCATCTCGATCTCTCTCGCAATCTCCGGCGCGCTGGCGTCCGATACGCCGCAGAGCAGGGGCGGCGCGGTTGATCGCTCGCGCTCGGGCGAGCACAGCGCGAAGACGGTCGCGCTGGGGGCGTAGCTCACTCCTCGCTGTTCGATGACGTACTGGTCGCCGTTGAGCAACGCGTGCATTGGAACGTAGTGAAGGCGGCCGTGAGGGACGACTACCAGATCTCGTCCGCCGGCAGCGCGTTCTATCGGTGCCAGCAGCGCTTCGTAGAGTTTCGCAAGATAGACGTCGGCGCTGCGCCGCAAGTGCACGATCTCGCGATCGGCAAACTCGCGGCCATAAACGAACTTGTCCATCTGGAACCGCAGCCCCTCGAGCAGACGGTTGACCTCGGAAGCGGGCGCGAGATGACGAACGGCGGTCAATCCGTCGCGCGTGACGACGATCGCCGAGTAGTGGTCTCCGGCCTCGAGGAACTCCACGATGGCCTCGTCTTCGGCCACGAGAGCCTGGAGTTCCTCCGCGTCGGCCACCCGAGGCGCCTGGAGCTCGGCGAAACGCTCGTCCTCCACCTGCAGTCGCTGGAAGGCCGCTGTGACACGTGCCTCGCAGAGCTCGACTTCGTGCGTTCGGCGCCGCAGCTCTCGCCGGGCTCCCTCGCCGCTTGGAGGCTCGTTGTCGGACCGATCGAGTTTCGACCGATACCAGGCGAGCTCGTCGACGAGCGACTTGAAACGGGCGCGCGCCGCGCGTCCGGATTCTCCGCCGGGCACGAACTCGCGCAGGTAGCCGGAGAGCAGATCGGACAGCGACCTCGACTTCGCAAGCTCGAGCGTTCGAAGCGCTTCGGCTGTGCGCTCCGGGGTCTCTTCGTCGAGACAGAGCTCGACGGCTCCTTCGTAGAGCTCGACTTTGTCTTCGAGGAATCGGGTTTTCAAGTTGTCGACGACGATGCGCGATCGCATGCGCTCGACGGCAGCTATGGCCGAGCGAAACGAGTCGAGGGCAACCTGGCGCTGACCGCGGGCGCGCGCGACCTGCGCCAGGACGGCGTGACACTGATAGGCGACTGCATCGTCTTCGCTATCCGCAGCGGACTTCAGCGCGGCCCGCGCAACGCGGCTGGCGCGGCCGACGTCGCCAAGTCCGAGCGCGGCCCGAGCCTCGAGCACACGCGCGAGCCTGCGTTTCGGTGCGAGCGCTTCACGTCCAAGGGGGCGGGCCGCGGCTCGTGCCGCATCGTCGGCTGCCGCGAAGTCTCCGCGATGCAGCGCGACGGCAGCGAGCTCCAGTTGTGTCAGCGCAAGCTGCACAGGGTTCCCACCATCCTCGTAGAGTCCGATGACTTCGTCGAAGATGACAGCGGCCGTTTCGTCGTCGCCCATTCGGGCCGCGGCCACCGCACGCATTCGACGGGCATTGCCGAGCTCCCGGGTCATTCCGGCCGAACCGAAACCCGCGGCAGCGCGATCCGCCGCATCGGCTGCGTCGCCAAGAGAGTTCAGGTGAAGGTAAACCGCAGCGAGGTCGAGATCGGTCAATGCGCGGTCAGCGGCGTTGAGAATCGTGCCGCCAGCCTCGTGAACGCTGTTGAATCGTCGAAGAGCCTCGTAGTAATGGCCCTTCAGGTACTCGATGTAGGCGACGGCCAATTGCACTTCGAGGTCGAGCGTCTGCAGTCCGTTTTCCGCATAGGCGGCTCCGGCGCGCGCGTAGAGCTCGAGCGCCTCGTCGGCGCGGTCGAGATCGACGAGGACCGTCGCGCAGTTGTGGTCGGTGTAGGCCAGGGCAACCGAATCGCCTAGCCGTTCGAAGATCACCCGCGCCCGTTCATAACAGCCCAGGGCTTTTCGATAGTGATCTCGGCGGTAGTGCAGATTGCCGACGTTCGTTTCGTGTTCGGCGAGCAGTCGGGGGTCCCGCAGGCGTCGGAGAGTCGACTTCGCGATCCTGGCGAGATCGAGTGCTTCGTCGTACCGCCCAAGGTACATCAGCGACACGATGTGCTGCTTGGTGAGTGCGGCGGCGTCTCGGGTGTGTCCGGCAACGCGAAGCGCCACCGTCGAGGTCTCGAAGAGCGTCGCCGCCTCGGCGTACCTGGCTTCGGCATAGAGAAGTCGCGCTCTCGAAGCCGAGGCAAACGCCTGGCTTGCGTCGTCGCCAAGCCGATCGGCGGCCCACGCGGCGGCGTCCACGAGACGAGAAGCGGCGGGCCGGTCCGCATAGACGAGTCGGTCGATCTCGGACTTCAGATTCGGAAGCAGCTCGATCGTGACGGGTGGCTGAGACCGATCGAGAAGCGCGCGAACGTCCGGAGCATCGCCAATGATGGCGACGAGATCTCGGACGCTCGTTGCGTCGACCGGATCCTGCATTGGGAGGCCTCGGAAAGGCTGCTGTCAGCTGGCGAACGTCGAAAGCTGCTCGATGAGGATTCGATCCTCGTCGGTCTCGATGCTCATTTCGTAGTTGCCGGGATTCACGGTCCCGAAGTCGAACTCACCGAGTCCGCTCGTGGGACAGATCGCTACGGCCTGCCCGTCGTGGATTAGTGCGACATCGACACCGGAGACGCTCTCGATCGGCCTCTCGGACCCGGGAAGTACCTGACCGGAAACCCGGACGAAGGCTGAATCGACCTGGGAAACGCGGACGTCGATGTCGTAGTCAAGTGCCCGGAAGAGCATCTGACGCGATGTTGTCGCCGCCGCGCGCGCCCCCCGTGGCAGGGGAGACGCGAGGGTGTCGAAAACGAGAGACGCCACGCGCCCCAGCTCAGTGGCGAACGAGCGTCCGGTTCGGTCCGATGGAATTCGTACTGCCCGCTCGAGCGCCCCGAGTGGCGGCGACTCGAGAACTCCGGAGGTCGCTATGCTTCGAAGGGATGAGATCACGGAAAGTTCGGCGGAACACGAGGGGCAGTCCGTTTCGAGATGGGTCGCAACGGACTGACGCTCAGGGGCATCGAGATCGCCTGCGGCGAATCCGATGAGCGTTTCGTGTGTTGGACAGGACATCGTTCGAGCCTCCTTACGTCGCCGGCCAGGGCGGCGTCATCCGTGAAGAGGGCGGCCTCGACCCGGTCTGATACATCGACTCGTCTGCCGGTCGACGGTCAGTTGATGACGTCGTCGGGTCCCGTGTCGAATGCCGCCTGGACCGAGTTTTGTTGCTGGGCCACGACTACGGGCAGGATGGTTTCCGCGAAGAGCGACGAGTCGATCAGCGTCTGAACGACGTATTGACCGGGCTCGGGAAACGTGACGTTCGTAAAGACCGTGACGTTGTCGGCGCCGCCATCCTCGGGAACGTCGATCGTCGAGGCCTGAGATACGACAATCGAGCGCGATCGGTCGGGAGTGAGGATCTGCACCTGAGTTCGGTAGCGACCGACGCCGCGCCAGTGATTGACGACGGCCAGCTTGAAAAGCGTCACCGGGGTCTGTGGAACGTGGATTAAGTGGAGGACTCCCATGAGGCTCAGGTTACGGGTGATTTCGATACGGACGTCTTCGCAGACGATCGTGTGGCGGAGGTTCAGGTTCGTACTCATCCCCGTAGCGGAGCCTTTCGCGGTGCGAGGCAGTCGCGCCTACAGCGCGGTTCGGAAGAAGTCCGTGACGCGCTGCCACGCATCGGTCGCAGCCTCGGCGTTGTACACGGCGGGACGGGTGTCGTTGAAGAATGCGTGGTCGGCTCCCTCGTAGATCTTCACTTCGCCGGATTTCCCGTGCCGTGCGAGTGCTTCGCGAAGTCCATTCATCTTCTCTACGGTGATCCAACCGTCGAGGGCGGCACCGATGAACAGTACCGGCGCCGTGAGCATGGCGATGTCGGCATCGTCCGGAATGTCGCCGTAGAAAGGCGCGGCGGCCTTGATCGTGCGGTTGCGACAGGCGAGCAGCAGGGCAAAACTGCCGCCCATGCAATAACCGGTGACGCCGATACGATCGGGATCGACTCCGGGTGCTTGAGCCAGTCGTGCAACGGCGGCGTTGAGTGTCTCGATTCCTTCGTCCGCCGACAGCCCGTGCATGAGATTTGAGGCCTCAGCCGGATCGGCAGTCACGACGCCACGGTAGAGATCGGGAGCGAGTGCGACGAAGCCCGCATCGGCCCATCGCCGGGCGATGTCGCGCGTGTGTTCGTTCAATCCCCACCATTCGTGAACGACGATCACCGCGGCCCCCGTCCCTCCAGTGTCCGGACTGGCGAGATATCCGGCCGTCGGCGTGCCCTGAACTTCAAAGGTAATGGTGTCGGCGAGTGCCATGATGCGGTTGGTCTCCTACAGGAATGGAACGGCGCTGAAGCCGCCGTTCGATTGCGACTCTACCGGATGCCCAGCCCAGGTCGAAAGCCCGACCAGGCGTGTCCGTAGTCTCGCCGCCAGGCCGACTAGACCGTTACGAGCGGATCGAAAGGCTGCGGCGGACCGCCGCGTACCATACGGCATTCGTCACACGGACAGATTGCGCTGAAGTACTCCCACGTAAAGATGCTGCGATGGCCGTCTTTCCAGTTGATTCCGAGTGCGTAGCGGCCGACGTGTTCGAGACCTTCGATTTCGAATCGGGTTGCGGCGCCCAGGACGTTGAGCGATCGCTTCTTTGGTTGCTCTGCCTGTTCGTTGCGATCCATTCTCGCCTTTCGGCAGGTTGCGCACGGACAGAAGTCGCGGAGGATGTCCACCGGAAACTCGGACGCGTGACCGTCTTCCCATCCAATTACGAGTCGACGTGGGTCCGAAAGTGAAATTTCGAGTGGGTGACGAGACAGCAAGCGCTTTATCCTCCTGAAGTTGCGCGCAATTGTTGAAACGGCGCGAATCCGATGGCTATAATACCGCACCGCGAGACCGACAGCTTCGGGTTCAGTGCATCCGGCTGCCTCCAGGCCTGGAGATGGTGCGGTTTGGACTGCGGCTGGCGGGGAATCGCAGACGACTTCGAAACTTCATGGGCGGTCGGCCCGGACGACGGGTCGGCCGTTCTTTGTGAGAGGAAGCCGATGAAGAACATCGTGGTAGTGGGTACCCAGTGGGGCGACGAAGGCAAGGGTAAGGTCGTTGATCTGCTGGCCCCCGCTTTCGACATCGTGGCGCGGTATCAGGGCGGCCACAACGCCGGGCACACGGTCATCATCGGCGACCGGAAGTTCATCCTCAGGCTCGTGCCGTCCGGAATTCTGAACGATTCGGCGATTTGCGTGCTCGGGAACGGAGTCGTCGTCGACGCCCAGGCACTCGTCGACGAGATCGAGGGACTCGAAGCCCTCGGCATCGAGGTAAACGGACGGTTGCACATCAGCAATCGAGCGCACCTCATCCTGCCGCACCATCGGGCGATCGAGAGGCTGAGCGAGGAACGTAGAGGCGAGGATCGGGTCGGCACGACAATGCGTGGAATCGGTCCCTCGTACGAAGACAAGTCGGGGCGCAGGGGAGTTCGTGTCGGCGACATTCTGGATCACTCGGAGCTTCGACGAGCAGTGCTGGCTGCGCGGGAGGACGCCGCTGGCGTGCTCGGAACGATCGAGCCGGAGCTCGCCATTGAAGGCTACGAAGCCTATCTCGAGGCCGCACAGAGGCTTGCGCCTTTCGTTTCCGATACGGCGAGCTACCTGAACGAAGCGGTTGATGGCGGAAAGAGGGTGCTGCTCGAAGGTGCCCAGGGCACGATGCTCGATCTGGATCACGGATCGTATCCGTTCGTCACGTCCTCGAGCTCAACGGCCGGAGGTGCCTGCACGGGAACGGGACTGCCTCCGACGAAGGTGACGGGAGCGCTCGGGATTATCAAGGCCTACACGACGCGGGTTGGAGCGGGACCTTTCCCGACGGAGTTGACGGACGAGCGTGGCCGTCACTTGCAGGATCGAGGGCAGGAATTCGGGTCTGTAACAGGGCGACCGCGTCGTACAGGGTGGTTCGACGTCCCGGTTGCCAGGTACTCGGCGCGTGTCAATGGCCTTGGTTCGCTGGCGGTGACCAAACTCGACGTCCTCGACGAGCTCGAGTCCATCTCGGTCTGCGTCGGGTACCGCACGGCGAGTGGTTCGTGCAATTCGATTCCGAGCTCAATTCGGGACTATGGACTTGTCGAGCCCATGTTCGAGACATTCGATGGATGGATGGAGTCGACACGCGGAATCTCCAGGCTCGAGGAACTTCCGGGAGCGGCTCGCGCGTATGTCGAGGCGCTCGCCGCCTATGTTGGCGTAGAGATCGGCCTGATCTCGACTGGGCCCGAACGGGACGAAACGATCGTTGTCGCGGGAGGCATGGTCGAGGCCTGGTCGAGGCGCGACACGTAGGTCCGGTTTCGACGGCAAGCGGGGAGTCACGGGGAACTCTCTGATTTCAGGGCAATTGCAGCCTGCGGCAACTTTCCCCTTGCACGATATCGAATTCGTGTTAAAGTGCGTCCCCTTGCGCCGAACGACGGCCTGGCCGAAAGGCGGCCTCGAACGACAGGCAAGCTCTCCGAATCCTCGGAGATGTACGTTCTGACGAGTTTCCGACAGGTTTGCGATTATGGCAGGGTTTTCCTGCTCCTCGAACTTTTCGGTTGACAAGTCGGATTCGAGATGTAGAATGCCGTTTTGCCCGGAGACACCTCGTCGGCCGGGCCGGTACGGGGCCATTGCCCTGAAACCGAGGCAGTTCGATGTTTGAAAACTAGATAGAGCGTGTCCTTGTCAAGAGACCTGAGAGTGGGGTTGAGCCCTGGCGGAAGCGGAGTCGATGAAGGTGGAGGAAGCGAGCGTCTTCGGGCGTGAGCGGGATCTGCCGGAGACGAAGCGTAAGCGAGGGGGAGACCAACAGATGAAGGTCGATTGACTGGAATCACTTGAGACCAGTAGAGATCGGCCGGGATTATGACTGAGAGTTTGATCCTGGCTCAGAATCAACGCTGGCGGCGTGCCTAACACATGCAAGTCGAACGCGAAGGAAGTCTTCGGACTTCTGGAGAGTGGCGCACGGGTGAGTAACACGTGGGTAATCTGCCTTTGGGTGGGGAATAACGATCCGAAAGGGTCGCTAATACCGCATAACGCAGCGGCACCGCATGGTGACAGTTGTTAAAGGGGGGGATCGAAAGACCTCTCGCCTGAAGAGGAGCCCGCGTCCGATTAGCTAGTTGGTGAGGTAACGGCTCACCAAGGCATCGATCGGTAGCCGGCCTGAGAGGGCGGTCGGCCACACTGGCACTGAGACACGGGCCAGACTCCTACGGGAGGCAGCAGTGGGGAATTTTGGGCAATGGGCGAAAGCCTGACCCAGCAA
>CAZXLQ010000197.1:0-3748 GCA_964641945.1 uncultured Clostridia bacterium
ACGCCTCCGACATCCCCGAGCGCAAGGTGATCATGCACAAGGCGGTCGGCACGCTGGGCCGTATCAACGCACACGGATAGTCCGTCGTGACTGGCCCTTCACCCCATCGCGCGGACGGCTTCCAGAAAGGCCGCTTCATCCGACATCGATGGGTCCTCGCCACTGAACGTACCGACGAGTCGATCGCCTTCGGGCCGTTCCCACAGCATAAACGCCTGTCCATTCCGAAGCTCGAACACGGTGCCAAGCATCAGATCGTTGCCCTCGTGCACCTCTCTCAGAAAGATGACGTACCGGCCATGCAGATCGAGTGGGTGTGGAATCATCGACCCGGAGAAGCCCCACGAGATGATCTGCCCGGAGCGCCGGCGAAGGACGCCTCCCATTCGATCGACGGCTACCGTACGGTCGAACATCCGGACTTGACCACCGGCCGACTTGAAGACTTCCTCGACCTCGAGCTCGTATTCGGTGTATATCGCGGTCCTGTTGGAACTGAGGTACGGCTGCACGGCGCGCACCGTCCCGAGTACTACCGTTCCATAGGCACCCTCCGGCAGAGCCCGACGACGACCACCTCCGGAGCAGGCGATCGTCTCCATGAAAGTGCCCGGTTCGAGCGTCGTGAGGTCTCGTCCGTCAGGGTCGTCATAACGCCGGTTCTTCGCCTCACGTGCCGCCCGCTCGACCGGATCCAGCGGTTCGGGCGCCTCGTCGATGGCACTCCTCTCAATTTCCTGCCACCAGCCGTCCTCTCCAGAAGTCTCGCGCTCGTGAGCACTCCGGACCTCCGGCACCGGCGGAGGCTCGTCGACAGGCGCCGCACCCGCTGGCCCCGTTACAACCAGACCGCAAGCGAGGGCGACACCACACGTGAAAGTTCTGAACACAGTGCACCTCCACCGACCCCAGAGGCAGAATACACCGTCAACCCGTTTTCACCGCAGGGCGAATCGAATCAGCCGGGCGCGCGGGTCGAACGAAACAACGAACGGCCTTAGCAGGTCCCGCCCCAGAAGGATCGGCGTACCTGGAGCGACCCCGGTCAACACGTCGGTCGGCACATTCTCGAGCACCATCCCTCCAAGCACGACGCGCGCAACGGTCGTGCGTCGTCCCGTGACGGTGCCGCCTCCGACGTCTCGCACAGTTGCACCTTCATCCGGTTCGCCGTCGACGACTCCGAAAGTACGCAGCTCAACTGGTCCCAGCGCGAGTCCAAATTTCGATCCCGTGTCGAGGAGGCCGGTCCGTCCGCCGTCGAGTGCAACGAACGGGCGTCGTGAATCTGCACGCATCAGCCACCCTGTAACGGTGCCACCCTCCGGAACGTCGTCCTTCGCGATCGGATACGCCACCGGATCGAACGCCCTCAGCGAGCCCCTCGGAAAATCCATCGTGAACCCGAGCGGCCAGAACGCGTGGGACGGATCGAGCAGTCCGTCGACGCCAGCCGGCAACCCATCCGAGATCGTCACGGCCACGGCCCTCGGGAGGCGATTCGTCGGCGAGCCCGCCGCGAGCTCCGCCGGGGCCGACTCGTACGCCTTCGCAACGCGCCCGCTCAGTCCGGCAATCGACATGGAACGCAGCACCTCGAGTCGCGCCTCGCTGGCCACACGCTTCGAGACGACCGTCATACCTGCGCCCGTGTCGATCGCGAACGAAAACGGGCCTGCAGAATTCACCCACACACTGGCGACGAACCCGCGCTCGTCCTCGCGAAACGACACGTCGCGCGGAACGACAACCCGCACCACACGGCGCGCCGACGGCAGCGAGCCAGTCGAAACTCCCGGGACAGCCGCGAAACTCGCGACCGTCCCGAGAAGGATCGTTATCGCACGGACCCGTCGTGACAACAGCCGGCTCATTGCATTCTTCCGAGTCTCGAGCGTTCGCTAACGGTCGTAGCGGTTGGATCGGTCGCGAAGACCGTACGTGTAGAGCGCCGAACCACCGGCGCCGACGCCAGCGCCGATCAGCGCGCCCTTCTTGCCACCGGTCCCGGCGCCGATTGCCGTGCCGAGTGCCGTTCCGATACCGACCGTGAGGATGTCACGGTGACGACTCCAGAATGAGCGCTTCTGCGGCGCCGCATACGCAACCCCGGGCTGTCCGCCCGACTGCGCCGAATAGTCGTAGTAGACGCGCCGCGGGGCGCGTCCGCTTCGTGCCGACGAAGCGCGTGCAGCCGATGCCGTGGGGTCAGCCGAGGTTTCGCGCACCGTCTCAATCGCCGTGAGCGCCGCGATGCGTGCTACCTGATCTATCTGTGCATTCGTGAGGGCAGGAGGAGCGGGAGCCGTGGACAGTGACGGCGCCGTCGGGCTGGCCTGGGCCTGCGCCGTCCGTGAGTTCATCAGCGATGCGCCGCCGACTCCGCCGATTAGCGCAGCGAGGACCGCAATCGCAACGATGTTCCAGTTGCTGTTCATGAGCTGGATTCCTCCGGGTTGTAGTTTGGACATTGCCAACGACAGCAATACCTGTGCCCGGAAATCCCCATTTCACGACAACTGCTTTACACTGAACACTTGCGGGCCATTCGACCAGGGCCGTCGAGCGCAGGTGATGGCCCATTTCGTGGCCGCATGCACCAGATGGTGTAGTCGTGATCCCGCGCCGACTCTCCGTTCCAGTCCGGCCGATGAAGCACGACTTTCAGCATCCCGTATCATGTCGCCCGAACGAGCGAGACAACCGAACAGGAGAGGACCGCACCATGGACAAGTCCATACTCGATCTCTACGACGAATACACGCACGCTCCACTTCCGCGACGCGTGTTCCTCGAGCGCCTGGTGCGCCTGACCGGCAGCGCGGCCGCCGCCGCCGCGATTCTGCCGATGCTCGAGGTGCGGTCGGTCAGCGCAAGCGTCGTTGCTCCGGACGACCCGCGCCTCGCCTCGGAGCGCGTCACGTATCAGGGCGTTACCGGTGACATCAAGGGCTATCTCGTTCGGCCCAGGCCGGCGGTGAAGAAGTCGCCGAAGCTCCCGGCGGTCATCGTGATTCACGAGAATCGCGGCCTGACCCCGCACATCGAGGACGTGACGCGCCGTTTCGCGCTCGAGGGCTTCCTCGCTCTCGGCGTCGACATGCTTTCGCCGGTAGGCGGAACCCCTGCCAACGAAGACGCCGCTCGCGAGCTCTTCACCAAGCTCGACCCCGTGCAGACGGTCCAGAACCTCTCTGCGGCCGTCACGTTCCTCGAGAAACACCCGAACGGGAACAAGCGAGTCGGAGCCGTCGGCTTCTGCTGGGGCGGAGGCATGGTCGGCGAGCTCGCCGTGAACGCGCCGGCGCTCGATGCCGGCGTCGTCTACTACGGCCGTCAGCCCAAGGCGGCGGACGTGCCGAAGATCGTCGCCCCGCTGATGCTGCACTATGCGTCGCTCGATACCAGGATCAACGAGGGCATTCCGGCTTTCGAGGCGGCCCTCAAGTCAGCAAAGAAGGCATACACGCTGCACATGTACGAAGGCGTCAATCACGCCTTCAACAACGATTCGTCGGCGGCGCGTTACAACAAGGAGGCGGCGGATCTCGCGTGGTCTCGAACTGTGGCTTTTTTCAAGGGAAAGCTGAGCTGAGGGAACCGGGCCGCGTTCTGACGTCCGTCGAGAACGCGTGACGTTCGAACTGAGCGCCCAGCACGGCCGGCCGCTCGCTCGCGGTTCCGGGTCGGCTTGCGGAAAACGGGGACCGCTCTACCTACCGCACGTCACAGAACCGCGAACGCAGTG
>CAZXLQ010000197.1:3758-10062 GCA_964641945.1 uncultured Clostridia bacterium
GGTTGGCGGGTGGGTTGGGGTCCGCGGGGTCCCGCACTCCCACCCCCCGTGCCCTTACCCCCCATCGCCCAATGCGGCCGGCCTCGCATCTCCCGCCCGGTAGTCGAACCGCACTCCCTATCCAATTGCGTCCGCCACCATCAGCTCGAGCGCTCGGTCGGTCCATCATTGCAGAGCGCTCACGTCGGTAGTGGCGGACGCAGGCGGGGATCGGGCGTGCGATGCGGCCACAGGGCGGGAGGTGAACGGCCGGCCGCTCACTGCGTTCGCGGTTCTGGGACGTGCGGTTGGGAGGGCAGTCCCCGTCTGCATGGTGGTCTCAAGGCTCCGTCACGCCGAAGCGAGGCAGTCCGGAAGCACGCCGCGCTCGACGATTCCAATTCCCTTCCGCTGCGACAGCGCCCGGCGAACCTCCTTTGCCCGATCGACGAGGCCGGCGTCACCCTTCAACACCGCCGCCGCCTCGAACCAGTGCAACTCGAACGAATCTAGCGTCGTGACGGGCGCAAACTCGTGAAACGCCCGTTCGAGCGCTCGATCGCGTGTCGCAGCGTCACCCGCCGCATTCGCGATACTCGCCTTGAGCGCGTAATACGGACCCTCGGGACTGCGGTCGATGGCCGCGTTGACGTGAATCCGCGCCTCGTCGAGCAGATCCTGCCGGAACTTCGAA
This sequence comes from uncultured Clostridia bacterium, assembly GCA_964641945.1. Classification (GTDB taxonomy): domain Bacteria; phylum Acidobacteriota; class Blastocatellia; order UBA7656; family JADIYM01; genus JADIYM01. The sequence continues at coordinate 4,432 of CAZXLQ010000197.1, forward strand.
AGCGCCAGGTTGAACAGCGGTGACGACATCGCGGAATCGGCTTCAGCCGCCTGCAGGTAGAACTTTTCCTGCGATTCCCTGTCTCCAAGATCGCCGGCGACCAGGCCCATCTTGAAGAGGATCCATCCGCTCGGCCGCCCGAGCTTCCGAAGGGCACGCCGATAGCGATCGAGCGCCTTCTCGCGGTGTCCGATCTCGGCGTAGTCCGAGCCGAGCGTCGTCAGCCGCGACACGATCTCGCTCGCCGGAACGGATTCCGACTCGAGCTGCCGCTCTGTCTGCTCGATCCGGAGACGGACTTCGCCCGGGTTGACCACATGCGTTATGGGATTTTCGATTCGAACCGCGAGCGGCTCCTGCGCGTCATCGTCGGTCGAGACGCGCAGGTGGAGCTGACGATTCTCGTCGAGTCGTGATTCGACCCTCAGCGGTTGCCCGGCCGTGCACGATGGCGGCATGTCCCAGTACCTCACGTCGAGCAGCGTGCTGTCGATGCCCGACACGACCTCGATACGCATCTCGACGGGGCCGTGGGCACGCGCCGCCGGAACCGCAAGCACGCACGGCCGTGACCACCCTCCGTCGCTCGGATACGGCAGGTCGACGCCCTTCGGAATCACCTCGGCGAGACCGGACGAAGTCCTCAACGAGATGCTCTCGAGCGTTACAGGCCTGACGATGCCTTCGCCGAAGAGCGCCAGCGACAGCGCGTGATAGGCCGCGCCGCGCGCGACGGCCGTCTGCACCGACATCGCGTCGTCGTAACGGATCACCTTTGCCCGCGGGAATGCGTCACCGATCGCCGAGACGACCTGCGGGATGAGCGAGCTGCCGCCTGCCAGCATCACGAAGTCGATGTCGTCGGCCGAGAGTCCGGTCCGATCGAACGCGTCCCAGATCGGCGCGAAGATCGAGAGTTCGACCCGGTACTCCGAGTTGGATCCGAAAAGCGGATCGCGCTCGAGGAACGGTTCCAGAAGTGATTCGAACTCCTCGAGCGTTAGCGTCGGATTCTTGAGGCGAAGCTCCCGATCCTCGAGCGGAATCCGCACGGTCTTGTGAATCGTCGCCGATGCGGCGCCGCTGGTCGATGTCAACTCGACCTTCAAAGCCTCGGCGACGGCGAGCAGCGCGGGCTCCGCGTGGTTGCGCTTGTCGTCGAACGTGAGTGCGTGAGGCGTGAGCCCGTTCTGTTCGACGAGCTGTGGAACGAGTGCCTCGTAGACGATGGCGCGATCGATGTCGCCGCCGCCGAGCCGGTGATATCGCGATACGGCCAAGGGAGTTATCCTCGGCCGGCATCGCGGCGGGGCGACGACCTGGAAGATGGCGACGTCGCACGTCCCTCCACCGAAGTCGAACACGAGCACTCGGCCGGCGCCACGACTGACGAACGGCTCTCCGTCCGCAGACACGAACTTGTCGATGAAGACCGCAACCGGTTCATCGAGTAGGTCGCCCGGTTCGAGGTGCAGTCCCGCGAGCTCCGCGGCGCGAATGGTCTCGGCACGCTGCGCCGTCTGAAACGAAGCCGGCACGGTCACAACCACCCGTGCAGCGCCTTCGGCGACGGTTGCCTCGCCGTGGAGCGTGCCGAGTATGTGGCCGCCAATCTCGGCCGGGCTCCGGAATCCGGGCGGAGCCTTGAAGTACACCTTTCCCAGGCCGATGTCGTTCTTCGTCTCGTAGAAGATCGTCGCCTGTTCCTCCAGGTTGAGCTCGGCCGGGGCGAATCGCATACGCGCGGCGGCGTGCCCGACTACCGGCCTGTCGTTGACGACGGCGACCACTGACGGCACGAGCGCTCCCGCCACTATTTCGCCGAAGCAGTCCTGCTCGACGACGATCTCTCCGGGGATGTCGATCTCCGGCTCGTCCGGATCGAATATGGCATCGCAGACCGTCGAGTTCGTGGTTCCAAGATCGATTCCGAGCACCCGAACGGTCCCGCGCGGCAGCGGATTCCGACCGTGCGCCGCCGGCTCCAGCAATTGAATTCGCGGCATTTCTGGCTACCTCTCCTTCCTGTGGTGTTCCCAACTCACCAGCGTTTGTGAAGAAGGGTAGAGAGGTTGGTAGGACACGGAGCGGGGTAGCAGTATCTTCTGGCGGGTTGGTGTCTCCACACCGACCCGTGCTGAACGAAACCTCTGCGCGTCAGGTGGCAAGCGCACCCGACCACCGGGTTATCCCGCCTCCAATGCGACCCGCTCGCTATCGCTCGCGGTACTGATCCTGCACCGACATACTTCTCGACATGGCGGACGCGACCTGGAGGGCAGATTCCGGCGACGGAGGATCAGTACCGCGAGGGGTAGGTATCGAGGCACGTGATCTCATTCGAAGCGACGCCGTAACTACCCGCTCGCTCGCGGTACTGATCCTGCCACGACCTGCATGTCGACATGGCGGAGCCATGTGAAGGGCAGTTCCGGCGACGGAGGATCAGTACCGCGAGCGGTAGCGAGCGGGTTCCCCTTCCACCGGCACAGCGGCAATCCGCCTACGCGTCGCGATTCAGGTCGGCAGCCTTCTTCGCCTCGTCGTGGATCTCGCGACGAAGTGCGTCAGGCGCGATCACACGAACGTGCGACCCGTACTGCAGCACGTAGCGACGCACCGCCTCCAGCGACAGCACCCTAAGCGACAGCCGAACCCCGCCATCAGGCAGCTCCTCGACCCTCGCGGACTCGTGCGGCAAACGGCGCTCACGAATCCAGCGTGCCTGGTACTCGTCGAACTCGAGCACGACGTCCACCGGCTCCTTTCCGACGAACATCTGGAAGGCGGAATGCAGGAACTCGTCGAGGTTGAACCCGTCGCGGACCTCGAAAGTTTCGTCCAGAAGGCGAAGGTCCCGGATCCGACCCATCAGGAACACGCGCTCGTCTCGTCGACGGTGATCGAACGCGATCAGGTACCAGTTTCCCTGGTGGTTGCGGATGTGGAGCGGATCGACGCGACGTGTCGAGGTCTCGCCGGTCGAGGCCGTAAAGTACGTCATCTCGACGGAACGATGGTCGCGCGTCGCCCTGGCGAGCTCGTGAAACGTCCGCTCGTCGACGTCGATCGTAGGGAGCGCCTCGAACGAGTAGGCCGCCGCGAGCTCCGACAGTTCAACCGACACGGTGTCGGTAAGCACGCCGGCGACCTTCGAGAGTGCGCGCTCGATCTGTGCGCCGAGCGGAGAGCCGGCATACTCACGCGCAAGCCGCTCGGCCATGAGAATCGCCACGATGTCACCCTCCGTGAGCATTTCCGCGGGCAGGGCGAATGCGTGCTCGCTGTAGTACCAGCCGCGATTCTCGGCAGAGTACTCGAGCGGAAGCTCGAAGCGATCGCGCATGAAATCGATCGATCGCTGCGCAGTCTTCGGACTGATCTCGAAATGCTCGGCGATGGTTCGCGAGTTCGGATAGGCATTGCGACGGATCTCGGTGTCGATCCAGAGAAACCGCTCATAGATGCGGTGGTGTTCTCTTCGCATGTGGTGTCCGGTGGCGAGTATCGACGTCGAAGCTGACGCGCAGCCTCGGGGAAGGAATACCAGAAGGCAGTGATGCGACAAAATGATGATGGGGACCGGTTCCCGCTGCTAGACTTGGCGCGTCCGTGCCGGCGAGCAACGACACGAGCCCAGTGAGCCAGCACCAATCAACCTACGTGCGGAGAAGCCGAATGCAACTCGACAACATGTTGTCGTCCTGGGCGCCCAGACTGCTGAGTCTCATGCGAATCATTCTCGCATTCCTGTTTACGGCTCACGGAAGCCAGAAACTCTTCAACCTGCCGCCCGGCAAGATGCCGACTCCCGAGCTCTTCTCGATCGTCGGCCTCGCGGGCGTGCTCGAATTCGGCGGCGGCGTTCTGCTCCTCATCGGTCTGTTCACGCGTCCGGTGGCTTTCCTGCTCTCGGGAACGATGGCCGTCGCCTACTTCATGGCACACGCACCGCAGGGCTTTCTGCCGATCGTGAATGGCGGCGAACTGGCAGTCGTCTATTGCTGGGTCTTTCTGTATCTCGCGGCCGCGGGCGGGGGGCCGTGGAGTGTCGACGCTTTGATGGGTCAGCGAAGCCGGGTCGACATCAACTGAGACGGCTCGTGGCGGACGTGACTTGCGGAACGAACTCGGCTGTCGGGCCGTACGGGACTCTGTGCCCATGAACACACTCGCTCCGATCGACGAAAACGCCGTCCATGCCATCGAACGTCCCGACCCGCGGCTCCTGACGTACTACATACTTACGTCATTCCTCGCGGGCCCCGGACTGCCGTTCCTCCTCGTCTATCAGTACTTCAGGTACCACACGATGCGGTATCGATTCGACGACGAAGGCGTCTCGATGCAATGGGGCATCCTGTTCCACCGCGAGATCAACCTGACCTACGCGCGCATTCAGGACATCCACCTCTCGAGCAACATCCTCGAGCGCTGGCTGGGGCTCGCGCGCATCCAGGTGCAGACCGCGAGCGGAAATTCAGGCGCCGAGATGACCATCGAAGGCGTGCGCGAGTTCGAGATGCTGCGCGACTACCTCTACTCGAAGATGCGCGGCACGAAGGGGCCTGCCGTCGATGCCGCTCCGGAAGCGTCCTCGATACACGGCGCCGGGGACGACCTCGCCTCGGTCCTTCGCGATGTCGCGTCGGAGGTTCACGCGCTCAGAGTCGAACTCGAGAAAAGGCGGGAGGCCTCGGCGCATGAGTGATCTGCTGCCGACGTCCCGGGCCACGACTCTCTTCGAGCGAGTGCTGAAGATCCCGCCGGCGCCGGATCCGCCCGCGGGTTCTCCCGGATCGACCCGGACCTTTCGCGGCGCGCCGGGGCTCTATCGCTACCAGCTCGTCATCTGGTTAGGCCGGCAGCTGGCCGCGGCTGCCGGCCTCTTCTTCGGGTTCATGTTTCTGGACGCCATTCCCGAGTTCCCGTACGACCACCTCCTGCTTTACCTCGAGTACTTCGGCGTCCTCACTTACCTTGCCGCGTTGCCCGTGACGTTTCTGATGGTCCACCTCGACTATCAGCTCAGGTGGTACATCGTTACGGACCGGAGTCTCCGCATCCGGGAGGGGCTCGTGCACATCAGCGAGAAGACGATGAGTTTCTCGAACATCCAGAACATCTCGGTGAAGCAGGGTCCGATTCAGCGGCTGTTCGGAATTGCGGACGTGGAGGTTCGGACGGCCGGCGGCGGTTCGTCAGCTCCCGGCCAGGAAGGCAGGTCGGCGGACACGCACCTCGGCTACTTTCGCGGTGTCGACAATGCGGAGGAGATTCGCGACACGATCCTCGCGCGGGTGCGGATGCTTCGAGACAGCGGGCTGGGCGATCCAGATGCCGTAGACCGCCCGGCGCGCCTGGTCCCGGCCGACGCCACCGAGGCGGCGCGACAGCTCCTCGCGGAGGTTTGCGAACTTCGTAAGGCGCTGGCCGCGGACAGCTGACTCGCCCGGCTCGGTGCCGTGCGCGGCAGCGCACGGGTCACGGGACCGGGCTTCGCCGACACGGCGACCCGCTCGCTACCGCTCGCGGTACTGATCCGGCCACGACATGCCCCGCCACTTGCCGGTTGCGCCCGCAATGGCTGACTCGCCCGGCATCGGTACCGGCCGCCGTAGTGCACGGGTC
>CAZXLQ010000198.1:0-10046 GCA_964641945.1 uncultured Clostridia bacterium
GAGGCAGGTCGGGACTCCTCTGGAGTCGATCCGTGGACGGACGCGAACGTCCTCAACTATAGTTGTTTTTTCGCCTGCTGCCCCCGGACGCGGTTGTCGCAGACCAATGGAGGTCACACCCTGGGTATCCTCAAATACGACGGACGTGACGGCTCGATTCCTCGACTGTCCGTCGTCATTCCCGTCTACAACGGTGAAGCGACGATTGCGGACTGTCTGAAGTCGATCGTGTCACAGGACACGCCGTTCGACTTCGAAGTCATCGTCGCCGACAGCTCGGAGGACGCGACGGCAGCGATCGTCGAAGCGGAGTTCCCGCAGGTTCGTCTCCTCAGGCTCGGCGGCCGCGCCTATCCCGGAACGGCCCGCAATGCCGCGATCCGTGAGGCGCGGGCGGACCTTCTCGCCATGATCGACGCCGACTGTATTGCCGCGCCGGACCTGCTGCTCCGGCTTGTCGAAGCGCACGACACTACGGGATATGCCGCGGTCGGAGGCGCGATATGCGACGGAACTCCGGACAGCGCTAGCGGACTCATCGGATACCTGCTCGAGTTTCGCGAGTTCATCCCGTCGTCGCCGCGTCGGGAGGTCTTCACGATTCCCACGGCCAACATCTGCTACCGGCGTGACGTGTTCGAGCGGTTCGGCCTCTTCGACGACGTCCGCGCGAGCGAAGACCTGCTCTACAACTGGCGGCTCTCCATAGCCGGGGAGCAGATCCTATTCGACCCGACGATCAAGGTGACGCATCAGAATCGGACCGGGTGGAAAAAAGTCATCACGTACCAGCGAACGCTCGGCAAGAGCTCGGCGCTGGCCCGGCATCGCATGAATCCGCCGTTCGAAGTGATCCGGGCCTACCCGGCGCTCGGCTGGCTGATGCCGTACCTGATCCGCCACCCGTGGCTTGGCGTGCTCGTGCCGCCGGTCCGGCTCGCGCGCGCGCTCGTATGGCTCGCCCGGTACGATCTGAAGCTCTTCTTCAAGCTTCTCGTCCTTTCGCCGGGTTATCTGGCTGGAGCGTACATGTGGGCGTCGGCGTTCGTCCGCGCGCTTCGTGAGGTGCGCGATGCGGAATGCGCCGCCCCGACGGAGAAACTCGCCCCGCGCACTATCGAACGGCCCGAGCACACCACGACCGCCGGCCAGCGGTGAGCGGCGACGGGAATGGACCGGCGGCGTGACCGACGGATTGCCTGAGATGACGGCGGAGGCGCGGGCGCTCTGGGCCCTCACGAGAGTGCACAGATGGCCGGGCCGATACCTGCTCGTGAGCCTTCCGCAGGCGTCGATTGCAGATGCGGCGCGGCTCGTCGAAGTCTCAGTGCGAGACGGGGTGGCGTTGTATTTTGCTGCGCTCGTTGTCGAGTCCGACGAGGTTTCGCTGACGATCGACGAGCCAACGTGGATGGCAGTCGCTGCGCACGTCGATCACACGGCCGTCGCGGGGCCATATGCGGCGATCACGCTCGACCTGAGTATCGACCTCGGCGTGTGCGGCTACCTTCTGCCGGCGGCCGCGCGCCTTGCGGCCGCCGGAATCTCGATCGTGCCGCAGTGCGCCTACCGGAAGGACCATCTGCTGATTCGGGAGGAGGACGCCGATCGCGCCCTGGTGATCCTCAATGACATTGTTGTGGAGGCGTCCGCCCCTTGACCGCCTCCCGGCCGCGAGACCGTTTTGGTGGAAACCGATCCGGCTCCACGTCTCGTATCCTCGGGCGCAGATACACATCACACCCCCATACGAAGGAGGAGACAGCCATGTCATCGCTGTCCCGTTGTTTCGCGATCGCTGCTGCGATCGCGCTGACCGTCGCCACGGCCGCCGGATCGGCTGCCGCACTGCCCCAGAAGTCCTCGAAGGACGACAAGCTCATCGCCGAAGCGATGGAGCTGTCAAAACGCTTCGAGGCCGCATTCAATTCACGAAACGCCGATGCAGCGGCGGCGTGTTACTGGAACGATCCCCGCGTGACGCTGGTAGCGCCCGACGGCACGGTCGCGGTCGGAATGGACGCGGTTCGAGGGCTCTACACAGGTTTCTTCGGTGCAGCGGAATCCCTCAAGCTCGAGACGATCGACGGCACGTACGTCGCTCACGGCGACGTCGTTCAGTGGAGCGGTCGCGTTCGCGTCACAGAGAAGATGAAAGGCGCGGCGGAACGCACCTACAACCTCCGGGCCACCGACTGGAGGCGGAAGATTGGCGGCACGTGGGTCTACGTTTACGACTCGGTCTCCATGGAACCGGCGCCCGCGGGAGCGAAATCGCTCTACCAGAGACTGGGCGGCTATGACGCGATCGCTGCCGTCATCGACGAGTTCATCAAGCGGATGGGCACGGATCCGAAGATGGCGCGATTCCTCGGCGGCCTCAGCCAGGACAGCGCCGGACGGCTCCGCCAGCACATCGTCGACCAGGTGTGTGCCGCGGCCGGTGGGCCCTGCGTCTACACGGGGCGCGACATGAAGACGTCGCACAAGGGCATGGGCATCAGCGAAGACGACTGGAACGCCGCGGCGGGACACCTCGTAGCGTCGCTCGACAAGTTCAACGTGCCCGAGAAGGAGAAGAACGACCTGCTCGCCATCGTCTCGTCGGTGAAGGGCGATATCGTCGAGAAGAAGTAGAGCGATTCCGCGACCGCGGAGCGGTCGATGAATTAGCCGTGGGTCACACGCGGGCGAGTGCAACGAGCCCTCGCGTGACCCGCGGAATCTCCGGCAGTAACACACCGACCGCGGAGCGGTCGCATCGTCAGTCCCAGCGATTGCGTGCGTCGTAGACGATGCCGCGCCCGTTCTGTTCGTGCAATTCAGGAGACAATGCGACCGCTCCGCGGTCGGCGAGCCCTGACTGGTGGTACCGCGGGTCGCACGAGGGCTCGTTGCACTCGCCCCCGAGCGACCCACGGCTATTACATCGACCGCTCCGCGGTCGCGGAATCCCTACAGGATCGCGAAGTCGAACTGCTCCTGATGCAGTTCGTGATCCACCTTCAGACGCACCGGCGTCGTGAAGTGCGCCTCGATCTCCTCGAAGATCGCCGCTTCGGACGTTCGGAACGCCTGCGCGACGTCCGGGCTCACCCGGAGCGTAACGTCGTCGGCCTGTCCGCCGACCTGCTTCGATATTCGCCGTGCCTCACTGAGGATCTCGAACGCCATCGTCTGCGTGGACTTCACGAGACCGGCGCCCTGGCAGTAGGGGCAAGGGCTGCAGAGCGTGCGCTCCAGACTCTGCTTCACACGCTTGCGCGTGATGATGATGAGCCCGAAGTCGTTGAAGCCGAGTACCTTCGAAGGCGATCGGTCCGCGCGCATCTCCTGCTCGAGCGCCTGCGTCACCTTCATCCGATTTCGCCGCTCTTCCATGTCGATGAAGTCGATGACGATGATGCCGCCGAGGTCGCGAAGCCGGACCTGGCGGACGATCTCGCGGACCGCCTCCATGTTCGTTCGCGTGATCGTGTCCTCGAGCCGGTCCGACTTCCCGACGAACTTGCCTGTGTTGACGTCGATCGATACGAGCGCCTCGGTCTGGTTGATGACGATGTAACCGCCCGACTTCAGCCAGACGCGCGGCTTCACGGCCTTGTCGATCTCGGCCTGAACGCCGTAAGTCTCGAGGATCGGTTCGTCGCGCGTGTGCAGCTTGACCCTACGGACGAGTCTCGGCTGGACGCGGTTGACGAAGTCGACTATCCGCGCGTATTCGATCTCGTTGTCGACGCGAATCGCCGAGAAGTCATCCGAGATCTGGTCGCGCAGAATCCGCTGGATCAGGTCGAGGTCGCGGTGAAGCAGCGCCGGCGCCTTCCGGCGATCGGCTTCGCGCTTCAGCTCGGCCCACGTGCGCTGCAGATAGCGCATATCGTCGAGCAGGTCCTCGTCGGTCTGGCCGATTGCGGCCGTCCGGGCAATGAAGCCGCCGGGACCGCCTTCCTTGTCCTTGAGCGCCGAGACGGTCTTCTTGAGCCTGGCGCGCTCGGATTCGGACGTCACCTTTCGCGACACGCCAACGTGCGTGACGGTCGGCATGAACACGAGGAAGCGACCGGGGAGGACGATGTGCGACGTGATGCGCGCGCCCTTCTTGGCAATCGGCTCCTTCGCGATCTGGACCGTGATCTCCTGGCCTTCGCGAAGGAGCTCGCTGATGAGCGGCTCGTTGCGTCGACCTCGTCCGTTGCCGGACGCCGGACGCTCGCGATCCGAGCGCTCGGCGCGTTCGGGCCGATCCGTTCTCTCGGGACGTTCCGAGCGCTCGCGCTCCTTCTTTTCGGGCTCCTTCTCACGGTCAGCCGGCGGTGCATCAACCGCGCCGCCGTCACCGTCGCGCGGGCCAGACGGACGACGACGTCCGCGGCCACCGCGGCGTGTCGACATCTCGGCACGGCTCGGCGAATCGGACACCTCGGCATCGGCGTTCTCGCCGAGTTCTACGGGTTCGTCGGCATTCCTGGCCTTGCGGGCCCGACCGCGCGGCGCTGCTTCGGCCTTGGCTGCGGGCGCCTTGCGAGCGCGGCCCTTTCTCGGCGCGTCGCCTTCGGAGGCCGGTTCGTCGGCCTTCTTCGCTGCGGCTTTTCGAGCAGCCGGCTTGGCCGAGGCCTTCGGGGCCGGTTCGGACTTGCCTCGTCGAGAGCGTCCCTTTGCGGGAGCGTCGGCGGCATCCATGGCCGCGTCGATGGCAGCCTCGAGGTCGTCCTCGTCGCGGATGGCGACGAGCATCGGCGCCGGCGCCTCGCTTACGGGCGCCTCATAGGCGGGAACCGAAGGCGCGATCTCTATGATCTGCGGAATGGCCTTCTTAGGACGGCTGCGCGGCGGCGCGTCATCGTCGGAAACACGCTCGAAACTCGAGGCGCCGGCGTCGAGCGCCGCTGACGTATCGGCGAATTCCACTTCCTCGATGTGCTCGTACGCGGTCTCGATGCGCAAACGGCTGGCATCGTCGTCGCCGAAGCTGTCGAGGACTTTGGCCTTCTGGGGGACGTCGTATTCGTCCATTCCGGGCGCGACCTCGTCACCGCGGCGGCGGCGGCGACGACGGCGGCGCTTTCGACCGCCGGCAGCGTCGGTCTCGGCCGACTCATCGTCTTCGCCCTCCTCGTCGTCGCGAATCGATTCCATCATCGGCAGCTCGGCTATCGGTGGCAGCGGCTCGATGTCGGCTATGGCGGCGACAGGCTCCGGGGCCGCATCACGGGCCGGGCGACGATCGCGGTCGCGGTCCCGATCGCGGTCCCGATCACGGTCGCGCCCGCTCGGTCGCTCCGCAGTCGTGACCTCCGCTTCGGCGGCGGCCTGCGCCTCGTCGGCCGCCTCGGCGGCTTCGCGCTTGACGCGTGCTGCGTCGGACTTGATCTCGATCGCCTCGTCCTCGAGGACGTCGAGGAAGTCGGAGACGTACAGGAAGGCGTCGCGCTCCAGGCCAATGTCGACGAAGGCGCTCTGCATTCCGGGCAGGACCTTCATTACTCGACCTTTGTATATGTTTCCGACGACGCCGGTGTTTTCGTTGACGCGTTCGACGTAGAACTCGGTGACGACGCCATCTTCAATGATGGCGACTTTTTTCTCGTGCGCGTTCGCACTGATGATCAGCTCTTTGGGCATGTTCACTCCTGAGGAGGATTTTCAACATGGACCCGTTTCCCTTCATCGCTGATCCGCGGCAGCCGCGGCACGGACATCGGATGCCTCTATGGGACTCAGTTCGGTTCCGTCGCGCCAGATGAAGAGCCGGCAACGCCGCACGCGACTCGAGAGCGACTGACGCTCCGTCGGGTCAAGGCGATAGATGCTGCCGAGAATCTCGTCAGGCCGGGCGCTCCCGGAATTGGTGAGCTCCAAGGTGAGGCGTACTTCGCTGTCGCCGTTGGTTCCCTCGAACCTGAAGGCTCTGGCGTAGTGGCGGATGTCGATCTCTTTCGCGCGACCCTTGCGAACGCGCTCGATGACGAGCGATTCGCGGGCAAAGAACTCCTCGGTGAGAACGCGATGGACGGCGTCCGCGTCGAGCCCTGAAAGATCGTCGCGCACCGCAGCGAGACGCCGAACTGCCCCGGCAATTACCGGGTCGTCCAGGCGCGCCGCGTACTCCGCGCGATTGATGATCTTCGTCAGGGCGGGACTGCCCTGTGGCAGTTCGCGCATGGCCGTGAATCGCATGCCGTCAGGAAGGACGGCGTTGATCCGTTCGAGGAAAGTCTCGGGAGAGAGCTCGACAGGTGCATCGAAGTCGAGCCACTCGGCTTCGCCAACAGAGCCGACGCCAAGCGCCGGTCCGTATGCAAGCAGAGGCATTGGATGGAATCCAATGCTGTACCCGAGCGGAATGCCCGCGCGTCGAAACGCGCGCGGCAGAGTCCGCGCAAGATCCAGATGAGAAAGGTACTTGACCGTGTCGAGCTTCGTGTACGAGGCGCGGTAATGTCGCAGCGCTGGTGCGCCGCCCGCGTCGAACGTGTCCGCAGACAGGTCGGGGGTCCGATCCGAAGTGCTCGAGGATGGCGTGACGGCGAGCGTTCGAAGCGCTTCGTCGGCCTCCACGTGCATGTGGCGGGCTCGCGCCAATTGCTCGCGAGCCACGGTGAGGTCACAGTCGAGGCCGCATACGTAACAGAGCAGCGGCTTGGACGTGACACGGTCGAATTCGTCTTCGCTTGGCGCAATCGCCGTGGGGCGGCCGTCCACGATACGGACGGGCAGCATGCACGGCGGCGACAAACGCCCCTTGATCGCCTTACGGAGCTCGATTGCCTGGAACCGCTTCTCGACGAGCGTGTCGAGGTGATCCCAGGGCAACGGCACCATCGGCGATGTACGGTGGTCGTACCCGGTATAGACGGGGAACTCTCGGAGGTAGATGCGATAGTCGATGCCTTCGGCCTCGAACGCCCGCATCCACCGGTCGTAACTGAAATGTTCGGTCCAGCCGTCGAAACGGCCGCCCTCGCGCCAGACGCGCTCGATGACGCGTCCGAGGCGCCGGTCGCCACGCGACAGCACGCCTTCCACCACCGAGGTCTCGGCGTGATGATGCTTGTAGCTGAGCCGGTACCGCCGGCACAGCGTGCCAAGCAGTTCCTGGCGACGCCGGATCTCGGGCATGTCGACGACTTCGCACCACTGGAACGGCGTGTGCGGCTTCGGCACCAGTGACGAAGCCGATACCGTGACCTTGACCGATCTCTTGAACTCAACACGCGCGAGGTCGACGATTTTCTTGCCGAGCTCGGCAATGCCGACGATGTCTTCGTCGGTCTCGGTCGGGAGGCCGATCATGAAATAGAGCTTCACGGCCTTCCAGCCGTGCTTGAATGCCGTTCGGCAGCTCCGCAGGACGTCTTCTTCGGTGACGTTCTTGTTGATGACGTCGCGCATCCGCTGCGTTCCCGCTTCCGGCGCGATCGTCAGGCCCGTGGTGCGCTGCTTGGCAATCTCCTCGGACAACTCGTTGGTCACGCCGGACGCCCGCAGGCTCGAGACCGACCACGAGACGTTCCGCTTCGCAAGTTCGTCGCCGAGCGCTTTCACCAGAGGCGTGAGGCAGCTGTAATCGGCTGTCGACAGCGACGTGAGCGAGGCCTCGTCGTACCCGCCCTGTTCGAGACCACCGATGATCGTGTCTACGATCTCCTTCGGATCGCGCTCCCGCACCGGGCGATAGATGGTTCCGGCCTGGCAGAATCGGCATCCGTCGACGCATCCGCGGGCGATCTCGACCGCAATGCGGTCGTGAACGGGCTCCGTGAACGGGACGGGCGAGTTGGTCGGGAACGGGAACTTCGAGAGATCCTCGACGACCTGGCGCAGCACGGGGAACGGAATGGCCGGATCCTCCGGCTTGTCGACGATCTGGATGCCGGTGTATGGCGACTCGGTGACCGAATAGAGCGCCGGTGCATAGAGCCCGCCGATCTGGACGAGCTCGCGGATCATCTCGCGCCGCGACCGGCCGCCCTCGGCCTTCAGGCGCTCCCAGCCGCGAATGAGTGCCGGGAAAGCTTCTTCGCCGTCGCCAATCAGGAAAACGTCGATGAAATCGCCGATGGGCTCCGAACTGTAGACGGTCGGGCCGCCCGCGATGACGAGCGGATGGTCGAGCGTTCGATCGTCCGACCGGATCGGGATGCCTCCGGTGTCTAGCATCGTCAGGACATTCGTGTAGGTCATCTCGTACTGCAGCGAGAAACCGACGATGTCGAATGCCGAGAGCGGCGTAAACGATTCGAGCGAGGCGAGCGGCAGGCCGGAGGCGCGAAGCTCGGCTTCCATGTCCGGCCACGGGCAGTAACAGCGTTCGGCCGACCAATGTTCCGACCGGTTCAGAAGCTCGTAGAGGATCTTCAGTCCGAGGTGCGACATCCCGATCTCGTAGACATCGGGGAAACACAGTGCAATCCGGGTACGGATCGCTTCGGGATCCTTCGACGCGACGTTCCACTCGCCACCCACGTATCGAACGGGCTTTTCGACCCGTGGAAGGATGTTATCGAGGGCGGAACGATAGTCGGCGTGCGAAATGGTCATTGCAGAAACGCGAGGCGGATCAGTTGACGAACCGCCTGAGCCGCACACTAAGGGCCAGTCCGAACCCCATGAACATCATCAGCAGCGAGGAACCCCCGTAACTGAGGAGGGGAAGCGGAATACCCATGATTGGCATCAAGCCAAGGACCATACCTAAGTTCACGAATATGTGAAAGCCCAGGAGCGCAGCCAGGCCCATGACGGACAGGGCGCCGAACCGGTCGGCGGAGAGCTTGGCGATTCCGGTCAGTCGCCAGATGACGGCGCCGTATAGCAGGAGCATGGCGAGCGCTCCGGCGAATCCGGTCTCCTCGGCGACGATCGAGGCGATGAAGTCAGTGTGGCGTTCGGGGAGAAACCCGAGCCTCCCCTGCGTTCCCTGGAGAACACCCTTGCCGAACGGGCCGCCCGACCCGACTGCAATCATCGACTGGATCGATTGGTATCCCTGGGCGCGTTTCTGCTGCCGGCTCACCTGGTCGGTGTCGCCGGCCATCAGCATGACCGCCATCTGGATGCGTTCCTTCTGATAGGTCTTCAGGACGAATCCCCACGCGAGCACCACGGCGACGAGCGCGCCGCATACGGCGACGGCGAGCATCCTTTTCCGCAGTCCGCTCAGGAAGAGCATGGTCAGGAGCACAGGAAAGAAGGTCAGGGCAGTGCCCATGTCCGGCTGCAGAAGGATCAGACCGACCGGAAGCGCCACGATGCCACCGGCAATGGCGATCTCCCGAATAGTGAGCGACCCCCGGCGCGGCTGCGCCAGGAATCTGGCCAGCATCAGGATCGTCGCAAGTTTTGCAATCTCAGACGGTTGCAGGCCGAAGGCTCCGATTCGAATCCAGGCGCGGGCTCCGTTCACGACCGAGCCGAAAATGAGCACGGACACGAGCCCCACCAGCGCCAGTCCATAGAAAAACGGCGCGAACTGAAGCCACTTTCGATAGTCGGTCAGAGCAAAAACCGCCATCGACCCGAGCCCGAGCGCCATGAACACGAGCTGGCGCTTCCAGTAAGTCTCATCCGGCTGTGAGCTGTAGATGAAGACCGTTCCGAAGCACACGAGCACGACCGGGACGAGCGCGAGCGCCCAATCGAAGTCGCGCCAGAATCTGGAATCAAAAGGCGTCATTGCGGTCGAACCGAAAGCGAATCCAACTGGCTATGGTAACGGCATACCGGGTTAGAAGGACAGTCCCGTGCCAGACCCGGAACCGCGAGCGCAGCGAGCGGCCGGCTGTGAAATCGACGATGTTGGTGACTACGGCCGGGGGCGCGCGGCTCTCGCGGGTGGGGGGGTGGGGCCCGGGTATGGTGGGTGTTAAGCGATTCAGTCCCCGGGGCGGCGCTTGCGCTGGCGCGCATCGGTGAACTGTCCGACAATGCTTGTCTGGTTCTTAAACAGGATATTTTTATAGTCCCAGAAGCGGTTCTGCAGCGCGGCGCATTCGGAAGCAATGGCGGCCCGGTCCGACTCTTTGCTGGCCGATTGGTCATCC
>CAZXLQ010000199.1:0-9932 GCA_964641945.1 uncultured Clostridia bacterium
CCCGGCCCCCGGCGTGGGGCCCCCCGCACCCGCTCGCGGCTCGAAAAACGGGGACCTGGAGCGTCCCACGGACGGGATAAACGGGGGCCTGCACTACCGATCCCATCCGTCCCGGAAGCCCGATGTCAGCCGGTTGCATTCAGCAGCGCGCCGAGCGCCGACCGGTAACTTCGGCTGAGCGTCAACTGCGCGCCGCCGTCGAGCACGATTCGGTAGTCCCCGTGGGCCTGCGGACGCAGTTCGCGGATCTTCTCGACGTTCACGATGGCCGACCGATGGACTCGGCGGAACCGCGCCGGATCGAGATGCGCCTCGATACCGCCGATCGTGTCGCGAACGGTGAAGGCCGCCTTCGCCGTGTGGACGATCACGTAGTTTCCCTGCGCCTCGATCCAGTCCACGTCGCGCGGCCGGACCAGAACGATCGACGTGCCCTGACGAACGGGAATGCGATCGGCGTATCGAACCGGTGTCGCGCGGCCATCGGATGTGAGCACTCCACCGACGATTCGGGCGAGCTTCTCTTCGTCGAGTTGCGGCAGCCTGCCACTGCTGTCGGACTGAACCGAGATCACGAACGACCTGGCGCAACCGAATTCCGCATGAGCGACACCGTGATCGCCCGCCAGCTGGCGATCGTTTTCATCGTCGTGGATCGATACGTGGATGCGCATGCTCGTCTCCATACGCGTTCATCACCGGATGCGTTGCACGAATTCCCCGCGCCTTTCGAGCCCGCTTGAAAACTTTCTGTAAACGACCGAGCTGTCGCGATGCGCCGTCCAACCGTCGCTTCCGTGGCTCACAAAGTCATTCGTCCGTTTCGTCCCGCAGCGTTGCCGGTCCGTCACAATTTGCGATCGAGCTCGCCGGGGTCCGCGTATCCGTCGCCGCACAGCGAAATGCGCTGAACTCGAAAGGAGCTGACTCATCATGATCTCGTACCGCAAACTCGTTCTCGCATCGACTCTCGGAATCTCGATCTCGTTCGCCGCAGGCGCCTCGACCGAAGCGCTCGCAGGCTCGCCGGACTCTTCAGCCACGCGTGTCACCGGAACCGTCCTCCGGATTGACGCAAGCTCGCGGACGTTGGTCGTCCGTGCCGACGGCTCATCGGCCACTTACAAGGTCCACGTGCCCGAAGGCGCCTACGTTGCGCTCAGCAAGCGCGGCAACACAGATCACTATTCGACGTCGGTCCCGTTCGAGCTCGCTCGTCGCGGCAACCACGTGAACGTCAAGGTCTCTGCGCAGGCAAACTGAAGGCTCCACGGCGCGCCACTCCGGCGGCTCGGGGCCGGAAGCACGAAGACCGCGGCGAGATCCTGCTCGTCGCGGTCTTCGTGCTTTCGCCGGATTCGAGGTCGACTGGTCAGGGCTGCGTCGCAGGCGCGTTGGCAATGCGCCATTCGATTCGACGGACGGCGCGGTCGGCCGCAAGCGCCACGTCGGGCTTCGATCCTCGGATGAGGGGCCGGAGCGCATCAACTGCTTCCTTGTCACCGATTCTGCCAAGCGCCTCGATGACGACCAGCTGCGCGTCACGGTCGGGAGCCTGGAGAAACGGCATCAGATGCGTCTGGTTGTCAGCCTCGAGGACGTATCCGGAGGCCTGCTCACGCTGCGATCCGTTTCGAAGAGCCGTCGCGAGTACTCCGAACATGCCGGGCTGGCCCATCTTGTAGAGCGCGAACGACTGGGCGAGGCGAACGTCCTCCTTCTTCTCGAGTTGTCCGTTTCGAGTGACGAGCGGGAGGAACTTCGGGTCCGCCATTCGTGCAAGACCGTCGTAGCACGCTTGTCGAATGTCCGGGTCCTTGTCGTAGAGCTCCGAGAGAAACAACGACTCGGAACGCGGATCCCCGATCAGCGCCAGGGCCTGCATCGCGGCCTTCCTGCGCTCCGGGCTGAAGACCGAAGTCACGGTGCCGACCACTCCCTTCTTCGGTCCGCCCGTCGAATACACTTTCTGGAGCGGTTCGACACTGTCGGCTGCGCGAAGTCGCCCGGCCGTGAGCATCGCTTGTGCCGCGAGGTCGTCGCTCGAACTCTCGAAGAGCGGAATGGCGTACCTGGCCGCGGCTGTCTCCCCGATTCGAACGTACGCGTCGAGCACATCGGATTTCAGATGGTCGTGCGCACCCATTGCGTCCGCAAGCGCGTCGATCTCCGACGCGGCTCGCAGGGCGCCAAGCGCCCGAACGGCGGCTACGCGATTTCCGTCATCGGCTTCGACCTTGAGAAGCCCGCTGATTGCCGCGATGACCTGCGGATCGACCGGATCGTACGGCTCGACTGTTGTCGAGTTTCGCTCGTCCCAGAAGGGCACGGCCTTCGAGAATCCCGAGCGCACTCGGGTGAAGAACCCTGGGTCCCGACCGATGTAGAGGTTGACGAGGCCTTCGATCGCGCCGCGCCGGACCTCACTGTTCGGATCACCCAGCACCGGCGTCATCTCCGGAATCCGGGTCCGATCGCCGACCCGTCCAAGCGCCACGATCGCGGCGCGTCGAACCGTGGCATCGGCGTCCGTTGTCGCGACCCGCACGAGGTCCGGACCGGCCGCGCGGCTCTTTAGGTCGCCGAGTTTCCCGGCCGCATCGCGACGCACACTCGCCTTCCCACTTTGAAGGCGGACGACGGCTTCACGCTCGTCGAGGCTGAGCGGAGCCTCCTGGGCGCGACCGTCCGACACGCTCGTCAACGCCATTGCGGTGACGAGCCCCAGTTTCAGCATTGTTTTCATCGCCATGCCCCTAACCCTAACGGAAGCCCCGGACGAAGCACAACGCGCGATCATGCCGGCCGCACGTTGCATGCTGACTTCGAGAAAACCGAAGTATGGTGACGAAATTATCTGGTTGCTGAATGCATCGCTAACGACGATCATCGACCCGGGTTAGCGGTTCACGTTGTGAGCCTCATTCGAGTGTCTGCAATCAGACCGACGAGGGTCATCGGGGAGAGAGACGAGAGTTATGGCCGCGCCAGGCCACGACGATCGAAGGCTCCGGTGGCCCTTCTTTTTCTTGTTTTGAGATCGTCAGGTGGCCGCGGCTTCGTCGGACGACGAGTCGACGGTTTCGAGATCCGGCTCGATGTACACACATCCGTTGTCACACCGCCACATCGGAATCTCGTCGTTGTCGATGAATTCCTCGAGTCGCACGACATCGCCGTGCCGAGTTCGAACGGTGTCTCCGGGCTTGAGCGTGTTCATGCGTGAATCATAGCGAGGCCGCGGCCCGGGCGGCAAAGGCTTGGCCGCTGCACGGGCCAGCAGAGTATAGTTCCGCTCCGAATATGAGTGAACGCGACCGGCAGAACCTGGTGATCGGCGGTGGACGCGTCGTCGACCCATCGCTCTCGATCGACGACGTGCTCGACGTGCGGATCCGCGACGGCCATATCGCCGAGATCGGCGAGCGACTTCCCGTCGGATCCGGCGAACGCCGCGTCGATGTGTCGGGGCTCGTCGTGGCGCCGGGACTCGTCGATGTTCACGTGCATTTCCGAGAACCCGGGCAGGAACACAAGGAGACAATTGCAACCGGATCGAAGTCTGCCGCGGCCGGAGGCTTCACGTCGGTCTGCGTGATGCCGAACACGTCTCCGACGAACGACAGCGTCGCCGTCACCGAGCTCATCCTCGCGCGCGCTCGCCAGGTCGGGCTCGTCAACGTCTTTCCGGTGGGCGCCATCACTCTGGGACTTGCCGGCGAAGAGCTTTCTCCAATCAGTTCCCTTGCACGGGCCGGCGCCGTCGCTGTTTCCGACGACGGCCATCCCGTGATGAACGGGCAGCTGATGCGCCGCGCAATGGAATGGGCGGCGGAAGTCGGCATCCCGGTCATCGACCATTGTGAGGATCGGAATCTCGCGGCCGGTGGTGTGATGAACGAGGGGTGCTGCGCCGCCCGCCTCGGGTTGAAGGGAATGCACCGTGTCGCCGAAGAGGTTCAGGTGGCTCGCGACTGCCTGCTGGCGGAAGCCACGGGCGCGCACGTTCACATCGCGCACCTTTCTTCGGCGCGGTCACTCGACTTCGTCCGGGAAGCGAAGTCTCGCGGATTGCGCGTGACGTGCGAAGTCACCCCGCACCATTTCAGTCTTACCGAAGATGCGATTGGCGATTTCGATACTGCCGCAAAGATGAACCCGCCCCTTCGGACCGACCGCGACGTATCGGCGCTTGTCGAGGGACTTGCTGACGGCACGGTCGACTGCATTGCAACCGACCACGCTCCGCATCACGCGGACGAGAAGGCGCTCGAGTTCGATCGGGCCCCGTTCGGGATCGTTGGCCTCGAAACGAGCCTCGCGCTCGGGCTGACGCATCTGGTAGCTCCCGGAATCCTGAGCCTGAACCGGCTCATCGAGCTCATGTCGACGGCTCCATCCCGGCTCTTCGGACTCGGTCGAGGCACGCTCGTCGCCGGAGCACCCGCGGACCTCGTGTGTTTCGATCCGGAGGCCGAATTCGTCGTCGACACATCGAGCTTCGCATCGAAAGGGCGAAATTCCCCATTTCACGGTCGAAGTCTGAAAGGTCGCGTCTCCCTGACCGTTCTGGGTGGTACTATTTCGTTCGAGGCGAGTGAAACTTTGGCGGCATCGACCCCGTAGTTTTCGACGCGTCAACTGATTGTCGTGGCCACATTGCGGGAATGTGCGGCGACGTGAGGCAAAACGGAGAGCATGAGTTTGACGGCAACCGCATACGCAGTCGTTCCCGATACGGAACTCGTTGCCCGCGCCGCGGCCGGCGAGGGTGTCTGTTTTGATCGGCTGGTGGAGCGTTACCACCGCCAGATCGCCAACTTCGTGTTCCGGATGGTCGGCAATTACGAGACGGCCCTTGATCTCTCTCAGGAGGTTTTCATCAAGGTCTACGGGTCGCTCGATCGATACAACCCTGAGTTCAAGTTCTCGACCTGGATCTACAAGATCGCGTCCAACACCGCGATCGACCATCTGCGAAAGCAGTCGGTACCAGTGACTTCCCTGTACTCGGTCAGCGGTGACGACGAAGAATTCGAGCTTCCGATTCCTGCCAAGGGTCCGTCACCCGAGCGAGTGCTCGAGTATTCGGAGCGATCGGCGCAGATCGAGGAGGTCATCTCGAAACTTCCGCCGCGTTACCGCGAACTGATCGTGCTCCGGCACGTCAGCGAACTGAGTTACGACGAGATCGCCGAGGTGACGGGACTTCCGCTCGGCACGGTGAAGAACCGCATCTTTCGCGCCCGCGAAGCGATGCGCAAGCACCTGGTCCGGATGGGAATCGAAGGGATCGCCTGATCGCGGAGCCAGCAGCCGCTTCCAGTCTCTTACCGAACCGAAGATGCGACTCCTGATCGCCGACGCAGCGCCGGAAGTCCGGGGTGCGCGGATTTGAGTTATGACGTGCAATGTCGAGCAGATTCTGGCCTACATCGACGGCGACCTTTCGCCGGACGATGCGGCTCGCGTGCGTGCCCACACGGCCGCGTGCGAATCGTGCCGGCAGGTACTGCAGTCCGAGCAGGCGCTTGACAGTGCCCTGGGCGGCCTGTCTGCATTCTCACCGCCTCCGGAGTTCGCTTCCGAAACCGTCCGGCGTGCGCAGTGCGACGTCGGCCACGCTCTCCGTTCACCACGTGAATGGAAGCGGGCCGCGGCGGTGACCGGCGGCCTCGGCATGCTCTCGGTGGTCCTGCTCTGGCCGACCGGCATACTCTCGACGGTTCTCACGAATCTCGCGCCATTGCGTTGCCTCGGGCGATTCGCGCTCGGGTGGGTGGAAAGCAGCGCGCTGAGCCTCTTCATCGTCTGCAAGGCTGTCTCTCGCGGCGCGCTGCACGCCGCACACCTTCCGGTCGGCGGGCTCGTGGTGCTCTTCCTCTTCATGGCGTTGGTCCTCGTCTGGATGCTGATTGCCTACCGCCGGCAGTCGACGGCACCCACCCGCAACACGCTCCGATGACTCCAGGCGCCGTCCGCATTGCCAGCATCGCGGTCATCACGATCGCAGCGGTGGCCTTCGGATGGCTCGCGGTAGCCGCACTCGTCGCGGACTCGGGGCCGGGCGAAACGCTCGTCGTGACCGAAAGCGACGATATCAGCGAAGACCTGGTCGTAATGGGACGGTCCGTCGAGATAGTGGGACACGTCCGGGGCGGCGTGCTCGCTCTCGGGGGCGACGTCACCGTCAACGGCTCGGTCGATGGCGACGTGGCCTCCATTGGCGGATCCGTGATCCAGGCGTCCGGCAGCCACATCAGCGGCGACGTCCTGATCGTGGGCGGGCACTACAAGCCCGCCGACAACAAGCAGTGTCGCGGAGCCGGGACCGAGACGGTCGTGATGGCCGGTAGCGGCCAACAGTTGCGGGACTTCTTTGCGAATCCGACGCGAGAGCTGCTCGTGCCCGAGCTCGACCGGAACTACCTCGGGTGGCGCATAGCGGCGGCATTGTCGTCCTTCCTGCTCGCGATCATTCTGGTCGCCATCGCGCCCGCCCAGGTCAGCAAGGCGTCCGAGAGACTGTCGGCGGACGCGCTGCGAATTGGTGCGATAGGACTCGTAGGGACGCTCGCCGGCGTCCTCCTCGTCGGCCTTACCCTCGTTGCCCTGCCGGGGCCGTTTTCGGCCGTAATCTCGGGATTGCTCCTGCTTGCGGTGATCGTCATCCAGCTGTTCGGCCGTGTCGTCGCCTATTTTCTCGTCGGGCGATGGCTCCAGCGTCGTCTTCTCGGTGAGCGAAGCCGGTCACAGAGTGTGGCGCTCCTGCTCGGAGTGCTCGCGCTGGCCTTTCTCGGCTCGCTCCCGGTCGTGGGAGCCCTGCTCGTCTTCGGAATATTCATCCTGAGCATCGGGCTCGTGTTGACTATCCCGGCCACGGTGCCTCCGACCCCTGCCACGCCCGACTGACGAGGTCTCCCGGCTTGCGACACGAAGCGTAAGTGCTTCGTTGTGACGGCGATTGCGGTTATCCTGCCGCCACACTCTCCCGCGTCACCGGCTTCAACCTGCCGGCGCGGAAGCAGACTCATCAGCACGGAGGCTCGGAATGGCTACTCGAAGACCAACAGCGGCCGCGAAGGCGCGCCCCAAGGCCGCTGCGAAGAAGACCGCGTCGCCCACTCGCGCCGCAAAGGCCGCGAAGAAGCCGCTCGTCACGCTCGCGGTCGACATCGGCGGGACCGGTGTCAAGACGATGCTCCTCGACGAGAGCGGTTCCCCCGTTTCGGAACGTCTGCGTGACGAGACGCCCAAACCTGCAGAGCCAGTGCCCATTGTCGACATCATCGTGGCGCAAGCGGCGAAACACGGTGCGTTCGACCGGGTCTCTGTCGGCTTCCCGGGCGTCGTGCACGACGGGGTCGTGGCGACGGCGCCCAATCTCGACAAGAGCTGGGCCGGGGTCGATCTCGCCGCGACGCTCGCCGAGCGGCTGGGCAAGCCCACGCGAGTGCTCAACGATGCAGACGTGCAGGGCTTCGGAGCAATTGCCGGCAAGGGCGTCGAGCTCGTCGTGACGCTTGGTACCGGACTCGGGTCGGCGCTTTTCGTCGACGGCCGGCTCGTGCCGAACCTCGAGCTCGCGCATCACGCATTCCGCGACGGCAAGACCTATGAGGAGTGTGTCGGCGCCAAGGCGCTCGCCAAGCTCGGCAAGAAGCGCTGGAACAAGCAGGTGCGCAAGGCCATCGAGCAGCTCGACCACGCTATCAACTACCACGCGCTCTTCATCGGCGGTGGCAATGCGAAGAAGCTGGAAGGCGATCTGCCGGCTCGCACGTCTGTCGTCAGCAACGCGTGCGGCCTGCTTGGCGGCATTGCACTCTGGCGGAACTGACCGAAACGGGGGCGCCCGGCATCGGGCGCCCTCGATTCGATCCATGTCACGTGGCCGCTCAGGCCGACCGGAACCGGTCGGTCGCGTCGAGCAAGGCCGAGACGATCCCAGGCTCGGAAACGGCGTGTCCCGCGTCCGGGATGACGTGGAACTCGGCCTCCGGCCACGCCCGGTGCAGATCCCAGGCGCTCATGATCGGGCATACGACGTCGTACCGTCCCTGAACGATCACGGCTGGAATGTGACGGATTCGATCGACGTTTTCGATCAGCCAGTTGTCGGTATCGAAGAACGCCTTGTTGACGAAGTAGTGGCACTCGATCCGTGCGAGTGAGAGGGCCAGGTGGGGCTCGTCGAATCGAGCGATGGCGTCCGGATCGGGAATGAGCTTGCTCGTGCTGCCCTCCCAGACACTCCATGCCCGCGCGGCCGACAGCCGGACCGCTTCGTCGTCGCTTGTCAGTCGCCGGTAGTAGGCCTCGATGACGTCGTCGCGTTCCGCCTCGGGAATTTCGGCTATGTACTTCTCGAAGAGATCCGGATAGATCGCGTCGGCGCCCTGCTGGTAGAACCAGATCAGTTCCTTGCGCCGGCAGAGGAAGATGCCTCGGAGCACCAGGGCGCGACATGTGTTCGGGTGCGTTTCCGCGTATGCGAGGGCCAGGGTGCTACCCCAGGAACCACCGAAGACGACCCAAGTGTCGATTCCGAGGTGTTCGCGAAGTCGCTCGATGTCATCGACGAGGTGCCACGTCGTGTTGTCATCGAGGTTGGCGTGCGGCGTGCTCTGGCCGGATCCGCGCTGATCGAAGAGCACGATCCGGTAGGCCTGTGGATCGAAATACTGGCGATAGTCGGCCTTGGTTCCGCCGCCGGGGCCGCCGTGGAGGAAGACCACGGGCGTCCCATCGGGATTCCCCGACTGTTCGTAGTAGAGCGTGTGAACGGGAGAGACCGGAAGCATCCCGGTATCGTAGGGCTCGATCGGCGGGTAGAGCGTTCGCATGGGTAGGTGGTGACTCCAACGATTGATTGGGTTGGGGAGCAGTGAACGGGCAGGGCGCCCGTGCGCAACCCGCGCTCGGGCGCCCTGCCGGCCGTGATGTCGACGCCAGGCTTGCGAGCGTCAGGCAGAGGCCGCGCTGCCGCCTTCGACGAATTCCTTGAAAGTCTCGAGTTCCTTGGGCAATTCGACGCAGGGGTCCTCGTGGAGCACCTTGGCGAGAGCCTCGCCGATCTTTCCGAGCGGCGCGTGATATTCCATCTCCACGGCAACACGCGTCGACGTCGGCGAAAGCTCCGTGAAGGCGACTTTGCCGAAGAAATCGACATCGCCGGTCAGCGTGCGCCACTGGAACGACTCGCGCTCGTGGAGATTCGTGAGCTCGAAGTGGCACTCGACCTTGCCAACGGGCGTCGACACCTTGGCAACGGCCGTGCGATCGCCCGTATCGGTGACTTCGGCCAGAAACGGAATGAACTTGGGCCAGTTCTCAAAGTCCCGCCACACCGCGTACGCGCGATCGAGCGAGACGTTGACGTCGATGCTGTGTGAGGCGTTGCTCATGACGATTCGCTCCTTCGTGAAATGGTCCCTCGCAACGTTTGTATCACTGAGGTCGCGGCAAGTACACCGCATGAGGGAGTCCGAGCTCCCAAGCTTCTTGGTCTTCGCCACCTGTGGACTTCGTGCCTCGGTGCTCCCTGTATGGCCACGCCTGTGCCGTCGGCTTGCAGAGTTCCGCCTTGCGGCACAGCCGCACCCACGATGATGAAACGCCTGGTCTTTCCGCGACCGCGGAGCGGTCGATGTAATAGCCGTGGGTCGCGCGCGGGCGAGTGCAACGAGCCCCCGCGTGACCCGCGGAACCACCAGCCACAACGCGCCGACCGCGGAGCGGTCGCATCTTCAGTCCCAAAGTTAACGTGCGTTGCAGGCGATAGCGTGCTCGTCGAGTACTTGCTTCCCTCTTGCAATACAGTTCGCCATACGGTGCGACCGCTCCGCGGTCGGACCGAGGTGGGCGCCGGTACCGCGGGTCGCGCGCGGGCGAGTGCAACGAGCCCCCGCGTGACCCGCGGAACCACCAGC
>CAZXLQ010000200.1:0-9889 GCA_964641945.1 uncultured Clostridia bacterium
TTCTCGATCGACATCGAGCCTGTTCCCCGGATCGTGTACGAGGCGGATCGACAGGGGCGCTCGAGACGGACTGTCCACCGGCTGCAACATTGCACGGCCTCACTCCGTTACGGCCTGTGTCGGCGCCCCCCGCCGTATTCCCATTCGTGTCGAATCCACGGAGCTCCCATGTACAGGACTCGGATTTCTGTCACAACCGCCGTTGTCACCGTCGCGTTGATGATGCCCGTTCAGCCGTCAGACGCGACCGCCCAGCCGGAGGCGTTTTCGCGAAGCGCGTGGATTGCGCAGAACGCAGATCGTGTCCGATTCTCCGGGGGCGTCCTGCCGGCGGACACGATCCGTCCACGGCCGCGTTCCGTCGTGTTTCCCGCACGCACGGTAACGGCTCCGGGCGACGTTTCCGCACCGGTTCGCCTCAGCTCCGACCTAATCGGGTCCGACGGCGAGTCGCAGGCCGAGACGCAAGCCGAGCCCTACGTCGCAGCGAATCCCGAGGATCCGGATGGCGTCCTTGCCGGGTGGCAGGAGAGTCGATACGCGAACGGAGGGGCGCGTGCCCTCGGTTTCGCCGCGAGCAGCGACGGCGGCGCCACATGGCTCGAGGGCCTCGTGCCGGGATTGACGCCGCCGAGCGGGGGAGTGTGGGACCGCGCATCTGATCCGTGGGTCGCCTTCGGTCCCGGCAGCCGCGCGTATTTCTGCAGCCTGCTGTTCGAAGAGAATTCCCCAGACAATGCAATCGGCGTCAACCTGTCGACTGACGGAGGGCGAACGTGGGGCCCGGCCGTGGTCGCGGCCTTCTCCAATGCCGAATTCAACGACAAGCAGTCGTTGACCGTCGACACCGCGTCCGGCAGTCCGTACCTCGGTCGCGTATACGTCGTGTGGGACGCCAATTTCGACACGAATCTGGACGGCAGTATCGACAAGCAGGTCGTGTTGGTGACGTCATCTTCGGACAGCGGAGCGACCTGGAGCCGGCCGGTCAGGGTCAGAAGGAAGGGCGCAAACGTCGGCTGTGTTGCGAGGGTCGGCCCGGACGGCTCGGTCTCGATGGTCTGGCTGGGCGGATCGCTGACCGGCCGGAAGTCATTCATCTACTTTTCGAAAAGCGTGGATGGCGGCCAGACCTGGTCGAAGGCCCGGCGAATCAGCGAAGTGCGGGCGGCCGGCGTTAACGGGTTCCGTTCCGGAAACGGGCTTCCGTCGTTCGATGTGGATGCCTCGACGGGAAGACTCTACGTCGCCTGGGCCGACGCCCGGTTCACCGGCGTCGACCAGATCGCGTTGATCACATCGACCGACGGCGGCTTGACCTGGTCCGCGCCGCGACGAGTCTCGGACGGTCCCGGAGACGCGTCGGCATTCACGGTTTCGGTCGCTGCGCGTCCGGGCGGACATGTGGCCGTGAGTGCTTACAGCCTGCGCAACGATCCTTCCCGGTCGTTCCTCGTCGATCTCTTCGTGCAGGTGTCGGACGACGGCGGCGCGACGTTCGGGACGTCACGGAGAGTCACGCCCGAAAGCTTCGACATCCGGTGGGCGGCTCAGGCGCGGGGGTACTTCCTTGGGGACTACATCGGTCTCGCCAGCAACTCGGAGCGCTTCCACCTCGTTTGGGTCGGCACTCCCGAGCGTTCCGCGATCGACCCGGAGCGACTGCAACCGGACGTTTTCGCTGCGTCAACGCCGTGAGCACGCGGTAAGGATGCAGACCTCTGCGGCTCTGCGAGTACTTTGTGTCTCTGCGAGAAACTCGACTTGAAATAAGGTTTCTCGCAGAGACGCAGAGAATCCGCAGAGGCGCAGAGGATTCGCAGATGTTGGCTATTCGGCCTCGTCGCCCTAAGCGGTAGTTGGACCGCCAGTTAGCCGCGACGGATGAAGCTTGCCCTTCTTCTGGCGGTAGATGAGCTGCGTCGCCCCGACCTGGAGTCGGTCGCCGTTGCCGAGCTGCCATGTCTTCACCCTCTGGCCGTTGACGAGCGGCGGGTTGTCGTCCGTTCCGGCCTCGGCCGACAACGTCGGGTGTTCGTTCACGTAACCGATGCGAGCGTGATGTGGCAGCACCTCCGGGTCGCCCGGAAGGTAGATGTTGGCGCTCCATTCGTCGCTCCCGATGATCCCGGGCTTCCGGCTGCCGAGTCGCGGATCGACGAACTTCGTCACCTCGTACACTCGGCCCGCCGCAGGCCCGTCCACCACTTCCAGCCACGCCCGCTGCACCAGGATGGTCACGAACGCGATCGACCCGCCGATCGCGCCGCCAAGGCACGTGAGGCTGACCGCAAGCACCGCCTGCTCCGCCGTCGGGTTGTTCGGCGAGCCGGCCAGGCGCGCGAGCTCGAACGGTAAACCGCCGACGATCCCTCCGATCAGTCCACCGAGGGCGCCCTTCGTTGCCTGTGCCCCCCTCGTGAGGCTCTCGCCAAGGCCGATTGTCGCCCCGAACAGCAGCCACGCGAATGTCCCGGCCGCGAACAATCGGGCCGAACCGGCGCCGCCCGAGGCGCCTGCTCCGAGCAGGGCCCGGTAGACCGCCTGTGCGGCCGGCAGGGCAACGGCTCCCGCAAGGACGCCAAAAACGAGACCGAGCGCCGTGAACTTGAGAAATCTCACGGCCGACCGGCTCGCGAAGCCTTCGTACGTCGCGATCGCCAGGCCGATGCACCCCCCGAAAATACCTCCGAACACGATGCGCAGACCCGTGCCGGGCCTGTCGGCAGTGTTTGCCAGCAATACCGCCGCGAAGAACCAGCCGATGAGCCCGCCGAACGCGCCGCACAGGAAATACGAATAGACCCGCCACCACCTGTTCACGACGTCGCCTCCTCGAGCTCATAGGTGCGGGCAAGCTCGTCCGGGATTTTCGTCTCGTGTTCGCACGCACGGTTCCAGCAGGTGTCGCGGTTCATGTGCCAGCAACCGATGTGATGGGGTGAGCCGCAGGCACCGCACACCACGACCACGTCGCCCGGCTTTATGAGGAAACCACCTCCGAGCCCCGCCCGCTCGTTCGGACACTCCGATCCCACGAGCGGCGAACGCGGCGCAACGCTCACGATGACCTTCCGCGCTTCGGCCTCGCCGGACCGCACGAGCAGCCTTCGTCCAACCGCGGGCACGCCTGCCATCACCGATAACACTACGAGCAATACGAGGAAGATGGCGGCGAGCCTCGGGCGAGTCGCCGAAGCCGCCGGCGTCGAGATGAGCATGCCGGGCAGCGCGCGTCGCGACGTGACTGCGGGCACGTCGTCAGCGCCGGCGCCTTTCCAGGTATACGTGACGACGGCCGGCAGCCGCTCGGCTCCGACCGTGAAGTCCAGGTTGATGAGGTGTTCCCTGTCGTCGCGAACGGCCGCGTCGCCAAGCAGCAGCGTCAGGGAATAGTCGTAGCGCACGCTTTGCCCGATGCTCGAAAAGACGCTCGCGAGAGACTGCAGGAACAATCTGCGATACGCATCGACGTCTCCCTGCGCTTTCCGCTCCAGCTCGGGCAGATCGACGTAGCTGCACGTGCCTCCGTCAGTCCCCTTCGAGATTCTGTCGAGCGCCTCGTAGTCCACGAACGCGAGTCCCGTCCCGTTTCTGTCACCGAGCGCGATGGTAAACACGCGGACGCCGGCGCGGCGCGAGACGTCTGCAACAGCCTGCTCGCGCTGAGCCTTGTATTCGGTCCATCGCGGCGGATTCTTCATCAGCTCGCGCGACTCGGCCGTATCCTCCCATCCGTCCGACATCAACACGACGTTCCTTACTCCACCCTTCCTGGCCTCTTCGACAGCCAGCTCGACAGCCCGGTAGAGGCGCGTGTTCTGCGCGGTTGCCGCTTCAGGCATGAACGTCGCCACGGCGTCGATGAGAGCAGTCTTGTCGGAGGTGACCGGCACGAGGACCGTCAGCTCGTCTGCAAAAACGGCGAATCCGGCCCTGTCCTTCGGTCCCATCTGCTCGATGAACGTTATGAGCGCGCCGCGGGCCGCCCCGAGCTTGCTGATACTGGGACCGCGGTTCTTCATGCTCAGACTTCCGTCGAGCACGAGAAAGACGTTGGCGGGCCCGCCGCGCTTGAGGACGAGTTCGGTCGCCACCGGACTTCCGTCGTGCGCCGCGGCGACGTCCGTGGCGCGAAGCGAGTCGATCGGCTCGTTCGCGCGATTGACGACCGAAAAGTCGAGGCGCACCGCTGGCCAGGCGGAGGTATCCACCCCCGCAAGTTTCAACGAGTAGTTCCCGGCGCGCACTTCGCCGTCGGCTCCCTCGACAGCGACTTCGCCGTCCGGACTCGTCGATTCGGCTTCCTGCCGCTGAAACGCGCGCACCGAACCAACACTCACGACGATCGCAAGCGAGAGTGCCGCCAGGACCCGTTTCGACCAGTTGTTCACTGCATCAGACTCCTTGGCCTGGAGCGGCCGTCGGCTTCCTCGACCTCGGCGCCGCCTTCTTCCGGCCGGGCTTTGCCACGGGCTCTGCCGGCGGTGGGGCCGGTGGAGGTGGAATGGCCTCGGATTCCGGCGCCGGTTCGGAAGGCGCAGTTTGCTGGAGAACCGGCGCGGGTTCGGCAGCGGCAGCTGGTGTGACCGGAATACCTGCACTCGTCGCCGCGACTCTCTCGACTAGTACCCAGGCGCCGGCGCTAAGCGCGACTCCAAGCAGCATGCCGACGAGCACGAGCAACGCCGCCGAAGGCCGGCTTTTCGTCTCGAGTGGTTCGTCGGAATCGTCCGGAACGCGAGCGCGGGATCGGTTCGAGAGCGCCCCGGAGCCGAACGGCCGCTGGTGACCGACTTCATCGGGTTCCGGCCGGTGACCTCCGGCCAGGACGTGATTCGTCCAGTCCACGACCGACCCCCCGGCGCCTCGCGCGACGAGCTCGTAGAACTCGAACGGCGCGCGCGGATTGAGCTTTCCGTCCTGCCACCGGAAGAAGCCGCCGCGGTTCTTCTCGGGCTCGATGACGAGCGCCGTTGTCCACGGGTCGGGGAACCTCTCTTCGTGGATCGCGACGTCGTATGCCGAGAGGAAGACGTCCATCCGGGGATGCGAGTGGTACCAGCCGACCACGAGCTTTCCCAGAAATTTCCCGGTGATCTCTTCCGCCAGATGTGCCCACGTGTCCAGCGTGAAAGCGAGATGAACATCGGACGACTCGATGAAGTGCGCTCGGGCTGACTGGTCGATCACGAGATATCGACGGTCCGTGTTCGGGCACCGGTAAAGGTTTCCAAGCAGAAACCCTCCGAGTTCGTGATCGAGCGATCGCGAGACGTGGCGATTGACGTCGACGATGACTTCCTGCGTCACGACGAGCGCGATTTCGTTCTCCGGTCCCTTCTCTCCCGGCTCGTGTTCGGGCATCCACCGGAGGAGCCGTGACTCGGGAAACGGCGCCTCGATCACGGCATTCGAATCCGGACCTTCGGTCACGGCCCTGCTGTCCTCGACGGGATCAACAGGCTGCACGAGCAGCCCGGTATTGCGCCCCAGTCTGATTCGACCCGTTCGAATGGGCTCCGTATCCGACATGGTGAGCCTCTCTTTACGTGCCGGCTGGCTTGCGGTGCACGAGGACGCCGCAGCGCGGGCAGAATCGCGCCGATGCAGACAGCGACGTATCGAAACAATTCCAGCACATGACCGCTTCGTGCTCAGTGGCTTCTCCGCAATGCGGACAGAAATGGGATCCCTTCGGCAGGGCAGTCGAACACGCCGAACAGAGTCTTCCGGTTCGGCCGATTCGGAGACCGAGTCGCTCAAGGGCCCCCGAGAGCCGGCTCGCAATGTTCCCGGCGCGCTGGTCCTCCGCGGGACCCGATGCCAGCGCCGCGCCAAGAGCCGCGGCGACCTTCTCGGACAGGAGCACTGTTGGTGCCTCGTCCGGCGGGATCTCGTACAGGGGTTCGGGACTTGGCTTCACGGGCTCGGCCAGACCCGGCCGTCGGACTGCGATGTCCAATGGTGACGTTCCGAGCCGGATGCGGCGCCGCGCCGGCACCGCGACCTCAGGTGCCGGTAACGCAGCCGAGACTCGCGAGCCCTGCGCGATGCCGGAGGCTGGTTCGGCAGCCGCGCCGAAGAGGCGCATTCGCTGTGGTCTCAGGAGCGGCCGGTCATCCACCGGTTTTGACTTCGAGACTATGCCGTTCGGTTCCGCGTATTCGACGACCCACGTCGCCGCAGCCCGATCCAGCGGATACGGCGGCACCCACGCCGCGTGGTACCGAACGTACTGGACCATCTCTCCCACGGCGCGAACGAGATCCGACAACGGTTTTCCGGCGAAGTAGTTCTGGGCCGTGTTCGTGCAGACGTGGTTCGGGACTTCGTGGTCGATGTTCGGGTGCCAGATCGGCGTCATCCACTTCAGGTGCGGCTCGCGCAGGGGATAGTCGCTCGGCAGGTACATCTTGACCTGGTGGAAATCCCCGTACTTCGGTGCCCCGTCCGGCTCGATTCCGACGATCCCGCGACATCGGTAGGTGATCAGGTACTTCTCGGGCGGCCATCCGGGATGCACGTCGAGCGCCTCGACCGCGATAAGGTCGCTTCGCGCCGCCAGGTTCATGAGGTTCGTATATTCGATCGCAAGCCGAACCTGGCGCGGGTTGTGTCCGCCCCGCCGCGCGCGCAGGGCGCCCGATTGAAAGTTGGCAGTCACCTTGCGGCCTCGTCAGCCGGAGGTTGGCTTCCGCCGGCAATCTCTTCGCGGTGAACAGTGAGCCGGTCGAGCCGTGGAACGCCCGCCTGTCTCAGCGTCTCTCGATTCGCGAGATACCGTCCAAGTGCCTTGCTTTCGACTCGATAGACGATCAGCTCGTTGAGCCGGTCGCGCGCGGGCAGGCTGAACGTCGCCGCAATCTGCTGGAGCAGTTCGCCGACCGGCCGATCGACGAGCAGCGACGTACGCTCGCTCTTGTTGAGATCGAGCACCGAGAGCACGACTTCGATCGTGTCGGACGTGAGCGCGCCGGTCAGCGGATGTCTCGGCAACGGCGAGCTCGGCCGGACGACGACGGGCTTGACCGGGGCCGCCGCGACCGCAGCGCAGTTCGTAGTCAACCGCAGGCAGTCCCCGTTCGAGACGCCACCGTCGCGCAGGTTCACGCCGTTCTGCAACACGATCTCCTGGCCTCCGATCTCGATCGAGTAGGCCACGGGGTCTCCGTTCGGCAGCACGCGAGGCAGGCCAAGCTCGTCGACGAGCTCCGAGATGACTTCTTCCGTCAGCATGTCATCGGGGAGCAGGGTCGCTTCGAGAACCATGCCGGACGGGGTCACGAGATCCACATTAAGTTCTGGCATTTGCTGCCTCCTCATCGACGGACGAGTCTTCGCCGGCGTGCCATCCGAGCGTCTCGCCGGCATCGCCGCTCAGTTCGAACGAGACCTCCAGGCCGCCACGGCCGCGTGCCGTCAGGATGTCGAGACGCGGCACACCCAGCTCCGAAAGCGGACTTGCAAGGAAGTCCTCCTCGTATTCGTCTGCCGGGCCGCCGAGTGTGTGCGTCGAGAGCACGTAGCCCAGGCGCCCGCATTCTTCGCATTCGAGGTCCTCGCGAAAGACCTTTCGCAACGGCCGCAGAAGTCTCTGCACGGTCGAACAGCCCGGGCACCGCCGCTCGACGGCAAGCTCGAAGTTGAGATCGACGATGGCATCGGGCCCGAGTGCCTCGCGCGCTGCGCCTACGATGTCGGCGCCGGTCGTGCGCGAAGCCGACGCACCGGCCAGCTCAACGATCGACTCGGGCGGGAGCAGATCGTGCGCGGGGCAGTCCTCGCGCACGGGCATTTCGACGAAGCTCGCGGCGCCGACCGTGCCGTTGAAGACGAACTCGCGGCCGTCGAGCATCCGTCCTTCCCATACCTCGGGCGAAAGCAGTTTCAGCGCTTCCTGGACCTGGACAGCGGCGACGATGGACGCGATCGTGGGCGTCGTCGGTACCTTGCCCTCGCTCGCGTAGCGGCTGGCGATCGCGCCGCAGGGGACGGAGATGCGGCGATAGTCGTTCTCGGTCATCGAGCACTCGTAGCAGGCGCCATGACCCGGCCGGTAGGCGCGGGCCTGGCCGTTCAGCTGGCCGATCCCGCCGTCGACCCACGGGCGGTCGAGCTTCCAGCACGCGCGGTTCACGTGAAGTCGCGCCTCGCGATTGTCGAGGCAGCCGATGATCACGTCCATCGTGCGATACACGCCCAGGCCGAGATCGAGAGTGACGTCGCCAGCCTCCCACAAGGCTTCGACGTTGGGATTTAGGTCTCGAATGGCGCGCGCCGCAACGGCGGCTTTCAGGGCTCCTGCGTCGGACGCTCGAAATAGGACCGACCGGGAGAGGTTCGACATGTCGATCGTGTCCCTGTCGTAGATGAACACGTGACCGATGCCGAGCAGCGCCAGGTTCTTGAGCACTTCGTTGCCAATGGCGCCCGCACCGATGACCAGGATTCGCGCCGCGCGGACGCGCTCGATGTCGAACCAGTCGATCAGCTTCAGGGAAGCGTCCCGGTCGGTGCGAAAGTCGAGCAGTCCGGTGTTCATGACGCCTCCACGGCGAAGACGTCGTGCGTCAGATCGACGAGCGGGGCGTATCCCTTCTGCCGCACCTCGTCACCGAAGGCCGAGCGGTTGCCGGTCCAGCGCGTCGATTTGAGGTCGCCCGAGTATTCGTAGATCTTCGTGACTCCGTATCGGAAGTCGGTGCTGAGCGGTCCGACCTCGCTCACCTCCATCAGGACGCGCCGGCCGTCGTTGAGCCGCGAAAGCTGCACGACCACATCGATGGCCGATGCCACCTGCGCGCGCAGTGCCGTGAGCGGGATCTCGATGCCGGACATGAGCGCCATCGTCTCTAGCCGGTGAAGCGAGTCCGCCGCGGAGTTCGCGTGCAGCGTGGACATCGAGCCGCCGTGGCCGCTCGTCATGGCCTGGATGAGGTCGAGCGCCTCGCCGCCACGGCACTCGCCGATGACGATCCGGTCCGGGCGCATGCGGAGCGCCGAGTGGAACAGCTCGCGAATCGTCACTCCGCCGCGCCCGTGTCGGTCGGGCATCCGGGTCTCGAACGGCAGCACGTGCGGCTGCTGCAGCTGAAGCTCGGACGAATCCTCGATGACGATGATCCGCTCGGTGGCAGGGATCTTCCCGGAGATCGCGTTCAGCAGCGAAGTTTTGCCGGTGCCGGTTCCGCCCGAGACGATGAGGTTCTTCTCGATGGCCACCACGAGCTCGATGTATTCGCGGACGTCGTCGGTGAAGGCTCCGCGCTCGACGAGACCCTCGAGGGTGAAGCTCTTCTTCGAGAATCGCCGGATCGAGATGCACAGGCCCTTCTGCGAGCAACGCGGGAGGACGACGTGGACGCGCGAGCCGTCGGGGAGGCGACTGTCGAACCGCGACGTGTCGGCGGTGATGCGCTTGTTGGTGAACTGCGCGATGTTGCGGGCGGCGGACTCGAGTGAGCCTTCGTCCGCGAATGCGGCGTCGGTGCGAGTCACGAGCCCTGCCCGCTCGATGTAGATGTCGGACGGACCGTTGATCATGATCTCGGAGACCGCCGGGTCCTCGAGGTACTCATGGACCGGCTCCAGAAACCTGGCAATGGTGGCCTGGAAGATCTCGTTCCGCTCCATCACCCGTCCCCTTTCACGCTGTTGACGCTTCCGACACTAGTCGCAGCGTACGGGCCGGACAACTATCTATTCAGATAGGGTTGGATCGTATTGCGGGCGAAACTGATGGGGTTTTCGCGAATCTCGTGTCTGGGGCGGCAGGCGGGGGAAGGCGCTGCGTTCCGTCCGGGTTGTCGATGCTCGATGCAGACATCCTGGTTTCAGGCACTGTCCGTGGGACGCTCGCTACAGCTCGCGGCTCAAGGAACGGGGA
>CAZXLQ010000201.1:0-9822 GCA_964641945.1 uncultured Clostridia bacterium
GCAGACTCGTCATTGCGGAAAACGCATTTGATCGGAACCGTTCGACCGTCCGTGCGACGCTCGCTACCGCTCGCGGCTCAGCCCCTACACACCGCCGGGATCGAACCGGTACCCCGTCCACGGTTCCGTCACGAGGTACCGCGGTGACGACGGTTCGACCTCGATCTTCCTCCGGATGTGCCCGACGAACACGCGGAGGTATTCGACCTGCTCCGAATAGTTCGCTCCCCAGATCGCCGTAAGCAGCGTTCGATGCGTCAGCACTTTCCCGGCGTGGCGAACGAGGTATGCGAGGAGCTCGAACTCCTTCGGCGTCAGCCGAACCGCCTCGCCGCGCACCGACACGGCGCGGGCATCAAAATCGATCCGGAAGTCGCCGGCCTCGAGGACTCCCTCCGACGCTCCCTCCGGAGCCGGCACCCTTCTCAACGCAGCCCGGATCCGCGCCAGCAGTTCGTCCATCGAAAATGGCTTCGTCACGTAGTCGTCGGCGCCTTCATCGAGCGCCGCGACCTTCGTCCGTTCGTCGTTCTTGACGCTCAGCACGATGATCGGAACCTGCGACCGCTTCCTGATTCGGCGGCAGAGCTCGATGCCGTCCATTCCCGGCATCGTCAGGTCCGTCACCACGAGGTCCGGCGTCCAGTCGGCGAGGGTGTCGATCGCGGACTCGGCATCGGCCGCCGTGCGGACGTCGAATCCACGGCCGTTGAGCCCCACGCGAAGAACCCGGGTTATCTGAGGCTCGTCGTCGACGACGAGGATGCGACGCCGGCGTTCCATCATCGCTCCTCGATGGCGACGATTTCCCGCGGCACCGGCTCAGGGGCTTCGTCGTCGCCGATTCCGACGCGAATGACGATGCGCGTTCCAGGCGCGTCGGGCCGATCCTCGATTCGAATGGTCCCGTGATGCGCATCGACGATGCCCCTCGCAATGGCCAGGCCCATGCCCGTCCCGCCGGGACCGCTCGCCTCGGGGTCCATCGCCCGAAACAGCCGTTCGAAAACCCGATCGCGGAGGTGCACCGGAATGCCCGGTCCCTCGTCCTCGACGGCAAACTCGACCGTGTCGCCGGCTGCGGCGTACACCGAAACGTAAACCGGGGTGTCGGCGGGCGAATACTTCAGGGCGTTGTCGATGAGCATGAAGAGCGCTTCGGCAAGGGATCGGCCATCGACGTAGATCGCAGGAGTATCCGACGCCACAGCGACACGGATGGGCCGGGCGCCGCGCCGCTGTCGCACGCGTTCGACGGCGTCGCGGGCGATCTCGCCCGGAGCCGTCCAGCTTCTGCGAAGCGGCAGACTTCCGGCCTCGATTCTCGCCAGATCGACCAGGTTGCCGATGTACCGGTTGAGCCGATCCGCCTCCTCGTCGATTACCTGCAGCATCTCGCGTCGATCGTCGGCCGAGAGTGGAGGCTCGTCCCCGTGCGAATCCGCTGCATCGCCGAGCAGGGCCGTGACCGATGCCTTGATCCCTGTGAGCGGAGTCCGCAGCTCGTGCGTCACCGCGTCGAGAAGGGCGCCCCGCATTCTCTCGGCCTGTCGGTCGGCTTCGGCGCGGGCCGCTCGGTCGAATGCCGTCTGAAGGTCGACGTAGAGCTGCTGGATCTGCCGCTGTCGATCCTCGGCTTCTTCCGCCCGGCGCTTGGCGCGAGCCGAGAGCTGGCCGGCGACGACCGCCGTAGCCAGGAATGCCGCAAGAGCCACCCAGTTTTCCGGATCCGCCACCGTGAAGGTATGCACTGGCGGCAGGAAGAAGAAGTTGAACCCGAGCATGCCCGCCAGGCTTGCCGCCAGCGCCGGGGCCAGTCCGCGGCGCGTCGCGACGATGAGCACCACGATCAGCAGCGTCAGTGCGGCTGTCGTCGGGCTGATCCTGTCGTGAAGCGGCGAGAGTGCCACCGCTACAAGGAGGATTGAAACGACTGCTAAGAGAATCGACGAGACGAGTGACGGCTGTGGCGAGGCGGCGCCGAGTTGTAAGGGCGCCTCTTCCGTTGATGGGTTCCGAGTCATCATTCGGTCTCACTCGCTGGCCGACGCTTTGCGTTCAGTCCCGGAGGCGTGAGACAACACTCGCGCCATGGCGCTTCTGACCTTGCCGTCCTTCGCGAAGATCAACTGGACACTCGACGTACTCGCCAAGCGTCCCGACGGTTACCATGAATTGCGGACCATATACCAGACCGTCGGACTCGCCGACTACGTTGCCATCGAACTGACGTCGTCGCCGGGCATCGAGGTGGTATGCGACGGTGCCGGTGTTGCGGGCGGACCGACGAATCTCGCCCATCGGGCTGCGTCAGCATTCTTCGAGGCGACCGGCCTCGCCGGATCGGTGGGCGCCAACATATGGATTCGAAAGGAGATCCCGGCCGGGGCGGGCCTCGGCGGCGGAAGCTCGAATGCAGCCGTGACGCTCATTGGCCTCGAACGGCTTGCGGGCCTCTCGCTGCCGAACGCGATGCGATACGCGTTGGCCCGCTCGCTCGGGGCCGACGTGCCGCTGTTTCTGGTCGGCGGAACCGTCCTCGGCGCGGGGCGCGGCGACGAAGTCTACGGGCTGGTCGACGCCCCGCCGGTCAGCCTGGTTATCGCGAATCCGGGTATCCACGTGCCGACCGCGGATGTCTTCCGCCGATTCCACTGCGAGTTGACAGTCCCAGACCCCGTCGCTAGACTGCAGTCTTTTGTTTCCGCACTCCGATTTCGCGACTCGCTGGTAACAGTGGGTAACGACCTCGAAGAGGCGGTGGTCAGGGACTATCCCGAGGTAGGCGACGCGCGCGCGGCGCTTCTCGGGGCAGGTGCCGTTCAGGCCTGGATGACAGGCAGCGGTGCCAGCGTGGTCGGGATCTTTGAGGGAGCCGGGTCAGCAGTCAGCGCGGCAGAGCATCTCGCCGAGCACGGTCTTTGGGCCCGTGCCGTCGAGACGATCGACCGAATCGGCTACGAGACTGCGCTCGGATTCTAGCCGGCCCGAAGTGGCCGGATCACGGTTTTATTGGGGTGTCGCCAAGTGGTAAGGCACCGGTCTTTGGAATCGGCATTCGGAGGTTCGAATCCTCCCGCCCCAGCTTGATCGAGGGTTGTACGGCGCCAGGGACGGTCGGAGACATCGTCGACTATTCGAATCTCATGTCGAGCGGACTGAAAGTATTTTCGGGGAACGCGAATTCGTCGCTTGCGGCGGAGGTGTGCCGTTCGCTCGGAATCGACGTCGGCCAGGCCCAGACCGGGCGATTCTCGGACGGCGAGTTCAACTTCCAGATTCTCGAGAACGTGCGCGGCCAGGACTGCTTCCTCGTCCAGCCGACGTGTCCGCCCGTCGACCAGAACATCCTCGAACTCCTGATAATGATCGATGCGTTCAGACGCTCCTCGGCGCGACGCATTACGGCAGTCATTCCGTACTACGGGTACGCGCGGAAGGATCGCAAGGACAAGCCCCGCGTCCCGATCTCTTCGAAACTGGTCGCGAACCTGATCGTCCAGGCCGGCGCCGACCGGGTCCTGTGCATGGACCTGCACGCCGGCCAGATTCAGGGCTTCTTCGACATCCCGGTCGACCATATCTTTGCAGCGCCTGTCCTCGTCGGGCACTTCCAGAACATGGGCCTCGGCGAGTTGACGGTCGTCGCGCCTGACGCCGGCGGCGTCGAGCGTGCCCGCGCCTATGCAAAGCGCCTCGACTCGGACCTCGCGATCATCGACAAGCGCCGCGACAAGGACAAGGCCAACGTCATCGACGTGATGAACGTCATCGGCGAGGTCCGCGGCAAGAACTGCCTGATCGTCGACGACATGATCGACACGGCCGGAACGCTGACGCAGAGCGCGCAGGCACTACGCGACAAGGGCGCGAAGGACGTCTATGCGTGCGCGACGCACGCCCTCTTCTCGGGGGCGGCCATCGACCGGATCAGCCGGTCCGTGTTGACCCAGGTCGTCGTGACGAACACGATTCCCGAGCGCTCGGACGCGCTCGAAACGGGGAAGGTGACGTATCTGAGCGTCGCATCCCTTCTCGCGGACTGCATCGCGTCGATTCACGACGAGACTTCCGTCAGCCGACTTTTTATTTGACCAGAGTGTTGAGCCTTCAAGGAGTGTAGCCATTCGATGATTACCGATACCGTATTGCAGGCGTCGAAGCGCGATGAGCGCGGAAAGAACGCCGCGCGCCGGCTTCGAGCCGCGGGCCGATTGCCCGTCTCGCTTTATGGGGAGGGCCAGGAGGCCGTTCCCGTGTCCATCAATACCCGGGAGCTCGGTGCGATCCTTCGCTCCGAGGCCGGCCGCGGCGCGATCTTCACGCTGGCGGTCGAAGGTGGCGAGTCGACGCCAGTGAAGATCCACACGCTGGATCTGGACCCGGTCTCGAACCGACCTCTCCACATGGATCTCGTGCGGCTCTCGATGACGAGCACGACGCGCGTGAGCGTGTCGATCGACTTCGTCGGGATTCCGCACGGTGTCCGCGTGCAGGGCGGCATGCTCGAAGCGCACCTGCACGAGATCGAGATCGAGTGCCTGCCG
The DNA here is from genome assembly GCA_964641945.1 of uncultured Clostridia bacterium. Taxonomy (GTDB): domain Bacteria; phylum Acidobacteriota; class Blastocatellia; order UBA7656; family JADIYM01; genus JADIYM01. Next base: position 4,548 of record CAZXLQ010000201.1, read on the forward strand.
CGCGACATTCCGCAGGGCGTCGAGTTCGACGTGACGGAGCTCAGGGCCGGTGCGTCCATCTACGTTCGTGACCTGCAGGTCGGCGACGACGTGACCATCGTGACCCCGGGGGATCACCTCGTGGCTGCGATCGTTGCAGCAAAGGCCGAGGAATCGACGGACGAGGAGTCGCCGGCGGCGCCAGCGGCGTCGTAACTACTGCCTGCGATGAAGCTCATCGTTGGCCTGGGAAACCCGGGCGCTAAATACGAGTTCACACGACACAATCTCGGCTTTCTGCTCGTCGACCTGCTCGCCGAGCGCGCGAAGTGCCGTGTGAACCGTCCGGAAGACCAGGCCCACGTAGGGCGCGGCCGATTGGCCGGGATCGAAATCGCTCTGGCGAAGCCACAGACCTACATGAACTTGAGTGGTGATTCGGTGAAGGCCCTGTCCGCGCGTTACGACGCGTTGCCGGCTGACGTGATCGTCGCCGTCGACGACGTCGCGCTTCCGTTCGGACAGATCCGTGTCAGACCCGGCGGCTCGGCCGGCGGGCACAATGGCCTGAAATCGATCATCGCAAGACTCGGTACGAATGAATTTCCGCGTGTGCGGCTCGGAATTGCGCCGGAACATCCGGTGGCCGATCTCGCACGTTTCGTTTTGCAGCCCCTTCCGCGCGCCGCGCGGGAGGAAGTCGACAAAATGCTGTGGACCGCGGCGGATGCCGTTGAGTCGATTCTCGTCGAGGGAGTCGAACGGACCATGGCGCGCTTCAACTGAGTCAGTGGCAATGCTTCACAACAACGACCACTGCAACGCTCCTTGCTCCGTCCTCAAGGGCGGGGCTGATCAAGCCATAAGGAGATCACTGTGAGAGTTTACGAATTGCTTTTTATCGTGTCGCCCACCGAGGCCGACGAGGCGGTTGACGCCCTCGTCGAGCAGGTTCAGGGCGTCGCCGAGTCGCAGGGCGCGACGGTGGCGAAAATCGACCGGATGGGGCGGCGGCGCCTCGCGTATCCGATCCGCAAGCTGTCGACTACGCACACGGAAGGTACGTACGTCGTCTTCACCATCGAAGGCAGCGGCAAGGAGATCGCCGAGCTTGAGCGTCGCCTGCGCGTCACCGAGTCGGTCATCCGTCACCTGACGATCCGCATCGACGAGGACCTTAAGCGGGCCGCGAAGCTCCAGGCGAAGCGCAACGCACGTGCCCAGTCCGGCGGCGGTCGCCGGTCGAAGCGCGACAGCGAACGCGAGGCCTTTACAGAGGTGCCGGATACCGAAGGCGAGCCTGCAACGACGGAGGAGGTGTAATCGATGTCAGCCAATAGAGGAAGAAAGCGTGGCGGGTTCGTCCGCCGTCGTCGGGTCGATCGGATCCTCGCGGAGAAGATCTACTACATCGATTACAAGGACGTGAATCTGCTGAGGCAGTACATTCCCGAGCGCGGCAAGATCCTGCCGCGACGCATCTCGGGAGCGAGCGCCGTCAGTCAGCGCATGATCTCGCGAGCCATCAAGCGAGCCCGCAACGCGGCGCTCCTGCCCTACACAACGGACTAACCGAAAGGAGGCCATCGACATGGCGTACATGGAAGTCCTCCTCCGGGAGGATCTGGAACATCTGGGAGATCGCGGACAAATCGTCCGCGTGCGTCGCGGCTACGGCCGCAATTACCTGTTGCCTCGCGGACTTGCCGTCGAGGCGTCGGCCGGAAACGTCCGGCAGATCGAGGCCGAGCGCAACGTGCTGACGAAGCGCGAGGCGCGCGAGCGCGCAGCTGCGGAGGAATCGAGCAAGAACCTGCTCGGTCTCTCGCTCAGCTTCGAGCGAAAGGCGGGCGAGGAAGGCCGTCTGTTCGGGTCGGTGACGCTGCTCGACATCGTTCACGCACTCGAGGCCGCGGGTCACACGGTCGATCGTCACCGCATCAAGATGAAGGATGCCATCAAGACGACGGGTGAGCATGAGGTTTCGTTGCGGCTCCACCGCGACGTGCTCGTTCCCATCAAGATCTTAGTGACGGCCGAAGGCGGCGACGAAGCGGGCTCGGCGCCTGTCGAGGCCGCTCCCGCCATTCCCGGATTCGATCCGGTGGCTCCGGGCGAAGGCGCGGATGCGCACCAGGACGAATACGAGGACTACGAAGAGTAGTCATTCGGTTCACGGATCTTCACTGATAGGCACAGATACGGGCGACTGATCCGTATCTGTGTCTATCGGTGCGAATCTGTGGCAGATTTACGCCTGTCCGGATTCGAACCCTTGTCGTAAGCCGAGGCGCGCATGTCCGCGAAAGACCTGTTTCTGGATCGAAGCCTGCCGGCCAGCATCGAGGCCGAGCGGAGCGTGCTCGGCGCGATCCTCCTCGACAACCGTCTGTGCAATCAGGCGATGGAGCTGTTGCGGACCGACGACTTCTACCTCGACGCGCATCGACGCGTGTACGAGAAGATGGTCGTCCTGTCCGAGATGGGCCGGGCGATCGATCCGATCACGCTCGGCGAAGAGCTTCGCCGCGTCGGCGAGTTCGAGCAGGTCGGAGGCGGCACCTACATTTCGGGCCTCATCGACACGATGCCGCGGCTCGACAACATCGAGCAATACGCGCGGATCGTTAAGAAGAAGTCGACGCTGAGGAAGCTCATCTCGGCGTCGAATCAGATCATCGCGTCCTGCTTCGAGCAGGAGGACGACGCCGACACGATTCTCGATACTGCCGAGAAGGCGATCTTCAGCATCGCCGAGGATCGGATGCGCGAGGGTTTCCAGGACGCCGGCACTATCGCGCACAAGCGCCTCGAGGAAATCGAGGCCATGGCCGGCCGTCCCGAGATGATCACGGGCGTGCCGACCGGGTTTACGGATCTCGACAAGTTGACGGCCGGGTTCCAGCGTTCTGACCTCGTCGTCGTGGCCGCACGGCCGAGCATGGGAAAGACGTCCCTGGCGCTCAACATCGCGCAGTACGCTGCCCGGAACGGCTATTCGGTCGGCGTCTTCAGCCTCGAGATGTCGGCGCAGCAGCTCGTTTCGCGGCTGCTCTGTTCCGAGTCTCATTGCGACGCCCACAGGTTCCGGACCGGCTACCTGAATCGGGAGGAATGGGCGCGGCTCGCGGAGGGACTGCACCGCCTTACGGAATCGAAGATCTTCATCGACGATTCGCCGGGAATCTCGACGCTCGAGATGCGCGCGAAAGCGAGGCGGCTCAAGCAGGAGCACGGGCTCGACATGCTCGTCGTCGACTATCTGCAGCTCATCTCGGGAAGGGGACGGACCGACAGTCGTACGAACGAGGTTTCGCAGATCTCGCGCGACCTGAAGATGCTTGCCAAGGAGCTGGATGTCCCGGTGATCGCGCTGTCGCAGCTGTCACGCGCGCCCGAGACGCGCACCGAACATCGCCCGCAGCTTTCGGACCTTCGTGAGTCGGGCAGTATCGAGCAGGACGCCGACGTCGTCGCGTTCATCTATCGAGACGAGGTCTACGACCCGACGGAAGAGAACTCAGGCATCGCCGAGCTCATTATCGGAAAGCAGCGCAACGGTCCGATTGGAACCGTGAAACTCGCGTTCCTGAAGGAATTCACGCGGTTCGAGAACCTCTGGAACGAGGGGTACTGAGCGACCCTGCTACTCCGTGTCTCTGCGTCTCTGTGTGCGTAGCGTCTGAAGAGCTGCGCACACCGAGACTCAGAGACACGGAGACTCTGAGTCACGAACTCAGACCCTCGCGCTTCACCCGGATCCGGTCGCGCAGATAGACCTTCGCTTCGTCGAAGGTCGTGAAGATCGTGTCCGTGGGCCGGCCGACTTCCAGCAGTACGGCGCGGATCTGTTCGCCGGCTCGCACGTTGGTTCCAATCACCCACGACGTGGCCACGATCTGTGCGCGAAGCTGATTCTGCTGGAGGATCCACGCGAGGACCTTGGGCGCCTCGCCATCGAGCTCGCCCATTCCGCTGACGTCGTTGATGGTCACGGTTGGGATCTGCTCCTCCCAGAGAAGCGGATAACTGGCGGCGACGGCCCAGAGACGGTGCTGATCGAACACGGCCGGAAAAATGCTCTCGATCAGACGGCATCCGTCGAGCTGGCCGATGGTGAAGTTGAATCCGGCGATCTCCATGCAGTCACGTCCAATTGACGGGTCGATGCGTCGGTCGCCGAATAGTAACCAATCTGAACCGAAAGCGTCGACGAAAGAACGATGCGGATGTTTCGAGGTCCGCACATCACGCCGGATCTCGTCGTTCCCAACGCCTCCGTTTTCGGAGTAGACTGCTGCCAATCCACCATCCGGGGTACCGAATGCGGAAGTCACGAATTGTCACGGCAGTGCTCGTTCTTACGGCGTGCGTCATCGCGGTGTCGGCGCAAGGCGCGACCGGCAGGCTCTCGGGCCGAGTGGTCGATGCGAAGGGCAAGGCGATCGCGGGCGCCCGAGTACTTGCAAGCGGCGCCGCCGACGCCGAAGGCACGACCGACGAGAAGGGCGTGTTTCGTATGGACGTTTTGCCAGGCGATTACCGCCTGCAGTTCGAGGCCGACGGCTATTCCAATGCGGCGCTTCGCGAGGTCGTCACGGTGACGGCCGGACGCGAGACGAAGCTCAAGCGGAAGGTCGAGTTGCCGGAGGCCGATCAGGGCTCCGTCGTCCGAGGCAGCGTCTTCAACACCGATGGCCTCTCCATCGCCGGCGCAAAAGTGCTCATCGAGCGCATTCCGGACGACAGTGGAGCTCCCGTTTCCGGGTTTCGTCGCGAAACACGAACGGATTCAATGGGTCTCTTCGCGACCAGGGTGCCGCGAGGTGAAGGTCGCTACCGGCTGACGGCGTCGCTGGACCGGTACCAGCCGGCCACGACCGTCGTGAACGTCCTTGGCGGTGAAATCGTCAACGCACCGGTCCTCAAACTCGTGCGAGTCGGCGGATCGTAGGGGATACCGAGACAGATGAACGACCCATCGACGGACAAGCGGACGGATTATCTGACGGCAAAGCAGCTCGCGGATCATCTCCAGGTCAGTGAAACGACGATACATCGGCTGCGTCGCACTGGCCGGATTCCGGCTGTGTACGTGACCGAACGGCTGGTTCGCTTCAACCTGAAGGAAGTCCGGCGTGTACTCGCGAAGTCGAACGACCGGATCGGCGCGCACGCAGATGCGCACGACGATTACGTCAGCGCGCAGCTCGGTTTCGACGACCTGTTCGAAGGATTCGCCGAGCCGGAGTCTTCGTCGCCCACGGACTCGGGAGTTGACGGGTAGAGGCGGTCT
>CAZXLQ010000202.1:0-3551 GCA_964641945.1 uncultured Clostridia bacterium
ACATCGACCAGCTCGCGCTTGGCGGGCGATATCACTTCACGACCGAGGAGGCAGCCGAAGCCCTGGGGCTTTCGGACATCGCCGCCCGGGCGGCGATCCGTCGACTCAAACATCGTGGAGCGATCGCCGCCCCGATGCGCGGCTTCCACATTCTCGTTTCACCCGAGCACCGGGCGGCCGGCTGCCCTCCCGCGGACCAGTTCCTTCCGGAGTTGATGGCGCTCGTCGGCGCGCCCTACTACATCGGGCTGCTTTCGGCCGCGCGGCGCCACGGCGCCGGCATCGACGAGCCGGCCGCGACCCAGGTCGTCACGGTCGACAATCGACCGGCGATCCATTGCGGCGACGTTCGGGTCATCTTCGTGGCGAAGAAAAGCGCCGCCGCCGTGCCGGTGCAGATGCTCGCGACGCCGCGCGGCGAGGTCGCCGTCTCGACACCCGAAGCAACGGCCGTCGACCTCGCGGCGTACCCGCAGCACGCGGGCGGGCTCGACAGCCTCGCGCTCGTGCTCGTCGGACTGGCGGACCGCCTCGATGCGGAGAAGCTCGTCGTCGCCGCGCGTCACGCGGAGATGCCGGCGGTCCAGCGGCTCGGGTACCTGCTCGACCGGATCGGTGCATCGGCCGTCACTGGCCCGCTCGCTGCCTACGTCGCCGACGCGGCGCCGATCACGACGCCGCTCGACCCGCGTCGTCTCCGTGACTCAGCCCCGCGCGACCCCCGCTGGCGCGTCGCGGTCAACGTGGTTGTGAACTGAGGAGAGTGGACAGGATTTACGGGATTTTTCAGGATTAACAGGATTCTTTCTGGTGGTATCGGGACCGTCCGAACAACCAAGCAGTTCTGTATCCTGTTAATCCTGAAAAATCCTGTAAATCCTGTCCACTCTCCTCACTCGAACGGCGAGACCTGCAAATCCCTGAGCGTCACGGTGAAGCTGCGGCGCTCGCCCGTGGCGGCAAACGAGATCACCGACTCGCACGCGATCGCCACCGTGAGCATCACGAGGTTTCGCGCCAGCGGGTAGTCGCACACGTCGTCGTTCGCGTCCGACGGAATGCGGTACGCCTCGTTCCAGATGACCTCGGCGAAGCCGGCCGCCATTCCCGCGTGCAGGCACGGCCTTCCCGAACGCGCCGCGTATTCGGCAACCGCCCGCCGCGATGCGCTGTTGTCGAACGTGTCGACGACGAGATCCGCCCCGGAGACCAGTTTTTCAACGTTCGACGCGTCGAGCGTCTCGGTCTTCCACTCGACCGTCGCTCCGACGGCCCGATAGAGCGTGTTCGCGAGAATCTTCGCCTTCTGCGCGCCGATGTCAGAACGCTGCCAGGGCTGCGTCGACAGGTTGCGCTCCTCGACCCGGTCGCGATCGATGACGCGCAGTGCCTTGAAGCCGCAGCGCGCGAGGGTCTCGGTGATGTTCGCGCCGAGCGCGCCGGCGCCGCAGATGTATACGCGAAACGTCGCGAGCCGGTCCATCAGCTCGGAGCCGCGGTGCAGACGTTCGTGATGATGCATGCTCACGCGTTTCTCTCCTCAGTTCTCCCACGACTGCTCGATGACGCCGACGAGCGATTCGAGGTCGAAGTCGCGGTCCTGCCCGCTCAGGCATATTCCCGACGACACGACCGTCAGGTCGTCCTTCATTACGACCGAGGTCTGGCGCTCGCCAAGACTCGTCGTCCACTCGACGACCCAGCAGAGATCCTGGCTGCGGAAGTCGACGAGCTGTCCGCCCCCGAGCCTCAGTGCGCCGCGCAGGCGCGCTTCACCTTTCGCCCGCTCCGTCCGCGCCCGAAACTCGCGAAGCTGTTCGGTCGACATGGAGTAGGCAATCCGCATCTCGGGCGTAAGTCCGGGCGACCGCAACGCGTCGGTTGACACGAGGCCTCGCATCGATGCGCGAAGGTACTCCGCAAGCGCGGGGTCGGCCTGCCTGTCCGCCGAGTCGAACCACAACGATGCACCGTCCGATCGCGCCGCGACGACGTCGAAGCCCGCAACTTCCTCCGCGACAAGGTGGATGAGCACCGGACGTGCGCCGACACCGCGCTGCTTCGCGTCGGACTCGTTCGCCGGATAGGCCGACCAGGTCCGGCCTGAGACCCTGTGGCCGAGCACGAAGCGCATGCCGGGCTTCAGCACCTCGAGGTAACGGTCGACGAGCGGGAGGTCCGCTTCCTCCACGAGTCTCGCCGTGTCGCGGTCGACCGGTTCGAACACGCCCCAGCCCTCGAAATTCGACGGGTCGGGCGCAAACGTCGCGAGCAGCCCGGCGACGCGTGTCCGAACCGCGCCTCCGCGCACGCACGGCGCCACGAAGCGCGTGCCTTCGAGTGCCCGCTCGCGGGTTGCGAGGTCGTCGATGAGCTTTCGAATGTCCATGCGCCTATCTTTTCTGCTCGTGATTTCTCATGGAATTTCATATCTCAATCAGCAACAAACGGCCATCTCCCTGCGCCTTTGCGAGACCCTTGCGTCTTTGCGAGAAACTGGATCCGGGAATCAGTTTCTCGCAAAGGCGCAAAGGCCGCGCAATGACGCCAGGGACTCCTACTCCGCCGACGCGGGCGCGAGCGCGAAGTCACCCAGGAACCCGCGGCGTCCGAGACGCGCGATCGATCGCGCGACCTCGAGCCGCGACGCGGCGATCGCCTCGGTGACGTCTGCAGTGTCGAGGCTCGCGATCGACCGGACGGTCTCGAGCACCCGAGCGTCGAAGTCCACGTTGGCGAACTCTTCCTCGAGGACTCTCACGATGCGTTCGACCACGCCGGCACCGGTGCCGACGGCGGCGCACGATCCGCCCGTGGCGTTGGCGATTTCGGTGAACGCCGCGCGCGCCGTCGCGTCGCCGCCGAACGGCAGGGCGTGGACGATCGTGCGGTGGTCCTCGGCTGCCGCGGTGACGTCCTGCATGCGGAGGCCGCACGTGCAACGCACCTCGTGCGCATCGCGCCGAGCGCCGCTGCGCCGATCCCGCGTGGACGGGGCTGCATACCCGTGCGGCGGCGCATCGCCGACGAGGACCGCGAACCGGCAGCTCGTCGCGCGCCAGTGCGAGTCGCGGCACGCGGCGAGCACGCCGTCGAACACTGCCTCGGGCGCATCGCCGCCGCCGGCGGCGAAGAGGCCGGCGATCGTCGCGCGGACCGTCTCGAGGTCGCCGGTCAGCGGATAGGCCCTCGTCACGAACGACGCCTCCTGGGGAGGATGGTCGCGATATTCGACGAGCCCGACCTGCAGGTCGATCGCCTGCGACTTTACGAGCTCGCCGACACAGTCGACGAGCCGGCGCTTCGCGTCGTCGATGAATGGACCCATGCTGCCCGTCGTGTCGACGACGAACACCAGGTCGACGTGGTTGAGCCCTGAAATCAACTCGTCCTCCCTCCCCGTGCCGCAGTCCGCGAATCCTGCGGGGTGACCCGTGCGCTACAGCGCACGGTACTGATGCCCGGCGTATCCTGCCGAGAAACCCGCGCGCTGCTGCTCACGGTATCGATGCCTGGTGTACCTGGCCGCATGTTGATGGGTCGTTTCCTGG
>CAZXLQ010000202.1:3651-9617 GCA_964641945.1 uncultured Clostridia bacterium
CTGGTTGGGCATCCTCTCAGCATCAGTACCGGGCGCGGTAGCGCTCGGGTCTCCCCGCTGGGGCGTATATGGCCTCATGCCTATCGGTGGTCTCCTCGCTGGTTGGGCATCCTCTCAGCATCAGTACCGGGCGCGGTAGCGCTCGGGTCTCCCGGCTGGGGCGTACATGGCCTCATGCATATCGGTCGCCTCCTCGCTGGTTGTGCATCCTCTGAGCATCAGTACCGGGCGCGGTAGCGCTCGGGTCTCCCGGCTGGACCGCGGGACCACCCGCGCGCTACTTCACCTCTCACGCATCGGCTCCCTTCCCCGCGCCCTCCTGCCGGACAGGCAGCGGCGTGTCCATGATCTCGAGCAGCAGCTCGAGGCGCGACGGACGCGCGAGCATCGGCAGCAGGTTCGGCATCGAGTAGTAGTCTCCCTCGAACGTGTACACCTCGAACTCGATATGAGCGCCCTGGAGCGCCCGCTCGAGATGCGTGCTGTGTTGTCCGACCTTCACGATGACGACCGACGGCGCCGTTGCCAGCTCGTGCGAATACCGCTGGTACACCGTCGCGAAAAACGGCGTCGTGTTTTCGCCCTCGTCCGTGACGATGACGATCTGCTCGACCGCCTGCTTGCGCAGGCGCATCGTCTCGAGCGCCACGCCGATCGACGTCGCGCCGTTCGGAAACACGTGCTGGAACGCCTTCTCCCAGTCAGTGAGGTCCGGTCCCTTGGCCGTGATCTCGTACGCCATCGTGTCGAACGCGTACACCTTCAGCTCGGCCACCGTCACGCCCGAGATCATCGCCGCGAGCTGCTTTCCGACCTCGATCGCCTCGGTCATGCTCGACGACTTGTCGACGAAAAGCGCCGTCGAGCGCTTGATCTCCGCCTTGCGGCGCACCTGCTCGTTCGCGACACGTTCGAGCCGCTCGGTCGTGTCCGCATCGACGCTCGCGACGTCGGCGGCCTTGAGTGCCTTGAATGCTGACACGCGCTTCGACGACGACGCGTCCTTTAGCTTCGCGTCGATCAGCGCCTTCACCTCCGGATTGTCGAACGCACCGCGCGCCTTGATGGCCTTCAGGTTGTTGATGACCTCGGCCGGCGACATCGCGTTGATGAGCGCCACGAGAATCGCCGGGGTGATCTTGCCGATCGCGCCGACTGCGCTCGTGAACGGGATCTTGTAGTCGACGATGATCCGGGCCGCTTCGCCGGGGTCGGTCGCCTTCGCAAGCAGCTTGATGCCGTAGGACGGACTGTCCGGCGGCGGCTCGTTGCGGAAGAGCGTCGCCTCGGCCCGCGCGCTCGGCTTGATGTGCAGTGCGGCGTAGAGGTGCTTCATCGCCTGGCGCTGCCGCACGGCCGCGCCGTCGAAGAACGCGTCGTCCTCCTCGCGCGCGCGCAGGAAGGTCTTGACCGCCGTGCGCGTCGAGTTCGGAAGCGACTTGCGCGTCTTGCGGATGAAGTCGACGATGCGCGAGACCTGATACGGCGGCATCCGCTGAAGCAGGACGAAGCCCGCCTCGCGGTGCTCCTCGAGATCGCTCACGAGCAGGTTCGCGATCATGACTTCCTTGTGGTCGCGCACGTCGCCTTCGGCCACGTACCAGACGGCGAGGTGGCCGTAGAAGATCGGGTCGCCCTTGCGCATCTCGGCGTGCAGGGGCGCGACGTCTTCGAGCTTCCGGTGCGGGGTCGTCAGGAAGCTGTTGAGCATGGCCAGGCGGTGATCGTGCTCGTTCGTGGTCGACATGCGAAGACTCCGGAAGTGAGGGCGCCGTGACCATTCAAGGGTCGGGCGGAGTGAATCAAGGGGCGTCCGCGAGGCCTGCTCGCTACCGCTTGCGGTTCTGAAACTAGCGACTTTGGTTCTAAAGGTGCGACGACGGCGGTTTCAGAACCGCGAGCGGTAGCGAGCAGGCCTCGCGGACGATTCGAGGATGCGAGGCGGACGCCGCGAGCAAACTACCCGGGCGTCCGCGTGTGTTCAAGGAAATGCGAGCCTCGAGGCCACCCGGCGGCGGTGAGCCGCCGCCGGATCGGCCGAGGCGCTCCGCACGCCGCAGCATCGACGAATCGACGCGCGGCAGCGCGGGCAGGTCGAAGGAGTTCGGGCGTCGGGCACATCGGCCGTCGCGTGAGTTCGAAAAGCGTTCCGCGTTGCGCCCTTTACAGGGCAAGGGAGGATTCGAACCTCGACTGGCTTTCGCCAGCCTTACCAGTGTGTAAGCTTCTCAGGTTGGGACGCGACGACCGGTGAACCCGGCGCCCGAAATGCAAAGATCGTGGCCTCGCGGAGCTCGATGGCCGCGGAAGCGTTGTGAACCGGCGCGTGTCATCGCTCCGGGATTGGGGAACCGGTCGCTGGCCACTGGCCACCCGGTCCGTCCGTCCGCGAAAGTCCGAAAAACTAATTCACTGACGCTCTACCGTTGAGCTACAGGCCCATACGAACGGGCCCGATAGGAGTCGAACCTATAACCTTCACCTTAACAGGGTGTTGTGTGTACGTTTCTCGAGTCGGGTCGCGAAGCGAACGAACCGGATGGACAGTGGTCAGCGACCGATTGCCCCTGGTGAGTCGAGTCAGCCGTAGACTGCTTCCGGCCGCAGGACGATGTCGCCGCTCGGCCGGCGATCGACGACGAGGTCCTCGAACGCGTCGAGGGCGACGTCGACGTGACGCGCGACCGCCTGGCGGATCTCGCGGTCCGACATCACGGCGGTGACCCGGAGGTCCTCGGCGAGCAGGTCGAGCGAGCGGCCGTCGTTGCGAACGTGAATCATCATGTCGGTGTCCTCCTTCCTTCGTCGTTTCCCCGTCGTTCGGTCCGGAAAATGAAAAACCCACCGCCTGCGATCTCGCGAGGGGTGGGAGCGTGTCGATACCCTGGTTCGATGAACTAGGGTGCAAACGCTCCGTTTCGATTGCCGCTGCATTGGCGGGAACTGGCGAGTTCGGCGATTGCAGTCGTAAACACGTTCGTCAGTCCCTCCTCTACGAGCTGGCGCCTCGGCGCGAGTCCGGAAGATACGGCCGATCCGACCAGATGTCAAGAAAAAAGTTTGAATCAACTACAATTTGTTACTTTCGACCCGCGAACATTGCGCGCAGCGCTTTGGAGTGCGGCGTGAAGCGCCGCTTTCTCTTCCGTCACATACGGGTCGCCGGCGAACACGATCCAAAGCGGCGCTTCACGCCGCACTCCACAGCGCTTCGCGCAATGCACCTCGCGCCGTCGCGGCATCGAAAACCGTCCTACCCGACGCCCTCGAGCTCTGCTGCCGTCGACGAGAACCACTCGGCCGCGACCGCCCCGGCCGCGACGAATCCGCTCCCGCGCGGCTGTCGCTCGTTCCAGGCCGGCTGCGCCGTCGACGCGGCCTCGTCCTCGAATCCGTTCACGCGCAGCCACCACGAAGCGCGCTCGGCCGTGACCGGCCGGAACCAGCGGTCGACCCCGTCCTCGCCGTAGTTCCACGCCTCGAGCACCCAGCTTCCATCGATCATCCGGTGCAGTCGCGTCTCCTCCGCAACCAGGCACGACGACGGCGGTCCCGTCTGCGCAAAGCACCGAACTGCGTGCTCCCTGCGAAACGACCGGCCACCGCCGGTCACGAAGCTCCGAGTCTGGATGGCATTCACAGGCCCTGTACCTCCTTTTCGAGTCCAGAGAGTACTGCGGAAGTTGGACAATTGTCCAGCTTTTTATTTCTGACCAGGGAACCGCGATATGCTCTCGCGGCCCGGAACAACGATCACACGGAGCGACAACGCATGCGGATTGCCATATACGGAACAGGCGGCGCCGGCGGCTACTTCGGTGCCCGCCTCGCAGCCGCGGGCGAAGACGTCGTGTTCGTCGCGCGGGGCGAGCACCTGCGCGCGATCCGCGAACGCGGGTTGCGGCTGACGACTCCCGTCGACGAAGTCACGGTCCACCCGGCCGTCGCCGTCGACGATCCGTCGCAGGCCGGAACGGTCGACGCAATCCTCTTCGGCGTGAAGACCTGGCAACTGGCGGACGCCGCCCGGGCCGCGCTCCCGATGCTCGGCCCCGGGACGTTCGTCGTGCCGCTCCAGAACGGCGTCGACGCGCCATCGATACTCGCCGCCGAACTCGGGGAGGCACGCGTGCTCGGCGGCACGTGCGGCACCATCAGCCGCGTCACCGAGCCCGGCGTCATCACGAGCCTCGGCACGGTGAACTTCGTGAAGTTCGGCGAGCTCGACGACCGGCCGAGCGCCCGGACCGAAGCGCTGCGCGAAGTGCTCGAGCGCGCCGGCATCCAGGCCAGGATTCCGTCGAGCATCCTTACGGCCATGTGGGAGAAGTTCCTCTTCGTCGTTTCGATGGGCGGGGTCGGCGCGGTCTCGCGCGTACCCGTGGGCGTCACGCGTGCGATGCCCGGGACGCGGGCGATGCTCGAGTCGTCGATGCGAGAGATCCACGACGTCGGGCGCGCCCACGGAATCGCGCTGCCTGACGACGCCGTAGCGCGGGCGATGGTGCTAATCGACGGGCTTGCCTTCGACGGGACGACGTCGATGCAGCGGGACATCGAGGGCGGCCGGCGATCGGAGCTGGATGCCTGGTGCGGCGCGGTCGTCCGACTGGGCCGCGAATGCGGGGTCGCGACGCCGGTCAACGAGTTCTGCTACGCGAGCCTGTTGCCGCAGGAGTTGCGCGCAAGAGGAGAGTGGACAGGATTTCGGGATTATCAGGCTTGACACGATTCGCTTAGTCAGAAGACAGAATCTGATCCTGTCAATCCGGAGCAAATCCTGATAATCCTGTCCACTCTCATGTCCCCAAAACCCAAAGACCCCCGCGATGCGGCGCTGGGCGCGGCACTCGGCGCCTGTATCGGCGACGCAGCCGGCGCGGTGCTCGAGTTCACGAGCGGCGACCTGACGGCGGCGCGCGTCGACCAGGCATTGACGATGCCCGGCGGAGGCTGCTGGCGCGTCGCGCCCGGCCAGATCACGGACGACGGCGAGCTGACGCTCTGCCTTGCGCGGGCGCTCGCCGACGGGGGCTTCGACCTCGAGCGGATCGCGCTGTCGTACGCGAAGTGGATCGACTCGCCGCCGTTCGACATCGGCACGACGACGCGCAACGGACTGGGGTGTTTCCACGAGTCGGAGTGGGCGGCGGTCTGCCGCAAGGACGGCTACGCGTCGGCGATGACGCGGGCGTCGGCTCTGCGCAACGCGGGCTCGAAGGCGAACGGCAGCCTGATGCGCGCGACGCCGCTCGGCGTGTGGGGCTCGAGTGCGGCCTGCAGCGCGAATGGCGGGACCGACGTCTCGCGCCTGGCGGAATGCGCGATCGCGGACTCGCGGCTTTCGCATCCGAATCCGAGTGCGGCCGGCGCAGTCGCGTGTTATGCGATCGCGATCTCGGAACTCATCCGTACGCCCGGCGATCGCGAGGCGGCGTTCGCGGCGGCCGAAGGCTGGGCCGAGACGTCCGCGGTCGAGGAAGTCCAGCGCTGGCTCGCCGACGCGCGGCGCGGCAAGGACGTCGCGTACATGCCGCAGATCGGCTTCGTCCAGATCGGCTTCACGCACGCGTTCCGGCACCTGCTCGCGGGAACGGACTACGTCTCGGCGATCCGCGAGACGATCGCGGGCGGCGGTGACACCGACACGAATGCCTGCATCGTCGGCGGCCTCGTCGGCGCGGCGTGCGGCGCCGAGTCCATCCCCGAATCCATGCGCGAGAAGGCCCTCACCTGCACCACGCAGGACGGCCGCCGCCGCCCCGACTGGCTCCACGCCGCCCAGATCCCCTCCCTCGTCGACCGCATCCTGATGTCTGGATAGTCGACAGGATGAACCGGATTCCGAAGAGGATTCGCCATGAATCCCAACAATGCCGCTGGATCCGTGAGCGGGTGGAGACTTGAGGGGAACGTGCGCCTCGACCATTGCGCGAAGCGCTTTGGAGTGCGGCGGGTAGCGGCGC
>CAZXLQ010000202.1:9627-9789 GCA_964641945.1 uncultured Clostridia bacterium
CGGAAGGAGATCCAATCCGAGACGGCACCCCCGAACCTGATCCAAAGCGGCGCTTCACGCCGCACTCCAAAGCGCTGCGCGCAATGTTCAAAGCCCCTCGGCTGATCCGGAGCAGACTCCTGTTCATCCCTCTTCGAATCCCGTCAATCCTGTCAACTCTCC
>CAZXLQ010000203.1:0-9778 GCA_964641945.1 uncultured Clostridia bacterium
ACCGCACGTCGCGGCCTGCGGCCGACGGGGACCGCTTTCCCGACCGCACGTCGCGGCCTGCGGCCGACGGGGACCGCTCTCCCGACCGCACTCGCTCAGCACGTCTGGCCGCTCGCTGGACTTCTGACCCTGACAAGCGCCAGCTGTGGGACATCCCCCTCGCTACGCTCCGGGTTCTGGGTCACCGATAGCCTCTTCTCGCGGCCCGTTCGAAAACGTGCCAGCTGACCCAGTCGCCACGCTACTCACGTCCGGGGCCACGGTCTTCTCCAGAACAGCCGCGTAGAACCCGTCGGTTCCGTGCCGATGCGGCCACAGCTCGAAGTACTTCATGTCGCCCGCCGCTGCCCGCGCCGCGTCGTACTCCGGTCCAGCGGGAAACGCCTTAGCAGCCGGAATGACACGGAACTCCGGATGCGCCTTAAGAAAGGCCCGCACCGGCGCCCCGTTTTCGTCATCCAGGATCGAGCACGTCGCATACACGACCCGTCCGCCGGGCGCCACCAGTCCCGCAGCCTGCTCCAGCAACTCCGACTGGATGGCTGAGAGGCGGGCAACGTCCTCTTCCGTTATCCGCAACGTGATGTCCGGCGATCGGCGCACGGTGCCGAGTCCGGAGCACGGCGCATCGACGACCACCCGGTCGAACTTCCCGCCGAGCCGCGCGACGACGTCCCGATAAGCCTCTTCCGACTCGACGAGGCGCACGTTCTGCAGTCCCGATCGTCGTATGCGCTTCCTGGCCCGCGTCAGCTTCCGCGCGTCAGCGTCGTACGCGATGACTTCGCCCTTACCCTGCATGAGCGCACCAAGATGCAGCGTCTTGCCGCCGGCGCCGGCGCACAGATCGAGCACGCGTTGTCCGGGCTGAGGCGCGACGATGTGGCCGATGAGCTGACTGCCCTCGTCCTGGATCTCGAACAATCCCGAGCGAAATGCCTCGGTCGCGAACACGTCGTGATCGCGCGACAGGATCAGCGCGTCGGGCGACAAGGTGCCGGGCTCCGAGGTGATGTGTTCGGCGGCGAGCGCCGCGGCGACCGACTCGAGCGTTCCGAGGGCCGTATTCACGCGCGCAGCCAGCGGCGGCTCCTCGTTGAGCGCGGTGAGCGCGGCCGAGACCTCCTTGCTGAAGCGCGTCCTCACGCGGCTGACGATCCACTCGGGGAACCCGAGCCTCTTGGCGAGCCAGGTCCCGGCCTTCGTTCGATAATTCGGCAGACCGCGCTTCGAGTCGAAGAACTCGGCGAGCGCATTGACCTCTGGGCGGCGCATCCGGAACGCCGTCGCAATGACGTCGAGTGTCTCGGGACGCTTCCAGCGCTGCGCGTCGAGCAGGGCAAACGCGATTGCCTGCGAGCCGGGCTCCATTGGCGGCATCTGTCGCGACCGATCCGCGAGATCCATCAGCTCATCGAGGTATAGACCGCGGCGCAGCGCGATGTATGCCAGCGACGCGGCCTCGCCGCGCGAGGCGGAATACTTGAGCGGCCGCGCCTTGAAGTCACGGGCAAAGACGAGGTCCGCCGGGGCGCGCGATTGGCGTACCTGAACGTAGAGCTCAGCGGCGCGGCGGACGGCCTCGAGAGATGGTTGGAGGGACGGGGAGGGTGACTTGCCGCGGCGCACGGCGGGCAGTCTACCACGTGGTCCATTGCGAGGCGTCCGTGCGGACACGTTGGAACTCTGTGTCTCGGTGCCTCGGTGTCTCTGTGTGCGAAGCTCTTTTGGAAGAGACAAAGAGCTTCGCACACAGAGGCACAGAGCCTCGGAGACACGGAGGCATAGGGGCTCGCAACGCTACGGCGTCCCGAGATCCGGCAACGTCAACAGAAACTCGGTGATCGCCTCCACGTCGCCTGAGTTCAGATCGAGCGGCGGCATGACCGTAGGCACGAGTCCGCCGTCCCGGCGATGTCGCGCGACGAGTTGCGGGCTCGACACATACGCCGAGATGAAGGCCCGCGACCGTCGACCGCCGATCCCGTCGAGTCTCGGCCCGAACATCCCGCCGTACCGTCCGATCGCGTGGCATGACGCACAGCCGACGTCGAAGTAGAGTTTCCGGCCTCGCGCGCTCAAATCGCTCTCCTCGAGCGCAGTCCAGCCGTTCGGTGGCGCGGCGGCCTCGGGTGCAGTCTTCGGATCGTGCTTGCCGACCGAGTAACCACCCTTCGGTTCCGGCAGCGTCATCAGGTACGCCACGATCGCGCGAACGTCCATCGCCGATACGACCTCGTGCCGCATGTAGCTCGGCTCCCAGGCCTTCAGTTCCGGAAACTCGTCGGTGAAGGCCTGCGGATCGCTTATCTGGCCGATCAGGAACCACTCTTCGCGCCGGGCACCGATTCCGTCGAGAGGGGGTCCGGCCACACCGCCCTTTCCGCCGATCGAATGACAGTCCGCGCATTTGAGTCGGCCGTACAGACGCTTGCCAAGATCGCTCTCCTTCGAGGGAGGACTGGGCGTGTAGGACTGCGGTGCAACCAACTTTGGCTTCAGCCTGGTGTCCTGTGCAGTCCCGCACGGAGCTGAGCCCATCGAAAGCACCACGGCGAACGCGAGGGCCGTCAGCGCTGCCGAAAACTGGAGTGTACGAGCCGCCGTGTTCCTCGTCATGATGAAACCTCCCGGTCGTTACTCGCGTCAGGAACATCCACCGATCGGTGAATATTCCGCAATAGACGACCCCTTCTGGGTCTTCGAGAGGATCGGAGCGAACCCCGTGCCAGAGTCGCCGCCGCCGAACCTCCGTGTCTCAGTGCCTCAGTGCCTCCGCGTGCGAAGCTCTTAGACCAACAATAAGAGCTCCGCACACGGAGACACGGAGACACGGAGACACGGAGGCACGGAGACACCGAGACACGGAGGTCGCAGGGCTTAGACTTGTCCCGCCCCGCCACCGGGGCGTACGATCGCCTCCGTCGCCCCCGCTCGATGCCCTTCGAGCACGCCCGTTCGCCAGGAAAGCTCGCCATGCTGAAGTTCAATCGACGATCCGCCTGCGCAGGTCTCGCCAGCGCGGTCACGCTCTTCTCCGCCGGCGTCACGTCGCTCGCAGTCCAGCAACCCCTGGCGCCGGCCTTCGACGCGCCCGTCCAGAAGTGGATGCGCGGCGGCTGCGAAGCTGGCGGGTGCGACACGGGCTGGTATTCGTCCCCCGTCATCGTCGACCTCGATCGCGATGGCACTGCTGAAGTCGTCTGGGGAGCCTACGACGTAGTGTCGATCGACGGCGCCACCGGTACTACCGAGTGGCGTGCGACGAACGGCCAACGGGTCTGGCCAGGTGTTGCCGTTGCCGATCTGACCGGCGACGGCACGCTCGAAGTCATCGCCGGGCGCGGAGGCGACCAGCTGACCGTATACAACGCCTCGGGTGGAACGGTCTGGACCCGAAACCCGTTCGGAGGAGGCGAAGTCCGCACCGTCGCCGTCGCCGACCTCGAGAACGACGGACAACTCGAGATCGTCGTCGCGCGCGCATCGCCAGGCGGCACGCAGCAGATGTCGGTCTACGAGCCGGATGGCAGCGTGCGGCCAGGCTGGCCGGCCCGACGCAACGGCGAGCCGGGATTCGGTGCCGGGATGTTCAACGAGAACGTCACGGTCGGAGACCTCAACGCCGACGGATTCCGCGAGATCATCGTGCCGACCGACACGCACTACATCACATCGCTCGACCGCGGCGGAAATCAGCTGATGGCCAACGCCATCTACGGCGCGAACAAGGTCTGGAGCCAGGTCGGGGTGCACGTCGACCATTCCGTCGACCTCGTCGGCTTCGCGAACTGCGGGACCGAACATCGGCCGAACTTCGCTAACTGCGCTCCGGCGATTGCCGATGTGAACCTCGACGGCGCCTTCGAGATGATCGTTCCGGGCGACGTGTACAACTGCGCCATCGGCGACAACGAGGACGGCGATCTCTACATAATGCCGTGGATCCTCAACATGGATCGCACCCGGTGGAGCGGAAGCGGATTCAACTGGACCTCGATTCCCTCGCCTCCAGCCAATGCCGGACCACTGTCCGAAGACTTCAACATCATCGAGAACAACGTTCACAACGCGGTCGTGGTCGACCTCGATGGCGACGGGCTGCGCGAGATCCTCTTTCCATCCTACGACGGTCGCCTGCACGCCTATTGGCTCGATAAAACGCAACACGGCAACTGGCCGTACGACATCCCTGGCGCCGGCATCCGCTTCGCCAGCGAACCGGCGATCGTCGATCTCGACAACGACGGCGACGCCGAGGTCATTCTCACGTCCTGGCCCGAGAAGGCAGGCAACGGCGTCGGACACCTCCACGTCCTCGATCATCTTGGCAACCAGCTCTTTGCGCCGATCGCGCTTCCGGCCTCATTCCCGGCCGGAGACTGGAACGGCGGACTCGCCGCGCCGGCGATAGGAAACATCGACGCGGACGCCGATATCGAGATCGTCGTCGGAACCTCGTCGAGCGGCTGTGTCGCCTACGATGTCGGCAACTCGGCGAATGCGCGGATTCTGTGGAGTACCGGCCGTGGCGGACCGCTGCGAAACGGTGTCAACGCTGTCGGGACCGACACACCCGGGATCTACTTCCCGTCGACGGGCGCGTGGTTCGTGCGGAACGCCAACTCGCCGGGTGGCGCCACACTCGTGTACGGCTACGGACCCGCCGGACTTGGATGGGTGCCGGTCTCAGGCGACTTCACCGGCAATGGCGTGGTCTCGCCAGGTCTCTACGATCCAGCGACAGGGAATTTCTTCCTTCGCGTCGCGAACTCGCCGGGAGGAGCGAACCGGGTCTTCGGCTTCGGAGCTGGCGGTGCCGGATACACGCCGCTTGTCGGCGACTGGAACGGGGATGGAATGGACACGATCGGTCTTTACGACCCGGCGTCGGGGGCGTTTTTCCTGCGCAACGCGAATGCGCCCGGCGGCGCCGACATCGTGTTCTTCTTCGGACCTGGGGGCAGTCAGTTTCTGCCGATCACGGGCGACTGGAACGGAGACGGTCGCGACACCGTGGGAATCTACGCGCCTTCGACCGGGACGTTCTTCCTGAAGAACACGAACTCGCCGGGTGGGGCGGACCTTGCCTTCAGCTACGGGCCGTCGAACGCGACACCGCTCGCGGGCGACTGGAATGCGGATCGCATCGACACGGTCGGCATCTACATTCCAGCTGGCGGCACCTGGTTTCTGCGCAACTCGAACTCCCCAGGTGCTGCAAACCTGGTCTTCAGCTATGGACCGCCGAATGCGGTCCCGCTCGTTGGTAACTGGGACGGACAATAGGGTCCACGGATTGCACAGATCGAGCAGATCCGCGCATGGCTGAAGCGTACCCCACCGATTTGGCCGTTCTGTGTTCGTCCACGGACGAAATTCCTCGCGCCAGCCGATTCATCCGTGGTACAGAGTTTCTCGTCGGGCGATGCCAATCACCGACGGGCTCACCAGTCACATTACATTCGACATCACCACAACGAACCGGGCGGCGACGGGCGCCGCGGGCACGCACGTATGACGAACCCACTTCGCCGTCGTGGTCTCTCACGATCTCTCTCTCTGTTTCTCGGGCTCGGTTGCCTCGGTATTGTGGCCGGCCAGGGAATCGTCGCTTCGGCGCAGAAGACGACCAGGAAACCTGCGCCGGGCGCGGCTGCAAGAGACAGGACCGAACGTCGCATCTCGGTACCGGTGAAAGGCGCGGGCTCTATCGAGCTCGTGCTTGTCGATCCGGGGTCGTTTTCGATGGGATCGACGGTCAAGGCTGACGAGGGACCCGTCCGAACGGTGACGCTGACTCGAGGATTCTATTTCGCAAAGACGGAGGTCTCGCAGGCTCTATTCAGGGCGGTGATGGGCAAGAACCCAAGCCAGTACGATGGCGCGGACTTGCCTGCGGAGCGTGTGACCTGGACCGAAGCAAACGAGTTCGCGCGTCGGCTCAGCGCGTCGACCGGGCGGAAGTTCCGGCTCCCCACGGAGGCGGAGTGGGAGTATGCGTGCCTGGGTGGGACCGAGGGCCCATACGGCTACGGGAGCGACGAGGCGAAGCTGGGAACACACGCGTGGTTCGAGGGCAACTCGAGGGCAGAGACGCACCCGGTCGGAACCAGGACCGCCAACAAGTGGGGAATCCACGACATGCATGGCAACGTCTGGGAATGGTGTTCCGACTGGTATACGGATCAGCCGGGGTCGGGTACGTTGACAGATCCCACAGGACCGGCGACCGGCACGAACAAGGTCCTGCGCGGCAGTTCGTACGGCGGTGGGGTCGGGAGTTGCCGATGTGCGAACCGGTTGTCGTTTGATCCGAACGAGCGATTCGTGGCGAGCGGGGTTCGAGTGGTGATGGAGTTGAGCCGTTAGGAACCATGGGTGATCTCGACGTCCGGGCTGAGTCCGGCGGAGTTGGCCTTCGGGTCTTCATGCAACACCTCTTGCGTGACCTTCGGGCATTCGAGAGGATGATCGATCTCGGCCTGTTCGAGAGCGGCGTCAGCCGCATGGGTGCCGAACAGGAACTGTTCCTCGTGGACAGCTCGATGCGGCCTGCTCCGCGCTCGCTCGAGCTGCTCGACCGGATTCCCGATCCGCGATTCACGACCGAAATCGCTGCGTTCAATCTCGAGGTCAACATCGAACCGATGCTGCTCGAGGGTTCGTGCCTGTCGAGTCTCGAACGCCAGATCGGTGAAATCCTCGATGTCGTGCGAACCGTCGGCGAAGACCTGGATGTAGAGCCGGTTCTCGTCGGAATCCTGCCGACGATCCGCAAGTCTGACCTCGAGCTGACGAACCTGACTGGCGTCGCACGATACGCCGCGCTTAACGCCACTCTGGCTGCCCTGCGAGGCGGCGCGTTCGAGTTCCGCATCAAGGGCCTCGACGACCTGATCGTCAAGCACGACAACGTGCTCATCGAAGGCTGCAACACCAGCTTCCAGTTGCACCTCCAGGTCGACATGGACACGTTCGCGGCGTCGTACAATTTCGCCCAGGCGATAACCGCGCCGACACTTGCCGCCGCCACGAACTCTCCGATTCTCTTCGGCCGCAGGCTGTGGAGCGAGACCCGCATCGCGCTATTCCAGCAATCCGTCGACACGCGTGGCTCGAGCGACTGCATCCGCGAGCGAAGCCCGCGGGTGATGTTCGGAACACGGTGGGTAGAGAACTCGCCGCTCGATCTGTTCCGCGAAGACGTCACGAGATTCAGGGTGATCCTTGGCGGCGATGTGGTGGAGGACCCGCTCGAGATGATCGCGATGGGGCTGGTCCCCAGTCTGAGAGCCTTGCGCCTCTACAACGGGACTGTCTATCGATGGAATCGCGCCTGCTACGGGATCACCGATGGCCGGCCGCACATCCGGATCGAGAATCGGATCCTGCCATCGGGGCCGTCGGCGGTAGACGAAGTTGCGAATGCGGCGTTCTGGCTTGGGCTGATGAAGGCCGGGCCGGTCGAGTTCGGTGACGTTCAGACCAGGATGGCCTTCGACGACGCGAGGATGAACTTCGTCGCGGCGGCGCGGCTTGGCCTGGCCGCCCGCTTCAAGTGGCTCGACGGCGAAGAGATGTCGGCCCAGAAACTGATCATCGATCGACTCATTCCCGTGGCTCGCCGCGGTCTGACCATGGCTGGCGTCGACGATGCGGAAGCCGATCGCTACCTGGGAATTCTCGGAGAGCGCGTCGGGAGTGGAAAAACGGGCTCGGCGTGGATGACTCAGTCGTTCAATTCCATGAAGAACCGTGGAAGGACCGGGCATCGCCTGCACGCCATCGTTGCCGCGATGATCGATCGGCAGAAACAGAAGTTGCCGGTATCGAATTGGGAACCGGCTCAGATCGAGGAGGCAGGAAGCTCGATGCACAACGTCTCGCGAGTTGACCAGTACATGACGACGGATCTGTTCACGGTGCACGAGGACGAGCCGGTGGATCTGGTGGCCAGCATCATGGACTGGCGCCACGTTCGGCACGTACCGGTGGAGGACAACAACAACCAGATCGTGGGAATCGTGTCGTATCGGGCGCTGTTGCGGCTGATCGCGGGCGGATGGAGGCCAGGGCTGGCGGAACCTGTGCCGGTGTCGGAGGTCATGCGCCGCGATCCGGTATCGGTGACGCCGGAAACATCGACGCTCGAAGCCATCGAGTTGATGCGCGAGTTCGGCGTGAGCGCGTTGCCGGTCGTTCGTGACGGCACGCTCGTCGGCATCGTGTCGGAGCGGGATTTCATGGAAGTTGCTGGGTCGTTGCTCGAGGAGAGACTGCGAGGAACTGGAACGCAGACCTGAGGCTTCCGCAAAGACGAGTCCACAGTTTCAGTTTCTGTCCGTGGGACGCTCGCTACCGCTCGCGGCTCGACGAACGGGGACAAAGGCTCCGGTCGGTTCCCTGGCGGTCGACTACTGTGCACAGCTACTCTCGGTCGGCCGGGGGAAATCACGGGCGTCGGTTCTGGACGAGGCCCGCTCGTTCGTCTCAACCAGACGCTGAACGAATGAAACGCGTGCTCAACGCATCAGTACCGTGCGCGGTAGCGCACGGGTCATGTACCAGGAGAAGCAATGAAGACATATCGCAAGGGTGCTGTCGGCGCGCTGATGGACGAATACGAGCGCGCCGTTGACGAGCTGATTCCGATACTCGGAGGCATGAGCGACGTCGAGTACGAGATCATTCGAGACACGACTACTGACGACGAAAACTGCCGTTCGATTCAGACGATCCTCACGCACGTGGTCGGTGCCGGCTACGGTTACGCCGGAATGATGCGAGAGGCTTGGGGCATGGAGCGAATCGGCCGGGTCCGCGAGGCAATGACGAGGGATGAGGCCCCCGCGCGACTACGAGCGATGCTCGATTACACGATCGCCACGCTCGACGGACACTGGAATCTCTCGGAAGAGGACTCCGTGGCGATGAAGATGCAGTCCAGCTGGGGACAGGTCTACGACTTCGAGCAACTGTTCGAGCACGCGATCGTTCACGTCTCGCGCCACCGACGGCAGATCGAACGTTTTCTGGCTCGCTGACTTTAAAACCGGGTTCGCAGGACTCGCGTCGTGGCGCATTCTGGCAACATTCTGGTTTGCGGCCACGAAGCCTTCCCGTTGGCGGAAGAATGAAACTGGACGGAACGGTCATGTGTCGAAACATCAAGACTCTCTTCAACTTCGAGCCTCCGGCAACCGATGCCGAGATCCGCGATGCATCTCTACAGTTCGTTCGCAAGCTCAGCGGGTTTACGTCTCCTTCCGCAGCCAACAGGGCTGCGTTCGATCGTGCCGTCGAGCAGGTTTCGGCCTCGGCCCGTGAGCTGATCGACTCGCTGGTGACGTCCGCCGACCCTCGCGATCGCGAGGTCGAGGCCGCGCGTGCGCGAGCCCGAACTGCCGCTCGATTCGGACGGCCGTCGTGAACCTCGGGCCGGCGTCGATGGCCGGAGGATTGTCGTAGGGCATCACCGATGGGCTCATTCGAGTCACTTCTGTTGGACGTCCGCTCGTGCACGATCTGCGCCGGGCACCTGCCGCTTGGACCACGGCCGGTCGTCCAGGTTCACCCTGCGGCCAGAATCCTGATCGTGGGACAGGCGCCGGGCCGGCGGGTACACGAGACGGGGCTGCCATTCAATGATCCTAGCGGCGATCGGCTTCGCGACTGGACGGGAATGTCGCGCGACGTGTTCTACGACGACAGGAAAGTCGCCCTCGTGCCGATGGGTTTCTGTTATCCGGGTACTGGAAAGGCCGGAGACCTGCCG
>CAZXLQ010000204.1:0-9769 GCA_964641945.1 uncultured Clostridia bacterium
AAGTGATCGGAACCGTTCGACCGTCCGTGGGACGCTCGCTACCGCTCGCGGCTCACAAAACGGGCCGTCTCGCCGAGGCCAGCACGGCCGCGAAGGCAATTACCGCCGGGAACGCCTGCGTCACGAGTATCGACGTTTTCGCGGTGATCCCGCCAAATACGCCCGCGACGATGACGCAGCCGAGAAAGAAGAGCTTGAGGTCACGCCGGTCCGACAATAGCGCCCAGGCGATTCCGGCAGCCAGAAATCCGTTGTAGAGCCCCTGATTCGCGGCGAGAGTCGCCGAACTGGCCGATACCTCCGGAGTCATTGCAAAGATCTTGCGACCAACCGGGTGATCCCAGAAGAACATTTCGAGCACGAGGATGCCGAGGTGGCTCACTCCGACGAAGCCGGTCAGGATGTCAGCAAGGCGTTTCACGGCAGGTTTTTTTCTACGCCCGAGGCGTCTCCCCTTACACGTGGCGATGACGCCCCGCTAGCGTCGGACCTCGGCGGCCTCGACCTGGAACATCGGACCCATCGCGAGCGCCCCGAACGCAGCAAGGACGATGAAGTTGTCGAATGCGATGCTCAGTATCGGTCCGGCGTCCTCGTAGTACATCGCCAGGACGAACACGTGCATCGGTTGAAGGAGTCCATAGAGCGCCACGCCACCCCACGCGCGAGCTACGAGCCCGCCACCCATCTGCAGGGCGAACCGCGCCATCGATAGACTGAGAAACAGCAGTATCGGATAGAGCAGGAAGTTCACCATCTGCGCCGAAGTCATTACGAGTCGGCTTGTCTCGCTCAGCTCGGAGTTCGCGGTCCAATAGGAGAACAGGACATCGACCTTCGTGAAGAGCACGATCGTGATGACGAAGACCGCCGCCATGAGCACGAGGTCGATCGTCTTCCGATGGAATCCGATCCCGGTATCGCGATATGCGCGGAGCATCCGCCACAGCGCCCAGCTCAGGAGCACACGGAACGACGCAGGCAGGAGCTGGCCGCAAACAACGGCCACTGCCTCGATGTCGCCAAGGGTGAGCACGGACGGCAGGTAACCGATCACCTGTCCCAATGCCAGAGGAATCGCACCGATCGCCAGCATGCGCCACGCTGCCGAGCCTGCATCCGTCGGTCCGAAGAGCTTCGCGGCGCGCCAGGCCGAAACTCCGGCAAACGGCAGGACGAGGACGGCCATGAGGACGACCTCGAGCCCGCTGACGGCCGCGAGTTGGGCCCGGTCTAGCCTTCCGGAAATCGCGACGATGGCAACGATGGCCATCACGACAGCAAGCGTCGCGATCCACAACGTGAGAAGACGTCGGGGGGCGCTCATTCCTCAACCTCCAGACCGGCGATTTCTTCTTCGAGTTGCGCTGCCGCCTCCGATCCGAGAAAGACCCTCAGGATCGTCGAGACGTTGCGCGCGATATCCGGAAGATCTTCGCGCCGGACCGCGTCTGTTGCGATTCCCATCTTTCGCACGGCCAGGGTGACCGCGTTCGATGCCGTCACCCGCCCGATGCGGGGCGCGAGGTGCTCGACGGCGCGATGGAGCCAGGGATTCATAAGACGCGATCTCGTGAACGACAGACACCGGCCGCGAGTTTCGTGCGGGCGCCTGATGGTTTTGACACTGTGTTACCGCATTCGCAATGCCTCGTAAGCGATCACTGGATATGTCAGCGCACTGCTCGTCACTCCCTCGAGGTCATTGAGCGCAAAGAAGCCGTCTGGCGGATAAACCAGCGGGACGACGAGGGCGTCACGCACGAGCACCGCCTCTACCTGCCGGTAGGTCGAATGCCGGGCCGCCGGATCGATCTGTTCGCGCCCGCGCTCGATGAGACTGTCGAGCTCGGCAGACCCGAACATCCATCCATAGGCTCCTTCAGCACGATTGATCAGCCCCATCAGCAGGCTGTCCGTATCCGGATAGTCGATCACCCAGCTCGTGAGGACGAGGTCCACTTCGTGACTCGCGCGAACGAGCTCCAGCTCTTCGGTCGTCGTCGCTACGATATTCGGACGTACGCCGGCACGTTCGAGCGCAGCGAACAGCTCGACCGAGAGCGATTGCAGACTTCGACCGAATCCCGGGGCGATGGCAACGCGAAGGGTGACGTCGTGCGAGAGTGCAGCTGGAAGTTCTGCGCCCGCGGGACTCGTGAAGCTGCTGTCGTGCCCGAGGAGGCCAGGCGGTATCAGCGACGGAGCTGGACGGGCAAATCGACCCATTGCCCGACGCACCGGCGTCTCGACGTCAAGGGCCCGCACCACGGCTCGACGCAACTCGACGTCGGCCAGCGGGCCCGAGCTCGAATTGAGCGCGGCGAATGCGACCGACAGTCGATGCGTCTCGAAGAACCGAGCCTGGAGCGTCCGATCGGCTCGAAGTGCGTCTTCGTCGGCCTTGTCCAGCGCCAGAGCCAGCGAAGTTCGTCCGTCGCGCAGGTCGGCGATGACCTGTTCTCTCGGCACTCCGAAGGAAAACACGATGCCGTCGCTCTTCGGGAATCCGTCGCGCCAATAGGCCGGATTTCGCTCGACCTCGAGCCGCTCACCGGGGTCGAGGCGCACTACGCGAAACGGCCCGGTGCCGACACAACCGTCTCTCCAGCTCGCCGTGAACCTGCTCGCTGCCTCTGGCACGATACTGGTGACTGGGGTCGTCAGCATGGCCGGAAAAAACACGAGCGGGCGCTCGAGCTCGATGCTGAACTCCTTCTGCGAGTGGATCCGGAACCCCTCGAGATCGCCAACCCGCCCCTC
Organism: uncultured Clostridia bacterium; assembly: GCA_964641945.1. Taxonomy (GTDB): domain Bacteria; phylum Acidobacteriota; class Blastocatellia; order UBA7656; family JADIYM01; genus JADIYM01. The sequence continues at coordinate 2,764 of CAZXLQ010000204.1, forward strand.
GATGAGGTCGCGTGCGCCTCGAATCGGCTGCAGGAGTGTCCTGTTCGAGCCTTTCCCCGTCTGCAGGAGCCGTTCGAAACTGAACCGGACGTCTCGCGCCGTCATGGCGCGTCCGTCGTGAAAGCGCACGTCGTCTCGGAGCGTGAATCGGAACCGTCGTCCGTCATCCTCCATGGCGAAGTCAGACGCCAGCCAGGGAACGATTCTCGCGCCGTCGACGATTCTGACGAGCGGCTCGAACACGAGAGGCAGCAACTCGTCCATCCACGTGGAGACCTCTCCCGCCGGGTCGAGCGAGAGCAGTTTTGGACGTACGGAGGTCTCGACCGAAAGCACCGTCGCCGGAGCGCGCAGCGGGCCGGTGGATGCCGCAGCGGCCTTTCCGATTCGTCCATAGTTCACGAACGGCGCGCTGCTGCCGAATTTCAGTCCACGGACGGCCCGGCTCAACAACCGGTAATCAGCGTCGTGGAAGAGCGGCACGACCGTGGCCGACTCGATCATCGTCTGTTCGAACTTCCGATACAGCGTGTCGCGAAGCGCCGGACGCGTCTCGGTCCTCGCCTGCTCGGCGAGCGCATCGAGTTCCGGCGACGAGGCGTAATGACGCAGCCATCCGGTGCGAGAGTGGAATATCGCGTGCGTGAAGTTGTCCGGGTCGGCGTAGTCGCCCGTCCAGCGCGAAAGCATGAAGTCGATTCCCGTCGGATCATGCATTGTAGCTCGATATGCATCTACGGTGGCCGTCGAGATCTCGACGTCGACGCCGATATCGGTCCACGTCGACAGCAGATTCGCGAGGAGGTCGCCGTGAATCTCGGCGAACTTCGGGCTGACCGACGCCACGATGCGCACACGCTCCGGATACCCGGCCGACCGCAACATCTCGATCGCCTGCTCACGTGTCAGTGAAGGCAGACGCCGTCCCGGATCGTGACCGAGCATCCCCGGTGGAATCAGTCCCGTTGCAGGCAGAGCAGCTCTTCCGAGCGAAGCCCAGACAAGGGCACGTGTCCGGACTACGCCCGCAAGCGCGCGCCTGACCGCGAGATTCGACGTCGCCGGTCCCCGCGTATTGAAGAGCACGAAACAACTGTCGCGCCGAGGCGTGTCGACGAGCGTTGCACGAAGCCTGTGGTCTCTCAGGATTCGCTCCAGATCATCGGGCGAAAAACCGCGCGCGATATCGACTTCACCGGCACGAAATGCCTCGGTCAGGGCAGCGCCGGTGAGTTTCGGCCGGAAGTCGATGGCGTCGAGGTTCGGCGGCACCGGACCCGCGAAACATGGGTTGGCCTCGAGCACGACCTGATCGTCAGTACGCAGGGCAATGCGGAACGGTCCCGTGCCGAGTGCCCGTTCCGTTCCGTCCTCGTCCACGACAACCAATGCGATGGCTGCCGATACGTCTGTGAGCATCGCCGGATATATCGGCAGCGGCTCCTCGAGTCGGATCTCCAGCCTGTCATCGGAGAGCGCGACGACTCCTTCCAGGGACGCGCCGGCATCGGCAGCAAGAAAAGCATCGACGCCCCGAATCGTCTCGAACACACCGGGCAGCGCCGATCTGTTCATTCGAATCGTCCGCTGGAATGAAGCCTTCACGTGCGCCGCGGTCAACTTGGTCCCGTCCGAGAACGTGGCGTCGCGCTGAAGTGAAAAGACGAACCCCATCCCGCCGTCGACGACTTCCCATCGCTCGGCAAGCGCGGGAGCGAGGATGCCCTGGGCATCCGTCGTCAGCAGGCACTCGAACACGTTCGCGATGATCTCTTCGTCATCGCTGGTCTGGATGGTGGCTGGCTCGCCTGCGATCACGAGAGGGTTGTTCAGGGCGACCACGAGGCGTCCGCCCTTCGGCACCTTCGCAGGCTTGAACATTCCGGACGGCCGCCGTTTTTCGGCTTCCTCGAGGTACTCGCGCGCCCGCTCGTATTCTCCTCGCAGGTTTGCCACGGTCGCACCGAGTGTGAGCAATCGCGAAAGCGCCCAGTTGTCGTGCTGGGCGCGCGCGGCTTCGATCCCGCGATCCGCGAGCCGCCTCGCCTCGTCGACCTTCCGGCCATCCCACGCGATTTCCGCAGCCATGAGCAAGGCGCGCACTTCGTGGGCGATCTGTGACTCGCGCTCGAAGATCCGGATTGCGCGCTCCGCCTCGCGAAGCGCCTCGCTTGTGTTGCCCTGGAGCCGATACGCACCGGCGAGCAGGAGCCTCGCTTCACCCTCGAGCGCCCGGTCACCTTCCCAGTCGTCGTCCTCGAGAAATTCGAGCGCCGTGCGAACCGCCGAGACAGCGTCGTCGGCGCTGAAGGCGTCGAGGGCCTTGAGCGCCGCGAGGAATCCGTATTCGACGGCCTTCTCGCCAACGTCGCCCTGCGAGTAGTGATGGAGCAGCCGTGCGTACATTCGGTCGAGCCGGTCCGCGTACCGCGACTCGAGCGCTTCGGCAATCCGACGGTGAAGCGTTCGACGGCGCCGCCGCGAGATTCCGGCGTAGAGCACGTCGCGCACGACCCGACTGGCAAACGTGAACCGGTCACCGCGCCACTCGCGCTCCTCGAGCAGGCCGAGGCGGAGCAGGCGGTCGATGGCATCCTCGAGATCGGCTTTCGAGTCCACGATCGACTCGAGATCGCGCAATTCGAATGTTCGACCGAGCATGCACGCCAGCGTCAGGGTCTCGCGGAGATCCGCCGGAAGCCGCTCGATCTGTCGCTCGACGACCTGCTGGATAGTCTCGGGGAGCGAGTCCGACGAAACGCCCATGTCACTCGACATGCTGAGCTGGCCGGTTTCGTCCTCGGCGAGCCCACCCGAGTCGATGAGCGACTTCACGAGCTCGCGAGTGAAGAACGGATTCCCTTCGGTCGCCGCGTGCAGCGTGGCCGCGGTTGCGTCCAAGAGCGGCGGTCCTCCCACGATCGCTTCGATGAGCGCACGATGATCCGCCGCGCCCAGAGGGCCGAGGGTCATTGACGCGAAATATTTGTCGCCGCGGAAGCTGGCGATCATCCGGCTCAGCGAGTGGCGTCGATCCACTTCGGTCGTCCTGTAGCTTCCGACGATCAGCACCGGCGCCAGCCCGAGCCGTCTCACTACATACTGCAACGCCTCGATCGACACATCGGCGCCGTGCAGGTCCTTGAGAAGGAGCACGAGAGGGCGGCCGATCGCCATCCTTGTTATGGATCGAGCGAGCACGTCGAACACTGCGGTCTTGTCGTCGAGCTTCGGCGTCACGATCTCCTGCGAATCGTGAGGGTTTGTCGGTTCGGCAAACTCGGCCATCTCGCTGAGAACCGGAAAGAGCGCAACTAGATCGGACGCAAGGTCCGAAAAGTCCGCGACCTCCTGCGAAACCGAGGAGTGGTCGACCGACCGCAGGTACTCCTGAAGAACATCGCAGAATCCCTGGTAGGGGAACCCTCGGTCCTGCTCGATGAACCGACCGTGGAGGACGCGGATGCGCCTGGCCCGGGCAATCGTCTCGACCTCCTCGAGCAACCGGCTCTTTCCGATCCCGGGCTCTCCGCCGATGACGACGAACTGCGCCTCACCGGCAACGGCGGCGTTCATTCGCCTGTGAAGCTCGCCGAGCTCGCGGTCTCGGCCTACGAGCGGCAGCGAGTCGCGAGGACGGACGGCGCCGCCAATCTCGATTTCGCCGCTGTGGCCGACGACGCGGTATTTGTCGCTGTCGTCGAGTCGTGCTCGGCAGGCCGCCAGCACGTCGGCGATGTCGTTAGCTCGATCAGGCCGCGCACCCGGATCCTTGGCGAGGCAACGCATCAGGATCGCCTCGAGCGCCGGATCGAGGTGGACTCCGCGAGCCGATGGCGGCGTCGCGGCTTCGTGGACGATGCGGTACAGGACCGCCTGGAGATCGCCCGTGAACGGCGGACTTCCGGTGAGGCATTCGTAGAGCACGGCGCCGAGGGCGTGCAGGTCCGAGCGAACGTCGATGTCGCGGCCGTCGACCTGTTCGGGGCTTACGTAGGCCGCGCCACCCTCGAGGGTCCCGCTCGTCGCCATCCGCGTGAGCTGACTCTCGAACGATGCCTGGACCAGTCCGAAGTCCATGAGCCGCACACGGATACCCTCGGACTCTCCGCGCGCGACCATGATGTTTTCAGGGCGCAATGCGCGGTGGACGATGCCCTGCCCGTGGCTGTAGTCCAGTGCGCTCGCGACCTGGATGCCAATTTCCAGAGCGTCGACGAAACGCAGCGTTCCCTCGCGGAGCACGGCCCGAAGGCTCGACCCGATGACCAGCGGCATGACGAAGAACAGGGCGCCCTCGTATTCGCCGAAATCGTAAACGGGCACCACGGACGGGTGATCCATCTTCGCGATGATCTGGGCCTCACGGCGAAATCGCTCGCCCGACACCGTGCTGAGGAGGTCGGGCGGAATGAGCTTGATGGCGACGTCGCGATCGAGCAAAGGGTCGCGTGCGAGGTAGACGACACCCATGCCGCCGCGACCCAGCTCGCGAACGATCTCGTACCGATCGGAAAGCTTCGCCCCGAGTACTGCCATGATGGATGCCAGCGTGAGAAGGAGAACGTGGTTTGACTATACTCCCTTGTGGGCGGATTCCGATGACGGACCCGGAAGGGCACGGACACGGTTCATCGACGGCAGGTTGCAGGCTCCTGCAATGAGAGTCCATTGAGCCGGAACGCCGATGGCCGTCCGGTTCGTGCCAGCTTCGTGCCTGTTATGATGGCCGCGTGCGGCCGGCAAGACGCTTCAAGATCGGGCTTCTCGTCGCGGTGATCGCATTCGCAATCATCGTCGGACCGCGGCTCGCCGTGCACGCCGCTTACTCGGGCGTACGATTTGAGACTCCCGCCGAGGTCCCGACTGACGAGGCGCCGCGCATCGCGCTGGTCTTTGGAGCGGGCCTGTCGGCGGGCGGCTCGCGTCCGTCGATCGTCCTTTACGATCGGGTCGCCACGGCGGTGGAGCTCTATCACGCCGGCCGGGCAACCAAGCTGCTGATGTCGGGTGACAACCGGTTTGTCGAGTACAACGAGCCCGAGGTCATGCGTGAAACGGCCGTCGCTCTCGGCGTGCCCGAGCAGGACATCGTGCTCGATTACGCGGGCCGGCGCACCTACGACAGCTGCTATCGGGCAAAAGAGATCTTCGGAGTGGAACGAGCGGTCCTCGTGACGCAGTCGTTCCATCTGGACCGCGCGCTCTACCTCTGCAACTCGATGGGCGTCGACGCGATCGGCGTGGCGGCGGACCGGCATCCGTACGCCGACGCGGCGCACCGATGGTGGCACCTTCGCGAGGTGCCGGCGGTACTTTCGGCGTGGTTCGACCTGAACGTGCGACACCCGATCCCGGTCATGGGCGAAAGACTGCCTATCGACTCGGCCGCTTCGGTCGATGCAACCGGCGTCGAGTCGGGTGAAGGCGCCGCGGCGCAGGAGGCGCCCGAGCCGGCCGGCAACGTCAATCGACCGGACGCCGTGCACGCGCACGATTCGACTGCAAATGCCAACGGAGCGCGTGGGCGCGGATCTCGGTGAGAGTCGCACGGTTCTGTCGTACCTGCACTTTCGTACAACGATGCACCGCATAGGATCGAGGCGTCGCGTGCGGTAGCATCTTCCCGAGGGAGACGACAAGTTCGAGCTGACGAGGAGGATGTCATGGCCAAGGGAAAGAGCACACAGAAGAAAGAAACCAAGAAGCCGAAGAAGGACAAGTCGAAGGACACGCCAAAGAAGTAGCGGTCCAATTGCCGATGGAGCCGGCGAACTTGCCGCTTGGCTTGCCTCAGCAGAGGATATGAAGGTCGAAAGCACCTCGGGCGAGCGCGATCATCCCGTTCCGACAGTCGCGCTGCCTTCGGAGGTTAGGCTGCGACTATACTTGCCGGATGACGACGATTGCCGGCGATCCTGGAGACGTTGCGATCGTTGCGTTCGAGAATCGGTACGCTGATGCATTCGCACGGCTCAATCGGGACTGGCTCGTTCGGTTCGGATTGCTCGAGGATGGCGATCGCAAGCACCTCGAGCACCCGAAAGATTCGATACTCGGGGCTGGCGGCGAGATTTTTCTCGCCGTTTCAGCCGGGGTCGTGGTCGGAACGTGCGCCGCAATTCCACGGGATCACGAAACGGTCGAACTGGCAAAGCTCGCCGTTGCCGAGTCGGCGCGGGGGCGCGGGCTTGGAAGACGGTTGTCGCTGGCCGCCATCCAGTGGGCCCGGCACAGGGGGGCGCGAAGCGTCGTTCTTGTTTCGTCGACGAAGTTGACGACCGCCCTCGGACTCTACGAACGCCTCGGTTTCGAATACGCTGACCTTCCGGACGATCCCGGGTATGCGTCTGCGGACGTCTTCATGAAACTTCGGCTCTGACGGACGTGAGCTCGAATTGTCTGAACGGGTCTTCGGACAACCGGCGTCTGTCCCCGGCATTCTCGTGGCGATAGATTCCGCGACCGCCGAGCGGTCATTTGCCGACCCGTCCATTGGTTCGTCACAAGAGACGGCAATTCCGCCTGTCGCAAATCGCTTGCAACTACAGAACCGCGAGCGGTAGCGGGCGGCGTGCGGGCGATTCTCCGTCTTGGATCCTCTGCGCATGCCGCCCGACCGAGGCCAGGCCGGCAGCGGGGACTTCTGCCTACCGGAGGTCCGTCTCGGCAGGCACCGTCCGCAGGCCGCTCGCTACCGCTCGCGGTTCTTTAACTCGAGGCGCCCGACAGTGCATTGCCGGGCGCACGTGACTCGTGGAAGGGAATGTGACGAGCCAATAATCGTCTCTGTAACTGACCGCGGAGCGGTCCTTTTCGCGACCGTTTCCGCGACCGCGGACCGGTCATTCACGCAACCGCGACCGGTCATTCACGCAACCGCGACCGGTCATTCCGCGACCGCGACCGGTCATTCCGCGACCGCGGACCGGTCCTCTCCGCGACCGCGACCGGTCATTCCGCGACCGCGGAGCGGTCGATGAAATAGCCGTGGGTCGCGCGCGGG
>CAZXLQ010000205.1:0-9739 GCA_964641945.1 uncultured Clostridia bacterium
TGATCGTAATCACGCGACCGGCCGTGGGACGCTCGCTCCCGCTCGCGGCTCGAAAAACGGGGGCCGGCCCACCCTTCGACCGTCCGCAGGCCGCTACCGCTCGCGGTTCTGTCGCCTACAGCTCGACGCCGAAGGAGCGGGCAGCCTCGGTGACCGCCTGCATCTGGTCCTCGCCGTGCAGGATCGAGAGCTCGTTCGCCCGGCGCCGCAGCTCGCGCCACTCGTCGAGCGGAATCTCGAAGAACGCCTCGACGATCTTCGGATCGAACTGCGAACCCATGTACTGCCGCAACTCGGCGCCGGCGGTCTCGAAATTCGCGGCGCGCCGGTAAGGCCTGTCGGAAGTCACCGCGTCGATGCAATCCGCCACGGCGAACACTCGCGCCTTGATGTCGATCGAGTCACCCTTGAGCCCGTTCGGATACCCGTGCCCGTCCCAGCGCTCGTGGTGCTCGGCGACGACCGGGATCGCCGGCTTCAGGAATGGCACCTGCGCCAAGATCGCCCGCCCGAACTCCGGATGGAGCTTCATCTCCAGCCACTCCTCGGCAGTCAACGGCGCGGGCTTGAGCAGGATGGCATCGCGCACACCGATTTTCCCGACGTCGTGAAGCAGCGCGCCGCGCTCAAGGTTCGTCAACTCCTCCTTCGAGAGCCCGATCTGGACTCCGAGCCGCAGCGAGAACGCCACCACGCGCTCCGAGTGGCCCCGGGTCTCGGCGTCGCGCGCATCGAGCGCCATCGCAAGCGCGCCTAGCGTCGAACGATACGTCCGCGACAGCTCGCTGACCATCTCCGCCAGCTTCGAAGACTTCTCCTGGAGGAAGTCGTTCGCCAGCCGCAGCTCGTCAGTCCGCGCCTCGACGAGCTTCTCGAGCTGCGTCTGGTACACCCGGTTCTCGGTCACGAGCCGCTGATGCTCGAGAGCGCGCTGCACGCTCAACTCCACCTCTTCGAGCTCGAACGGCTTTACGATGTAGTCGTAGGCACCCTGCCTGAGCGCGCCAACCGCGCGCCGCGTGTCGTGGTTTGCCGAGACCATGATGACGGACGTGTCCGGGCGGTCGGCCTTGATACGCTCGAGCAGCTCGATTCCACTCATTCCGGGCATCATGATGTCGCTCAGCACCACGTTGTAACTCGTGCGGTCGACGAGGGCGAGCGCTTCTTCGCCGCACGCGGCGACATCGCACTGGTAAACATCACGCAACAGATCGTGGAGAAGCGATCGCACCGACTCTTCGTCATCGACGATCAGCAGTCGTGCGTTGCTCGGTTCCGAGCCAGGTCCGAGTATCGGATGATGGTCCCGACTCGACGCTGGCATGTTGACGTGATTGCCCACAGCAACCTCCTCTGGAACTACCGCAGTCCGCGAACGTCTCGCTTGATTCGGCCGACGTTGATTGTGTGTCGCTCGACCATGCGCGACAGGGTCTTTCGGTCGACGCCGAGGATCTCGGCGGCTCGCTTCTTGTTTCCGCGGGTGTGGTACAGCACGCGGACCAGGTAACGGCGCTCGATCTCGCCGAGCGGCAGCCACGCGGCATCCGGATGGTTCGGATCGCGAGCCGGCGCCGAAGTCTTTGCAGTCCACGCCGCGCCTACCACGTCCTGCGAGGGCATCTCGTGAAGCAGCTCGTCGAGCTCGCCGGTCGCCGTGCGGATCTTGTCCGGCAGGTCCGCCAGCCTGACGATGTTCCCTGACGCCGTCGTGGCGATGCGCTGCACCGCGTGGCGCATCTCGCGGACATTGCCGGGCCACGAATAGGCGCGCATGCAAACGAACGCCTCAGGCGACACGCGCAGAGCGGGCATCGACACAGGCCTGTACCGCGCGAGCAGAGACGGAATCAGCAGGTCTATGTCCCCGCTCCGCTCGCGAAGCGGCGGCAGGCGGAATGACACCATGCTGATCCGGTGCATCAGGTCTTCGCGGAAGAGTCCCGTAGCGACGAGCACCTCCGGATCGCGATTCGCCGTCGTCATGAGCCTGACGTCCAGCCTGGAAGGCACGCTCGAGCCGACACGCCTGACCTCGCCCTCCTGGAGGACCGCGACGAGCTTCGCCTGGAACCCCGGGCTCAATTCGGTGATCTCATCGAGCAGCAGCGTTCCGCCCGCGGCTTCCTCGAAAAGTCCGCGCCGATCGGAGGCGGCGCCGGGGAATGCTCCGCGGCTGTAGCCGAACAGTTCCCTCTCGAGCAGTCCCTCCGGAAGCGCTCCGCAGTTCACCGCGACGAACGGCTGCGAGGCGCGCGGACTGCGTGCGTGGATCGTCCGCGCCACGGCTTCCTTTTCGGTCCCCGATTCGCCCGAGATCAACACGGCCAGATCGGTCATCGAAATACGCTCGATGTTCCGGAACACCTCGTTCATCGCCGGGCTCTTCCCGATGAGATCGGGGTACCCGGATTCGGTGTCGGTCGCCTTCGACGCGGCACGGACGAGACGGCGCCGCTCCATGGCGGAACGCGCGAGGTTCGACAGCTCCGCGACCGAAAACGGCTTGACGATGTAATCGCGTGCACCGCCCCGGACCGCGTCCATGGCCGACTCGAGCGAAGCGTGCCCGGTCATGAGGATGACGTCCGCCGACGTCTGCACCTCGTCGCGGAATGCCCTCAACACGTCAAAGTCCGCTCCGCTGCCCATCTTCACGTCGCAGAACACCAGGTCGAAAGGAAGTCGCCTTCCCATCTCGATCGCCGTTTCGCCATCGGCCGCGACGGCTACGTCGAAGCCTTCCTCGCGCAGCGTAGAGCGTACGAGGTCGCGAATGGCCCGATCGTCATCGACGACGAGAATTTGCATTGGGCTTTGCCTCTGAGTCTTCGAACGGGTAATCGGTGAGGCCACGCCTTGCCTCGGCATGTTCATCGGCAGAAGAAGTGGGGAACTTTAGGGCAACTTGACGCCCAATCGGCGGTTTTGCGCCGTCAACCGACAGAAAGCCTGGCCGAGCCCTGGAATCGGCCTCGCTGTCGGTGCAATCGCTTTTATTACAGCAACTTACTCGATGACGATCCTGGTCGCTATGCCCTCCGGCGTGAAAGACAGCGACGCGTCTATGCGTCGGACCCGCTCGAGGAGGAACGCCGCCGGGCTGCCGGGCTGTGGCCGTGGCCCCTGCCGGGGCGCCTCGCGAGTGCCGTGCAGCGTGCATTCGACGCCTCCCGACGGACCGACGGCGTACCGGCCATTGTCCGGACACACGAACCTCACGCCGAGGAGCGCCGAGGCCCGGTCGTCGAGCTCGCGGGCGCCCATCGCCGAGGCTGCGCGGAAAGCATTGAGCCACGGGATGTTGACGAGACAGACGCGTCGGGACTCTTCGGCATACGAGAGCGCCAGCGACGGCGCGATTCGCTTCCATCGCGACGGAGCCACCTCCAGCCGCATCGCCCCGTCCGCCGGAGCCGACAATCCCGCCTCCGCGAGCTCGTCGATCAGCCGGCGGTCCGTGGCGAGGATGAACCGGTCGCCCGCAACCGCGTAGAAGATCCGCCACTGGAAGATGAAGAACCGGACCGTCACCGCTTCGACCTGGCGGGCTCCGCCTTCCACCACCCGGTAGTTCTCGACGCGAAACCACGGGTCCGGCCGGTAGGCTTCGCTGGTCACTCCCGCCCGGAACCGCGCCAGGATCTCTCCGAGTGCGCGCGCGTCACGGACCGGCGCCACGACCGCCGTCGGCAGTGTGAGCGCCGCTACGAGCGGTGCAAACAGGAGCAAGTCGTCGGATCGTCCAAAGCCGGTCTCGGCGAACAGCTGACCAAGGTCGGTCGAAATCGGGGGCTCGCCGTCTCCGATCTGCAGCGACACGTGATCTCCCAGCGCCTTGCCGAAGAGGTCGTGGGCGTCGACGCCGAAGGTAATGCGATCCGTGCCGGGGGGAGGAGGCGGCGGAAGCTTCATGTCGATTGTCGCGATCGCCGACGCGAGTTGCGGCCCTGCCAACGCTACCGGCGCCGGTCCCACCAGGTCGATCAGCCCGCGGTAGGCCGAGTTCTCGACCAGGGGCAGAATCCTCGCTTCGATGTCGAGCCGCTCTCCGGCCCGTACCCGAACGCCGACCGGATCGATGTAACGACGCCAATAGTTCCTGTACTGCTCTCGAAAGAGCGCATAGCTCTCCGCTTCCTCGGCGCTCACGCGATCGATCCGGATCTCCGCGTTAGGGGTCATCCGTCCCACGCGATTGTGGATCGAGCAGGCCGGCGTCCCGGCATCGAGGCCGTACTCGCCGCCATCCGCGCATCGGATTGCGTCCCGCTCGAGGTACCGCGAACCGAAGAGCTCCGAGATCGCCGTCGGAGCCCGGCCCTGCTCCGACTGGAACATCAGCGACGCAAAGGCCGCGGTCTGGAGCGACACCGCGCAGCGCACGCGGCGAGCCTCGCCGATCTTGAGTCGCGGGCCGACGACACGGCGAACGAACGCGTCCGAAAGGAACAGGAATCCGTCCTCGCCGGTAGCGCCATACGGCAGCGTCGCCCTCATCGCCCGGAAGTCCTCGGACGACGCCATCGACGGTGCGAGACCGTCTGCCGTATCGACCACCTTCCTTATCGCCGCCGGCGACGAGCTGACGATTGCCAGGTCGCCCTTCGACGCAACGAACGATGAGACCGAGCGGTCGGAGCTTGCGACCCCGTCGATCTGCCACTCCCGGTACTGTTCCTGCGTGAGCGAGAGCTTTCCGGTGGCGGCACTGACTGCAGAACGACGGCCGAGATCGATCTTCGCGCCGAAAAGCAGCTGGTTGCGAACGCGGAAGACCACGGTGACGTCCGTGCCTTCCGCGAAGAACGGATCGCTCGCGACGACCGCAATGCCGTCAGTGACGAGGTCGTAGAAGGGATCGAGCTCGGGCGTCGTCGAGAGCAGTAGCTGTCCCTCGAGCTTCTGGCGAAGGCGCTCGTCGCGGCCGTTCAGGGTGTAGGCCGACAGGAGGTGGCCTCCCCACTTCTCGGTCGCTTCGAGCACCCTTCGCATCGACGAGACCCGGGGAAAGTGCGCGTACGCGAAGTCATGCGGCACGGCGCCGGCGAGCGGTTCGAGGACAGGCGTGCGCCCGGCGAGCAGGGTGTCGACCGGAACCGGCGGGGTCGTGACTCCCTCGATCGTCTCGATCGGCACGGTCGAGGCGCCGACGACGTCACCGGTGCCCGCCAGTCGATCGAGCTGGAGCGTCTCCTGTACCGCCCACGCGCCGGTCGTCATCTCGTAGACCTGGCCGCGCCATCGCTCCGGCCGCGGTACCTGAAGGGCTTCGGGCGGCGCCGGAACACCGAGCCGCTTGGCCGTCTGGATCGCGGCGTACCGATAGAACGCGTTCTCGGGCGCTTCGCGAACCGCGCGAACGTAGCGCTCGAGCAACGCGCTGCGCTCGCCCGACGAAGGATCCTGGCCTCTCGCCGGTTGCGAAGCCGAGCCGGCCGCGGCGAGGGCAAGTGAGAGCGCGGCCGCGCGCGCGGTCCAGGAGGCGGAACGGCCAGTTCGATTCGAGTTCATTGACGTCATAAATATCCCAGTCCCCGAAGGCGGTCCTCGATTTCTTCTTCGTCCTCGCGTTCGAGATCGCCTCCGGCGGCGATCGATTCGTCGTCATCCGAGAACCTCACGGGCCGTTCGGCGAGCCATGCAGGATCGAGGAGGCCGTCGAGGACGCGGCCGTCCATGGCCGTCGGGACCTGAAGGCCGAGCAGGTGCAGGATCGTTGGCGCCACGTCCTGGAGTGCGGCGTCGTCGACGCACGATCCCTTCGCGACGGCGTTGCCATATGCCATCAACACCCCGAAGTCCGCATGGTTCCCCGGAATTCCGCGGGCGGCGAATCGTCGATCAAGCCGGTCCGGGTTGATCTGGGCGCTCGTCGAGAAGTTCTCGGTTGCGCTGGAACGGCCGTTGACCTCGACGAGGACGACGTCGGCCGTGTCGGATTCGTGCCCGCCCCGGTAAAGCTCCTCGCGACGAACGGCGCGCGAATAGACGGCTGCACCGGTCTCAGGGTCGCGGATCCCGAGCGCCTTCGCGATGAGCTCGTCGCGGAGCGCCTCGTAGTCGGACTGGTCCACGATGCCGCTCGGTTCGCGGCCCTTCAGGTTGATGCGGAAGCCCTGGTTGTTCACGTAACAGACCCGCGTCGCGCTCCAGTCGATCTTCCGGTAAGGCGCACTCGCACCGATCGACCGGCGGCTCATCTCGCGCGACTTCAGTCCAGGGATTCGACGCTTCAGGTCCCTCGCGAATGCGTACAGGCGCGGATGCGCCCGCAGAAGCCGCAGAACCGACATCGACGCGTCACCGCGCGGCCTGGCGTTGAGGGTGACGTAACCCTCGCCGTGCAGCCAGTGATGGACGAAGAACGTCTTCTGCACTCCCGAGAATCCGTGATCGGAAATCACGAAGACGGTGCCGTCGTCGCCAACGCGATCGAGGATTCGTCCGAGCGACGCGTCGATCTCACGATAGACGTCCTCGAGCAGCTTTCCGCACGCCGGCGCGAGCTTCGGGTCGTGGCGCGGGTGCGCCGGATCGAGTTCGGCCCACAGGAAGTGGTGAATCCGGTCGGTTGCAGTGAATACGCCGACGAACAGCTCCGGGTCGACTCTGTCCCAGACGAAATCGAGGGCCCGCGCGCGCGCCCGAACGTAGTCGAGCCCGTGCTCGAGAATCCACGCCGCGCGGGCGTCGGTTCCGCGCGGGAGCTCCATCTCGATCCGGTATTCGGGAACGGCAGCGAGCAAGTCCGACTCGAACGATGGCGGGTTCGTGAACGGTCGGCCGTGCGGCGTGTCCATGCCCGACACCGTCACGCCATTGACGGCTCTCGGAGGATACGAATACGGCACGTTGACCGCTGCCGAGCGCAGGCCGGCAGCGGATGCCAGCTCCCAGAGGACTCGCGACGCGATGCGGGCTCCGGTCGAGACCGAGAGCCGGTAGCGCTCCGGCTCGAACGTGAAAAAGCCGAAGAGTCCGTGTTTGCCGGCGTTTTTTCCAGTCATGAACGCGGCCCATCCGAGGGGCGAATTCGGGGGCGCGGTGGCGCGAAGCGGGCCCACGGCGCCGTCGCGGCGGAGTCGCTCGAAGTTCGGGAGCAAGCCTGCGTCGATGAGAGGATCGAGCGTGAGAAACGTCGCACCATCGAGGCCGAGGACGGCGACGCGCGGATTGCGGGGGGAAGGCATGGGCAGGGGCGAGTCTACCACCGGGCGGAGGGTCTTCATTCACTCTGCGCCTTTGAGAATCCTCTGCGTCTCTGCGGGGAACTGACTTAAGGCCGCATTTCTCGCAGAGACGCAAAGGACTCGCAAAGACACAGAGTCGAGGGACAGACGTGTAGCATTACGCCGTGGACGACACCTCGACCTCCCTCCCCCGGCACGGCCGTGCGGTCGCCGTCGCGGCAGCCCTCCTCGGCCTCGGTGTCGCCTGGTGGCTTTCGGCGCACGACCTGATCAACGTCTACGGCGACGGCGTCGCTCACCTGAACATCGCCCGCAAGGTCGTCGACGCCGCGCCGGGCACATCGCTGTGGACGCACTACGTCCAGCTGGGTAGTCCCTGGCTGCCGGTCCAGCACGTCCTCATGCTGCCGTTCGTCTGGATCGACGGGCTCTGGCGATCGGGGTGGGCGGGGACCATTCCGTCGCTCGCGTGCTACGTCGTCGCCGTGTGGTGCACCCATCGGCTCGCATACGACCTCTTCGACGATGCCGGCGAGGCCCGCGAGCACGTCGCGTTGCTCTCGGCCGTCTGCGTCGGGCTCAACCCGAGCGTCCTGTACCTCGCGGCCGCACCAATGACTGAAGTGCCGTTCCTCGCCATCCTCGTCGCATGCTCGTGGACGCTCCTGCGCTGGTCGCGCGACGGACGCGTCGCCTCGCTCGTGATCGCCGCGGTGTGCGTGGCCGTCGCGACGCTGACCCGCTACGAAGGCTGGGCGCTCGTCCCCGCGGGCGCGCTGGTCGTCATCGTCTGCGCGCGCGGCTCTCTCGTCGACCGGGCGCGCGCCGGGGCCATCTGGACCGGCGTCGCCGCGCTCGGAATCCTCTACTGGCTGTGGCACAACCACGCCATTGCCGGCGATCCCCTCGAGTTCGTTCGGGGACCGTATTCGGCCCGGGCCGTTTTCGAGCGAGCGAATCTCGGTTGGGCGGCCGTAAGTGTTGGACAGCCGGTGAAGTCGGTCGGATGGGCACTGGTGACCCTCGCCGTCGTCGCCGGTCCGTTGCTCGTTGCGCTAGGTGCCGCCGGCGGGATCGCGCGCGCGATCTCGCGCGGACGCGACCTTGCGCGCGATCTGCCCGCCTGGCTCGTGGCCGTTCCGTTCGCTTTTCTCGTGTTCAGCCTTTTCCGCGGTGAAGTCCAGATCGCACCCTTCGCGGCCGTCGCCCTTCTCAACGTCAGGTACGGAGTTCCCCACGTTGCGGCGCTCGCGCTTCTTGTCGGTGCCCTCGCGGTGAGGCTCTCCGGCCGGCGCGCGGCGGTCCCGGTGCTGCTCGCTCTCGTGATCGGACAGAACGTCTGGCTGCTGGGAGAGGGCTTCTCGCAGGTTGCCGTGTGCCAGGAGGCGATTCGCAACAGCCGGAACTCGTCGGAATGGCGCGAGCGCGACGAGGTGGCCGCCTGGCTGGCCGATCACCCGCCCGCCGGGCGCACGCTGCTGCATTCGGGTGACCTGGGGCCGGTGGTCCCGCGGTCGGGACTGACGTTTTCGCGAATCATCCACGACGGAAGCCCGGCGTGGGGCGAGTGGGTCGCGACGCGCCGACTTCCCGGCGACGTCACGACGGTCGTAGCCAGGCGCGGCGATGAGGTGCTGACGCGCCTGTCGGACGATCCGGAGTTTTCGGCGAACTTCGTCGAGTCGTTCGCGACGGGTCCCTTCGTGGTGTTCTCGCGTAACTGAGTCGCCCTGGTGGGAAGCCTGTTTGCATCTGTGCGCCGTCCGTGGTTCCCTCTCCAACCGTGAAGCTCCCCCTGTCAACCTGCGACGAGGTCGTTGCGGCAGCGCAGTCGGCGCTTGGTGGTCTCGATCGGCTACGGGACGTTCGCACGTACCACGCCGAGATCCTGCGGGCCTACGCGGACGGAGAATCAGCGCACGTGACGGTCTGGCGCGCGGCGGGCGGACGCGTCTTCATCGAGGAACGCACGAGCAGCGGCCACGTCGGCCTTCGCACGACGGCCGGCGGCATGTCGGATGACGAGCGCTCCGAACTCGTGAGGTCGGCACGCGTCTCTCCCCGGAATCTGCTCGCGCACGCGGACGAGATCGAATTGAGGATGCGAGAGCATCTCGCGCCGGGCGGACTCCACGTCATCTCGTACCCGGCGGAATTCGCGATCTACTTCTTCGACGCGGTCCGTCACACTTGCCTGCTGATGATCGACCTCGTGCGGAGCCGGCGCGTGGCGTACGGCGACTACCGCCCGGTGAACGGCATCCTGACGCCGTTTCACGAACGCCATCAGGGCGACGACCCGGCTGGTTGCTGGGACGATCGCCTGCTCAACGTCGCCTACAACCTCGATCCGCCCGAGGATCTCTGGCAGCCGCAGGCCGACCCAGAACCGCGAACGCAGTGAGCGGCCGGCCTTGCGCAGCGCTCACGTCGGTAGTGTCGGATGCAGACGGATCGGACGAGCGGTCGCGAATAGCTGTCACCGTCGGCCGCAGGCCGACCCAGAACCGCGAACGCAGTGAGCGGCCGGCCTTGCGCAGCGC
>CAZXLQ010000206.1:0-9728 GCA_964641945.1 uncultured Clostridia bacterium
TCGAGGTCAGGGTGCGCCACGTGTTGCGCATCATAATCGACTCAATGCCTCTCGATGTCACCGGGCCACGCTGTCCACTAAAGACGGGAGTCTGTCGGCTTGCGGCACGCCTAAGGCCGGCGGCGGGAAGCGCGTCTCGGGCGTCAAGATTGAGCGGCACCTCGCGTCGCTTCCTTCCCTTCCCGTTCCGTAACACAAGCACGCCTTTGCGCCCCGTCATCGATATGTCGCTCCAGAGCAGCGTGCACAGCTCGTTCACCCTCAGTCCCTTGTTGAGAAGGAGCTTGACAATGGCGCGGTCGCGGTCACGGGCCAGCACTTGCGATGTCGCTTTGGGCACTCCTTACGGAAATCCGTCCCAGTCACCCGAGATCGGCGCATCGCCCGGGATCCCGAGCGCGAACGTCAGGTCCGCAAACCCGCTGTCGTTCGTGTTGCGAAGGAAGAACGTGCCGCCCCGGTAAACCCCGATCGTGTCCGTGCCGTCCCCGTTCCAGTCCCCCGTCACCGGCGCGTCACCTTCGATCCCGTAGCCAGGTATGAACACGTCGGCGAATCCTTCCACGTTCGTGTTCTTGGGTCCCCTCAGGAAACGGACAAAATCGTACGCTAAGGAGCGGTCTCAACTTCACGAGCTCGGCACCGGGAGGTCAAGCCGCCGCGCGTTCGCCATAAGTGCATATCGCGGCGGTAGATACCTTGTGCGTGTCAAGTTGGCCTCACGCGTCGCGCGAACGCTCCATCTTCCCACTGTCAACTGGAGTTCAGCAGAGTCAGGAGTCGAGAGTGGCCTTGGAGTCTCCGCACATCTGCCCTCGTTGGAACAGGTTACTGAAGGCAACTTACTGGAATGAGTGCCTTAGCGTACAATTTTTTCCGTTTCCTGAGGGGACCCCAAGTCGACCGATACGTTTCGACGGTCAGGGAATTCTAATTGGCGCTGGTCAGGGGGGGATGAAGGCGGCAGGATTTGAATACGTACTAATCAACCCATCGATGCAGGGACTCCTAACTAAAGATCGGAAAGACTGAACGCTCCTGTCTTATCTACGTCAACGGCATGATCGACTCCGTGCCTTCGAGACGCAGTCGTACGAGGAGTGCTAACGCGGAATGCGGTAGAGGTAGCTGTCAGGTCCGGGACCACCGCGCAGCCATCACCTCGCCTGACTCCGGCCGATGAACCTCTCCAGCGTTTGGATTAGCTTAGGACCGCGTAGCCTGAGCGCGCCGGCACCGGTCGACACGACCGTTCCATCGCGGTCGAGCAGAATTGCCGACGGAAACGCGCGCACCATCAGCTTGTTACGAACCAGATCCTCTACCGTGCTCGGATCAGCCTGTGGCCAAGTTACATCATACCGCCGCACGTACTTCTCAACTGCCTCTCTACTCTCGTCAGCGCTTATGCCGACGATTGCGAAATCACTTGATGGGAAACGGGCGAGCGCATCTTTAAGGTGTTTCAACTCAGGAACGCAAGGCGCGCACCAGCTCGCCCAGAACTCGATCAGTAACACCTTTCCCTTCAATGCATCCGTGTCGATTGCATTGCCGGCCAGATCTCTGCAGGCGAGACGTGGCATGGCGGTCCCGGGAACAACCTCGATGCGAGAGTATGCCGAGCCTGCGCGGAGCCGTACTTCGACCTCGCACGACTTCAGTCTCACTTTCGAAACCGACAGGAACCAGTCGTCAATGCGAAACACCGGCGACTCACCGCGTGAGAGTGCAACTTCAAGAGAGAAATCGCCCCGGTCGATTACCCCGTTTCCATCCACGTCAACACGGTGCTCGCAACGATCAATCTCAAGACCCATCGCAGTGGGTTCGATTGGGAACTCCAACATTAGGTTACGGTCCGGCAGAGCGACCGAGGCCCGCACGTGAGAGTCAATCTGATACAGGAGTTCGCGTCCGTTCCCGGCACCATCACCGAGAGGCGTCGAGCCACTGTCGTCGACACTTAGGATCCTAAGCGGATACTCCTCAAACGCGAGGCCGCGCATCCGGATCGAAGTGACGACCTCGTATCGAACCGAGTCGCTGGATGCAGACGGAACGGCCCGAAAAGACTCCGAGTCGTCGAAGCGACCATCGAGATTGCGATCAACTAGGAACTCGGGAGGGCCGGACTGCTTGCAAACCTCGATGACCCTGATTTCGTGTTCGCCAAACAGCATGTGGCCTTCGTAGGCGTGCACGATCCTCGCCGAAGACACCGGCATCCGGGACAGCGTCGACAGCGGGATCCTCGTGAGCGACTCGACCGACACCGATCCGAGATCCAGCCGAAGCTCGCTCGACAGCACCCCCGTGAATACAGAGTCGGGGGGGGCTGCGGTCTGCCCGGCAACCACGGGTTGCGCGACCTGAAGGGTCAACCCAGCCATTAGCAGGGCCAAGCCAGCAAGTCGTGGTGTCGGTCGGTTGTTGACTGCGATAAAGGTCAATTGTGTCTCCAGGATTGAAGTTCGGTCCGGTTGACTCGTCTCCGGACCGCCCCCATCCGTCACCTGTCTCAGAACTGGCCACTCCTATGTGTTCGGCGGTTCCTCCTCAATGAAGAGCACTGATCTGCACTTGGTGTTGCACTCTGGAGGGTACACTCCGTCCCGCTTAACACAAATTCTCGTTCCGCTGCATTCGGAACCGGGCCCGAGCAACGATCTGCATTTGAACCCTTCGGTACTCAGCAGACAGACTTTCGCTGTCTCTCCAAGCGCCGTACTGCTGTCTAGATCATAGTCGGCGGGTACGGGGACGGACGCGGCCATACTCGCGGCCGACTCAGCCGCAGCATCAACGCGGGCTTCACCCAAGCTGAAATACAAATCGTCGAGTGCCGTGCTGCCAACCCTACGGAATCCGTTCTGAACGGTGAGGTTGTAGGTGTACGTCGCGCCGTCGGCATATATCGCTTCGACGATGCCAAACTGGGCCTCGACATCCGTCACATCGGCGTTCTTGGCTGAAGTGGCCAAGTCGAGCATGTACCAGGGCAGCGATCCAATCGGTCCGACGCTGGAACCCTGGATCGCAACCTGCATTCTGGCGCTCTTCAGGATCTGAATCGGAACTCGCACGGCACTTCCGGGTACAGCCGCATTCAGTACACACCCAATACGTACGCTCGTAAGCGAAACGCCCCTCGAATTCAGAATCACTCCGCCATTCCAGATCCGCGAACGTGAGACGGAAGCATCGACCAGTTGGGCCGGCATTGCCTCCTGCCACGTTACCAGCGACTGGGAAAAATGAAACTCGCGGGTTGCGTTCTGCGCCGCGCGCAGCCGGGTGCCGGCGGACACGTCAAGCGACGACGCAAGTGCTGCAATCACAATCATCAGGACCGTACCAACCGTTCTAGTCCAATTCGTCATTCTCTGTCTCCAATTAGTCAGCCTGCTATTGCCTTGCAGGTTGCGTTCTTGTCACAACGCACATGCACTGCGGTTCGTGCTCGTGCGTCAAGCTGGGTCGCAAGCGTGCGCGGTGCTAGCCAGACCTGTCGCGCGCTCGCGCTCGAGACGGCGCACGCCGACTCCCGCGCTCAATATGCGAAGGACCGGCGGTGGGAGGGATTTCTAGGTGTTGGGGGGCTCGATCGGAATCGGCGTGCCGCCATTTCCGCTACAACGTTTGACGCGGGTGACCGAACACGTTGTGCCGTCCGAACATTGGAAGAGGACCTGCTTGAGGTTCGTGGAGGCCCCTGCCCGCAGGCGATCCTCGGAAACCGTACACGTGCCGCACTGGCGCGTGCGCGCTCCCTCCAAGGAATAGGAGCAGTTGATGCTCCTTTGTGTGGCAGGCTGGAACGACGCGAGGACGATGGAGTCGTTTCGCTGTTGCCGTGCGGAGGACTGAGGCAACGTCCAAAGACCATCGCTCCGACGCTGCAGGATGTTGCCGTACCTCCAAGCCGACCCATCCTCAAAGATGACCCACGAAACGTAGAACTCTGGCTTGGTGCCGTCGAACGCATCGTCCCACAGGCTGGCTGCGTTCCGAAGGTCCACAGTCGCGCCTTGGAGAACCCGATCCGGCGAGACCCCATCATCTGGCATGACCCCGAACCTGAGCGTCGTCGCCGCTGCGGCATCCACTTGGTCAAAGGAGGGAAAGTTGATCTCGATCTCAACATACTTGATCGGCTGTCCGGAGTTGTTCCGGACCCGGACGATGAGGTCAGACACCCAGGTTTTGACATTCGCTACCTGGAACGCCTGTCCGAAGGTGACGACCTGAGCGCCAACCCGAAGAGCCTCGATCGAAACCGGTTCGACTTGGGCGAACGATGTCCTTGTAATCTTGACGGAACCGCCAGGGGGTTGGGCTGTGGCACACCCCGCGGCAGCCAGGAGCAAGGCGATCAATGAGAGACCGCGTCTCAGCGGGAAACTGAATATCACTTTATGGTTCTCCTCTCTCAACCGAAGTAGGGACTTGAAGGAGCGGGAGTCTACTATCCCGATCTTGTCCGATCAACTTATTTTTGTTCGACGTGAAGTTAGAGGATCTCGAAAAAATGAGTTACGAAACCCTACTTGGGCCGCCAGCCCCAACCTTCCGAAATTTACCCTAGTCTGACGCGGCCGCAGGCGAGTCTGATAAGGGCTGTTCAGTTGCCCATCATGATGTTCTGCCGTCTAAACTCGGGAAGGACCCGTCCGTAGCAGATAGTATCGAAGGCTTGTTTGGCTTCAGGAACCGCATTGACGTCAGGGTCCGATCGCAGTTGATCCATTAGCTGGAGATATGCACTGAGAGAATCTTCATAGAGCTTGAGATCAGCCGCCAGCTCCGCCGTCCTCGTCTTTACCTTCTCTTTGGATGCATCCGAGAGCACACCGTCCGCGGACAAATCCGAGACGACTTCAAACCCAAGGGTTTTCGCAAGCGCCATTTCTTCTCGCCGAAGTTCAGTGTCGTATCCGGACTCAAGACGACTCGGGGCGCCGGCTTGCCTCCTGTAAAGCTCCATGTATTTGACAAGGTGCGGAATCGGAAGGTCGTCTCTGGCAAAAGCCGCGGATTCAAGCTGCAATAAGCAAAGTTCAGTCTTCTCCGAGAATGCTGCCACTTTGGCCATCGCGCGTGTGTATCGATCCCAATGGGCGTACCCTGCATACCCGGCTGCAATCGTTGCAATGCCGACCGCAAGCATTGCGACTACAAACAAGGGCTTCCTATACATCGAGATCTTCAACTCACGCCTTGAACTTTCCGCATCCACATGGGTCGTCCACCACACACACCCTCCACGCGCTTTCGGCGCGTGGTCAACGAGTTCGATCGAATCGATGTGATCTTCCAGCTCGCACGCGTCGCCAACCGCGCCTTCATTGCAAAGCCGGAGAAGTCGTCGGGGTCAGCCGCCGGAACCTGCGAAGCAACGACTGCCGGTTCGAGTGAGGAAGCGGCAACGGAGACAAGCGTCAGGATGAGAGCCTCGACAAGTTGTCCGAGACCGTGGTGGGGGGAATGAGCTGCTGGGTTGTTCGGTTCATCCATCGCAATCGCCATATTGTGCGACGCCCGCGCACCAGGCTGCAAACCCGAGCATGGAAAGTCGGTGATCGTGCATCCGATAACAGCGCTTACGATCTATAGGCGTTCGGATTGTAAGCTCGCCGCCGGTATCGTTGGTCCGATCATTTCAACGCCCTGGATCGAGGATTCGCGATGGCCCACGACATGCCGCTCCTCACTGACCTGCTCGTCATTCTGGTCTCGGCCATTCCAATTGCGTTCGTCTTTCAGCGACTGCGACAGCCCGTGATCGTCGGGTTCATGATCACGGGCATTCTGATCGGGCCCTACGGCCTCGGGTTCATCCGCCGTCTCGACGACATCGAAGTGCTGGCCGAGATTGGCGTCGTCCTCCTCCTCTTCACAATCGGCCTCGAGTTCTCGATGCGCCGCATCATCGACCTCAAGCGGTTCGTAAGCATCGGCGGCAGCGCCCAGGTGGCGGCCACGGTCGTCGCGGCCGCCGCCGTCACGGCAGCGCTCGGGCTCCCGTTGAACCAGGCCATCTTCGTCGGATTCCTCATTGCGCTCTCGAGCACGGCCATCGTGCTGAAGACCTACATGGATCGCGCCGAGGTCGACTCTCCGCACGGCCGGGCAAGCGTGGGAATCCTGCTATTGCAGGATCTCGTCATCGTTCCGATGATGCTGCTCGTTCCGATCCTGAGCGGAAAGGAAAGCGCGTCGGTGGGGCGCATCGCGTTGACCCTCGCGACGGCGGCAGCGGCTGTAGCAATCATCGTCTTCACGGCGCGTAAGCTGGTTCCTTTCGTGCTGTCTCACGTCGTGCGACTGCGAAGCCCCGAGGTCTTCGTCATTTTCGTCGTCGTCATCTGCCTCGGCACGTCGC
Organism: uncultured Clostridia bacterium; assembly: GCA_964641945.1. Taxonomy (GTDB): domain Bacteria; phylum Acidobacteriota; class Blastocatellia; order UBA7656; family JADIYM01; genus JADIYM01. The sequence continues at coordinate 6,386 of CAZXLQ010000206.1, forward strand.
TGCTCACGGCGCAGTTCGGGCTGTCGCTGGCCCTCGGCGCGTTCATCGCCGGCATCGTGCTCTCCGAATCCGAATACAGCCACCAGATAGTCGCCGACATCCTGCCGTTTCGCGATGTCTTCAGCAGCATCTTCTTCATCTCGATCGGGATGCTGCTGTCGATTTCAGCGCTGACGGCGAATCTCGGTATCGTCATTGGAGCCGTGGTCGCTCTTACTATCGGAAAGGCGCTCATCGTCATCGGCGTAGTCCGGGCCCTGGGCCTTTCGCTGCGGGTCGCGACGTTGACGGGCCTGGGACTGGCCCAGATTGGGGAGTTCTCGTTCATCCTCGCCAAACAGGGCATCGAGGCACAGCTTCTCGGAGACACCGGCTATCAGGTCTTTCTCGGCGCCGCGATCATCTCCATGATTGCGACTCCTTTCCTGATCAAGGCGGCTCCGCGCCTGGCATTCCTCGTACAGTCGGTCGAGCCCGAGACGTCGATCGTCACGAACGTGGGCGAGAAGGTCCGCGATCACGTCGTCATCATCGGATTTGGCCTGAACGGTCGGAACGTCGCGAAGGTGCTGCGCGCTTCGGGCATCGCCTACCGCATCATCGAGCTCAATGCCGATGCGGTGCGGGCTGCCAGGGACGAGGGCGAACCGATTTCGTACGGCGATTCCACGCGTCGCGAGGTGTTGCACCAGGCCGGCGTCGAACGTGCTCGCGTTCTCGTCATAGCCATCTCCGATCCGACGGCCAGCCGCCACATCGTGAATCTCGCCCGGCAGATGCACCCCGGCCTGCGCATCGTCATCCGGACGCGCTACATGTCTGAGCTCGACGACCTCTACAGACTCGGCGCCGATCAGGTCATTCCGGAGGAGTTCGAAACGAGCCTCGAGATCTTCGCGCGCGTGCTCGAGGAATACGGAATCCCGAGGATCAAGATCCGACGTCAGAAGGACGTATTCCGGCGCGAAGGATATCGTGCACTGCGATCGGCGTCGATGCCCGCAACTGACCTCGGCAGTCTGACCGAGATCCTCGAGGCGACGGTGACGGAGACGCTCACGATCGACGCGTCTTCACCCGCCATGCACATGAGCATCGGTGAACTGAACGTGCGCAAGCGAACCGGCGCGACCGTGATCGCCGTCAGCCGTGACCGCGAGACCGAGGTGAATCCCGCCCCGACGTTCCGTTTCGCGATCGGAGATGCGCTCGTGCTGCTCGGCAGCCCGGCCGACATCGATGCGGCGGTCGAGATCCTCGTCGGGCGCGAAGAGCCAGAGCCATCGCAAAACTCCCGCAATCAGAACTTTTCCCGTGACGAGCCGTAAGTTGTCGCGTGCAGGTTTGTTTGGCGCGGTTTCTGCAGGATTGATTGGTGTAGTTCGGCAAGCTCGACGCGACAGCCTACGACCCCAGCCCCGGCCGGTAGGTGTCTTTGATCATCTCGGCCGTCGACTCGGCATAGATCTGCGTCGTCTCCAGCCGCGCATGACCCCGGAGACTTCTGGATCTGCTCGATCGGCATACCGCGCTCGAGAAGCGTCGTCGCCACTGGGTGGCGGAGCAGGTGCGGTGAGACCCGCCTGGTGATCTCGAACTGCTCGGCTGTCTGCCTGACGATCTGCTGGATCCGGCGCGCCGGGTATGGTATGTGTCGGTTGGTTTCGAACAGATGCCCGGTCCGGCGCTGCACCTGGTAGGTCAGCACTTGTCCCCCCAAGTTCCGGCAGAATCGACCGCATCGACCTCGTCCGCAGTTGCCATCGCGATTGGATTTCCGCGTTTGTTTCTTGCGGGTCCGGCGAGATAGCATCGATGTCGAGCCCGCCGAATGGAAACGCCGCTGAAGGGGAAGCGCCAACGCTCTTGTGACTGATGAATGGAGTCTCGAACGAACACCAACATTTCGTGACCGGGAATCAAAGTCCCGCTCCATTCGAACACATCCTGGTCGCCACCGACTTCTCCGCAGGTGCGGCCAATGCGATTGCACGCGCAGGGAGGTTGCCTCTAACCGAGAAAGGTAGGATTTCGGTGGTCCACGTTCTGTCGGACAGCATCCCCGCGAAAGCGGTTGCCAGCACCGAGAAGCTCGCGCGGCAGCATCTCGAGCAGGCGACGAGAAGTCTACGCAAGGCAACTGCGAAGTTGGGCCATTGCAATGTGAAGATCTCGGCCGGGCTCGCTCAGGCCAAGGTTCTCCCGGGTTTCAGGATCCGGAGTTGACACCCGGGGATCTGAAAACTGACGTTCCTGACGAAGTAGCGGTCTGAGACTCGAGCAAGGCACAGATCTGAACCGGGAAGTCCGTGGCTCGCTTGATGGTACGTTAGTCTCCCGCGAGGTGCGAAGAAGGTCACCCCGGTGCGCCCGTCTGGGTCCTCGATTGCCGGCCTGCCGCTCCTGCGAGCCCGTCTGCCGATTCGTTCGCACCAGTTCGTCCTTCGGGTCGTACCGTCGTCACACCCACGCAGGAGGAATCGCGACGATGCCGAACCGGAAACACCTTGGTCTCGTTCTCGCATTCGTTACGCTCATGCCAGCCGGCGCCAGCGCCGAGGGCCCGGCGGCGGCAGACGAATGGCTCGCCTCAACTTTGCGGTACTACGGTCTCGCGGAACGCGCATCCGCAGGCGATCGCGACCGGCTGAACACGCTTCGCGCCAAGGCGCTCGAGCCGTCACTTGCTCTGCGCGACCGCATTCAGGTTTTCACCGAGCTCTACACTCAGCTGGCGCGACTATCCGGCGTGGCTGATGTCCCCCGCCAGTCCGTCCTGCAGGCTTGTTACCCCGCAGCCATTGCATCGCACATGGTTGCAACCGGCGGTCCCGCGATTCCGGCGCCGTCACCAGCGACGCCGCTGGGCCGGCTCGGGCCCGTCAAGTCTGCGGGCCACGGCCCCGTGCCGCTGGTGCTGATCGCCGACTACGGGACTGACTGGACACTCTACCGTTCCTTCATGGAACGCAACGCCGACCGCTACACGATGGTCGCGGTGACGCTGCCGGGCTTCGGAGGCTCCGCTGCGCCGCCGAGACCCGGGGTTCTCGATTTCGCGAAGACTCCGTGGTTCGACGGCGCCGAGCGCGGCGTACTCGACCTCATCGAAACCGCGAAGCTGGACCGGCCGTTTGTCCTCGGGACACAGGTCGGGGCGTATCTCGCACTGCGGCTCGCCATAGATCACCCGGATCGCGTACGCGGCGTCGTGGCGCTCAACGGCCTGGTGTCGATGCCGATGCGCGCATCCGACCCGGTGGATGCGCCAATCTCCCACGCCGACGTGCGGCGCGAGGTTGCGCGCCGGCCGGATCTCTCGGGACTGCTACAGGAGTTCCTT
>CAZXLQ010000207.1:0-7128 GCA_964641945.1 uncultured Clostridia bacterium
GGACGGTCGTGCGAGACGTCGCCGTTCTGCTCGTAACCGGTATGGCTGGTTTCTTGCGCCTGTCCGCAGGCCGCTCGCTACCGCTCGCGGTTCTGAAGCTCCGAGCCGTACTCGATACCGCTCGCAGTTTCGGAAACTCGTAGCGACCGTCAGTGCAATGCAGGGCGCACGTGAATCGCCGATGGGAATCTGACGAATCCATGCTCGCTCTTCAAGCGGAAAGGGCGGATCTGAACTTTGATTGTTCAGATCCGCCCCATCCGCTTTATCCGCCCGATCCGCGATGCTCTTCAGTTCTTCACGTCGATCTTACTGGCGTCGACCGAGCCGTCCGTCCGGAGGTTGCCTTCGACCTCGACCCGGGCGCCGATCCGAACCTGGCCATCGCGCTGCCGGAGCCGCACACCCGAAGGGACGTGCACCGTCCGTCCGCTCACCGTCCAGTCGCCCGTGAAGCCGCCCTGCGGAAGCTGCTCGATCGTTCCCTTGAACTCGATGTAGCCCGTGCCGCCCGTCGATCCGGCGCCCGACTTCACCTCGATCTTCACCGCCGCGATCGATCCGTCCGCCTGCTGCTTGCCCTTCACCTCGACGTACGCGCCGACCGCGAACCGTCCAAGCTCCTGCTGCAGCCGCGTCGAAGCCGACACCGTGACCGTCCGGCCCGCGATCACCCACGCTCCCTGAAGTCCCGAGGTGGGCATCGACTCGATCGTGCCGTAGAACTTGCTGTACCTGCTCGAGCCGCTCGACGCCTTCGTCTCGATGTGCGCCGCGTCGATCGAGCCGTCTGCACGGCCGTTGCCGCGAACCTCGACGAGCGTGCCGCGCTGGATCGTGATGCCGCGCTGCTCGATCACAGTCGACGCCGTCACGTTCACGCGCTGGCTGCCGACGATCCACTCACCCGCGAATCCCGATGCCGGAAGCGTCGCGACCGAACCGCGGATCTCGATGTAGCCGGTCGAGGACGACCCGCTGCCGCCAGTGCCCGTCTTCACCTCGACCTTGCGCGCTGCGATCGAGCCGTCCTGCTGCTGATTTCCCTCGACCTCGACGTAGGACCCGACACCCGGCGCAACACCGTGCTCGCGCTCGATGACCGTCGAGGCCTCTACGCGAACCGCGCGGCCGCTGACCATCCACATTCCGACCAGGTCGCCCGAAGGAAGGCTGTCGACCGTGCCGTAGAACTTCGCTTCGCCGCTCGATGAGCCGCCGCCGTTCGAAGGGTTGACCTCGATGCGGGTCGCGTCGAGCGAGCCGTCCGACTGCGGGACGCCGTGGACTTCGACCGATGCGCCGATGGCGACCTGGCCGTGCTCGGTCTCGATCGACGTCGAGGCGCTGACGTGCACGGTGCGGCTGCCGACAACCCAGTCGCCGATCAGTCCGCCCGAGGGCAGGCTCGCGATCATTCCGTGGATCTCGTCGTCGCTGCCGTTGTCGTCGTCACCGCCGCCGCCGTTGTCATCGCCACCGCCGGTGCCATCGCCACCGCCGGTGCCCGATTCGACTTCGATCGTCGAGGCGTCCATGGAACCGTTCGACTGACGGGCGCCCTTGACCTCGACCCGCGCGCCGATGGCGACCTGGCCGTGCTCCTGCTTGATGCGAGTCGACGACGTGACGTGAACGGTGGTGCCGCTCACGGTCCAGTCGCCGATGAATCCGGACCCCGGAAGGGCCTCGATCGTGCCGTGAAGTTCGTCGGTATCGTCGCCGCTGGCGAATGCCGATGGAACGGTGTTGCCCGTCGCGACGAACGCGAGAAGAAGGACCTGTATGAGTGCGAATGTCTTGATACGAAACATGATCTCCCCCGTACTCTGGCCGCGCCCTTGCGGCTCGTTATCTGGTGACGGGGCAATAGAGCGGCGCAAGGCGGTGGAAATACATCGGCGGACGAGGGTCGGCAGTTACAGAACCGCGAGCGGTAGCGAGCGGCCTGCGGACGGTCGTACGAGACGCGCCACCGGTCTAATCGTAGCCGGGACGGCTGGATTCTTGCGCCTGTCCGCAGGCCGCTCGTACGAGAGGCGCCACCGGTCTAATCGTAGCCGGGACGGCTGGATTGTTGCGCCTGTCCGCAGGCCGCTCGCTACCGCTCGCGGTTCTGATGCACTGGGCCGTCCTCGCTACCGCTCGCGGTTCTGATGCCCTGAGCCGTCCTCGCTACCGCTCGCGGTTCTGCAACTCGTAGCTGCCGATGGTGCATTGCCGGGCGCACGTGACCAGCGGTGGGGAATGCGACGAACCCGCGCTCGTCGCTGTATCCGTGACGCTGCGTCCCCGCGTCCGCTTCAGCCGGCGTCGTTCACGACTGTAGGCTTCGCATCAACGCCCGTCAGTCGAACAGCGGAAGCGACACCGGCCAGCTGCATCGCGCGGATGCACCACCAGTTGACGTCGACCTCGTACCAGGCGAACCCGTGGCGCGCCGTCGCCGGAAACGCGTGGTGATTGTTGTGCCACCCCTCGCCGAAAGTCAGCAGCGCCACCCACCAGGTATTCCGCGAGTCGTCCCGAGTCTCGAAACGGCGCCGTCCCCATATGTGTGTCACCGAGTTGACCATCCAGGTCGTATGCAGCAACAGCGTCACTCCGGCGAAGAGACCCCACATCAGGAAGGGAAGCCCCCCAAGGACGAATAGCGCGACGCCGAAGAGCACCGGCGGTACGAGGTGGTACCGCGTCATCCAGACCTGAAATCGATCGCGGGCCAGCTCGGGCGCGTACTGCCCGGCGTTCGAGATGTCGTGGCGCAGCGTATACCCGTGGAGGATCCAGCCCATGTGCGACCACCAGCGGCCGTTGCGCGGCGAATGCGGATCGTCCATTCCGTCCGTGCTTGCGTGGTGCTGCCGGTGGGTGACGACCCACCAGATTGGTCCGCCCTGCAGGGCCAGTGCCCCGAGCACCGTGAGCGCATATTCAACGGGCTTCGACACCTTGAACGATCTGTGCGTCAGCAGCCGGTGATAGCCGATTCCGACTCCTAGACCGCCGATGAGCCAATACAGGAGCACGGCCGTGAGGACGGCCGGCCACGAAAACACGAAGAGCGCAGCGACGGCGCCCGCGTGCAGGACCAGCATGAGCAGCGTAATGGGGAGCATCAGGCGGCCATCTGGCCGCTCTCGTCGAACGTCATTCATCACCAGGGGCCTCGCAATCGCCGTCGTCGGGTTTCTGTCCACGCCGAATCGTTATTGTTCGATCGTGTCGAAGAGGACAGCGACCCTGAAACGAGGCTCGCCAGTGGGCGCGAGGCGACGTTCACCGGGGCATCATACCTGTTCCGTACGGCGTGACCCCAATGGAAGCCGGAGATGCAACGCGGATAAAGCGGACGCTCACGCATATGTACCGGGAGCGGTAGTTCTTGACGAACCCGTGATATCTGCAAGCACGACGACGCAGGAATCAGAACCGCGAGCGGTAACGAGCAGGCCTGCGAGCGGTGCCTGAAATCGCAGACACGTCGTTGGACGTAAGGAAGTGAACGGAACCGTTCGACTGTCCGTGGGACGCTCGCTACCGCCGCGGCTCAAAAAGCGGGGCCCCCCGGTATCGTGCACTATCAGGCAGGACGCTCGGCGTGTCTCCATTCCTCTAGCCGCGAGCGGTAGCGAGCGTCCCACCGACGGTGCCAAGACGCTACAGGACCCGGTAAATCCGCCTGATCAGAGTTCCTCCCCGAACCTAGCCCGACGTCTTCTCGACGAGCTGGCGGGCGCGTTCCGCGGCCTTCACGACTGCCTTGATCAGCGTAACGCGCAACTTGCCCTCCTCGAGCTCGAGCAGCCCGTCGATCGTGCAACCCGCAGGCGTCGTCACCGTGTCCTTCAGCAGTGCCGGATGTTCCTTCGACACGAGGACCATAGTCGCGGCGCCGAGCATCGTCTGCGCGGCCAGCTTCGTCGACACTTCGCGGGGAATCCCGAGCTTCACGCCAGCCTCCGCCAGCGACTCGATCACGACGTAGAGGTACGCCGGCCCGCTCGCCGAAAGCGCCGTCACGCCGTCCATCAGCCCTTCGTCGACGCGCGCCGTTTCACCCACGCAGGCGAACATCGCCTCGGCAGTCGCGAGATGTACCGACGTGGCGTGTTTTCCCGCGCACAGGGCCGTCATTCCCACGCCCAGAATGCACGGCGTGTTCGGCATCGCCCGCACGATCGGGATCGGCAGCGACAATCGGTCCTCGACGTAACCGGTCGTAACGGAAGCCGCGACCGAGATGACGAGCTGGTCCGACGTCAGAACGTCGCCGATCTCCTCGAGCACCGCGTGCATGTTCTGAGGCTTGACGGCCAGCAGTACAACGTCACGCCCCCGCACGGCCTCGACGTTGTCGAGCGTCGCACGAACACCGAGCCGGGCGGCAACCCGGTCGAGCGAGCCTTCGTGCTTGACGCTCGCGACGATCTGATCGGACGACAGGAACTCGCGTTTCAGGAGTCCGCCGACTATCGCTTCGCCGAGCTTTCCGGCGCCGACGACGCCGAGGGTCATGTCCTTGTTCATTCTTCAGTCCTCGATTGGCCGGTGGGTAAATCGCCGGCCGTCCGCTCCGCCGTAGTCGGCGACGACGTGCCCGTCGCCGACCAGTTTGTATTTGTAGGTCACGAGCCCATCGAGTCCGACCGGTCCGCGCGGGTGCAGTTTGCCGGTGGCAATCCCGACCTCCGCTCCGAAACCGTATCGAAACCCGTCTGCGAATCGCGACGACGCGTTCCAGAAGACTCCCGCCGAATCCACGTCATGAAAGAACCGCTCGAACGACTCTTTCGACCCGGTCACGATGACGTCGGTGTGACCGGAACCGAAAGCCCCAATGTGTTCGATTGCCTCGTCGAGCGAGTCGACGATCCGGATCGAAACCACGAGGTCGCCGTACTCCGTGGACCAGTCGGCGTCGGTCGCCGCGGCAACCATCGTCTTGCCTGTCAGCGCGCGCACCCGTTCGTCCCCGCGAACCTCGACTCCGGCCGACGCGAGGTCGGCCACGAGATCCGCGACGACCGCCGGCGCAACGGCGACATGGACGAGAATGGTCTCGGCAGCGTTGCACGCTGCGGGATACTGGACCTTCGAGTCCACGGCGAGCCGGCGGGCCATCGCCGGATCCGCGGACTCGTCGACGTAGACGTGACAGAGACCCTCGGCGTGACCGAGCACCGGAATCGTCGTGTTCTGCTGGATGTGCCGAACGAATGCATTCGATCCTCGCGGAATTATCAGGTCGACGAGCCCGTCGGCGGTGAGCATCGCGGCGACGTCCTCGCGACCTCCGAGCAATGCGAATGCCTCGCTCGACACGCGACACGCCTCGAGTGAATCGACCAGCACGCCGAACAACGCCGCGTTCGATGCGGCCGCCTCGCTGCCGCCTTTCAGCAGCGCGCCGTTCCCGCTCATGATCGCGAGCGACGCAATCTGAACCAATGCGTCGGGACGCGACTCGAAGACGACGCCGATCACGCCGATCGGGCACGTGATCCGCCACAGACGCAGCCCTTCGTCGAGCTCACGGGCAAGCGTTACGACGCCGAGCGGATCGTCGAGCCGCGCGACCTGCCGTACTCCTTCGATGACGCCGTCCAGCTTGCCGCCGTCCAGCTTCAACCGATCCAGCATTGCCTTCGACATGTCGCCGGACTCCACGAGCGCGCCAGCTCGATCCAGGTCCACCGCATTTGCTGCGACAATGACCTCCCGCTGCCGGTCGAGCCGGTCGGCGAACGTCGCGAGAATGCCGCGCCGCTGCTCGACGCCAAGCCCCGCCAGCCGGCGAGCCGCGCGCCTGGCCCGGCGCGCCGCGTCGTGAACTCGACAGGTGGTCGAGTCACTCATCGCCGGCCCCTGCGAGCACGACGATGTGGTCACGCGTCGCGACCGTGTCGTACCTCGCCTCGATCCCTGCGTCAGAGAGCTCCGTCGACTTCCGGCCCGAAACGGCGCGTGTCTCGGCGCTCGAAAAGTTCGACAGTGCTCGCGCGAACTCGCGGCCGCTCTCGTCGAGGATGCTGACGACGTCTCCGCGTCCGAACTCGCCGCGAACGCCGATGACGCCGGCGGGCAACAGGCTCGCCTTTCGATTGAGAATTGCGTCGCGGGCGCCGTCGTTGACGAGCACAGCGGCATTAACGGACTTGGCGAAGGCGATCCAGCGGCGCTTGCCCGAGAGACCTGACTTCGGCCGGACAAGTGTTCCGACGTTGGCGCCCGCCAGCACCGACTCGATGACGGATCCGGTTCTGCCGTTTGCGATGACGGTCGCACAACCGGAGCGCGATGCGATCTCGGCGGCCTCGAGTTTCGATCGCATCCCGCCACGACCCACCCGGGCGCCACCCGCGACAGTCAGCAGTTCCGGCGTGACCTCGTCGACTTCGGTCACGAGCTCTGCCGCCTCGCTGTCTCGCGGGTCGTCCGTGAACAGGCCGTCCACATCGGTCAGAATGACGAGCAGATCCGCCTCCATCTTGCTCGCGATCAGGGCCGACAGCTTGTCGTTGTCGCCGAAGTTCACGCGGCGATGCGAGCCGGGGTCGGTCGGCTCGAGCTCGGCCGTCGAGACGGTGTCGTTCTCGTTGATTACCGGGATGACGCCCAGCTCGAGCAACGTCGAGATCGTCTGGCTAAGGTTCAGATAGCGACGGCGGTCCGAGAAGTCCTCTTCCGTGAGCAACACCTGTGCGCACGTCAGGTCCATCCGGTCGAACGCGTCCGTGTAGAGCGACATGAGGCGCCCCTGGCCGATTGCCGCAAGCGCCTGCTTCACGGGGAGCGAAGGACCGGAGCGGTCGACGCCGACGCGCGCCGAACCGAGTCCGACGGCGCCCGACGACACGACCAGCACCTGGCGTCCCTCGCGGTGGAGTGCCGCGATCCCCTCCACGAGAGAGTAGAAGCGGCTGAGGGCGATCCGTCCGTCGTCGCGGGTCAGCGTGGCCGTCCCTAGCTTGACGACGACGCGTCGGGCCGCGGCAACGAGGTCGCGACGTTGTGATGTTGCTTCAGCCATACGCGACCGGAGTGTCGCACAGCGGTCGATTGCGCGGCCAGAGGCGACTGCGGACGCGCCCGGGCAATGCGCGAAGCGCTTTGGAGTGCGGCGTG
>CAZXLQ010000207.1:7138-9670 GCA_964641945.1 uncultured Clostridia bacterium
AAAGCGGCGCTGCGCGCCGCACTCCAAGGCGCTTCGCGCAATGCACATACTTCACGGATTGACCCGCGATGGTCACATGGGCGAGCCTTCCACCTTGAAAGTCATCAAGTTGCTGGGAGAGGGGCCCGTGAGGAACAGTTCGTTGTCCATGTGTGTACTGTGTGCAATCGTCCTTGGCAGTGGCGTGGTTTTCGGCAAGGGGCCCGGCAAGCCGCCTGTCGCGAAGAAGGTCCCGAAGAAAACCGAGATACACGGACGGACCCTCGTCGACGATTACTTCTGGATGCGCGAGAAGTCGAACCCCGACGTCATCGCCTACCTCAAGGCCGAAACCGAATACGCCGATGCGATGCTGGCTCACACCAGCCGCTTCCGCGAGGCGCTCTATTCGGAGATGCTCGGACGCATCAAGGAGACCGACGTCAACGTTCCGTACCGCCAGGACGGCTTCTACTACTACACCCGCACCGAGGCTGGTAAACAGTACCCGATCCTCTGCCGAAAGCGCGGAAGCCTCGACACGAAGGAGGAGGTGCTCCTCGACCAGAACAAGATGGCGGCCGGCGGCAAGTACTTCAGCCTCGGCGACGCCGAGGTCAGCAACGACGGCAACCTGCTCGCCTACACGACGGACACGACCGGCTTCCGCCAGTACTCGCTGCATATCAAGGACCTGCGCACGGGCAAGACGCTGACGGATACCGCCGAGCGGGTGACGTCGCTCAACTGGGCGAACGACAACAAGACCCTCTTCTACACGCAGGAAGACGCGGTCACGAAGCGGTCCGACAAGTTCTACCGTCACGTCCTGGGCCGAACGGGCGACGACCTGCTCTTCGACGAGAAGGACGAAAAGTTCTCGGTGTGGAGCTACCGGACTCGAAGCCGCGGCTACCTGGTCCTCGTGAGCTTCAGCTCGACGACGAGCGAGAACCGTTTCGTGTCAGCGGACCGGCCCGGCGAGGCGCCGGCCCTGCTCCTTCCGCGTCGCGAGAATCACGAGTATTACGTCGAACACCGCGGAGATCGCTTCTACATCCGCACGAACGACAAGGGAAAGAACTTCCGCCTCGTTACGGCGCCCGTCGCCGACTCTCGTGAAGAGAACTGGACCGAGCTGGTAGCGGTCCGCAGCGACGTCATGCTCGAGGGGGTCGAGTGCTTCGCGAACTTCAACGTGCTGCAGGAGCGCAGGCAAGGAGTGCAGCAGCTTCGAATCGTGGATGCGAAGTCAGGTGAGTCGCACGACGTTGCGTTCCCCGAGCCCGTCTATTCGATATCGGGAAGTCAGAACGAGGAGTTCGAGGCCACGAGATTCCGGTTCACATACGAGTCGTTCGTCCGTCCCGAGTCGGTCTACGACTACGACGTGACATCGCGAAAACTCGAACTGCTCAAGCAGCAGGAGGTGCTTGGCGGCTACGATACGGCGAAATACGCGTCGGAGCGCATCGAGGCGACTGCAACCGATGGCACGAAAGTCCCGATCTCGATCGTCTATCGGCGGGACCTGACGCGAGACGGCTCGCGGCCGCTGCTGCTCGAAGGCTACGGATCGTACGGCTCGTCGAACGACGTCGACTTCTCGTCGAACCGCCTTAGCCTCCTCGATCGCGGCGTGATCTTCGGGATCGCGCACATCCGGGGCGGCGGCGAGATGGGCAAGGAGTGGCACGACCAGGGAAAGATGATGGTGAAGAAGAACACCTTCACCGACTTCATCGCGTGCGCCGATTACCTGGTCGCCGAGAAATACACGTCGCGTGACCGGCTCGTGATCACCGGCGGCAGCGCGGGAGGACTGTTGATGGGCGCCGTGACGAACATGCGCCCGGACCTCGCAAAGGCCGTGGTTTCGTACGTTCCGTATGTCGACGTCATCAACACGATGCTGGACGCGACGATTCCGCTGACGTCGGTCGAGTACCTCGAATGGGGAAACCCGAACGAGAAGCCGGCGTTCGAGTACATGCTGAGCTACTCGCCGTACGACAACGTGGAGAAGAAGGCGTATCCGACGATGCTCGTCCGTACGTCGCTCAATGACAGCCAGGTGATGTACTGGGAGCCCGCGAAATACGTCGCCAAGCTGCGGGCGATGAAGACGGACGCGAATCCGTTGCTCTTCAAGGTGAAGCTGGAGCCGGGCGGTCACGGCGGCGCGAGCGGCCGCTACGACCGGCTGAGGGACACGGCATACGACTACGCGTTCATCCTCGAGCAGATGGGAATTTCGAAGTGAAGCTACAGAGATGCACCGTGCGGCTTCGCTGCGCCCCGTCTGATGAAACGGGAGGGGTGAGCACAGTAGACTCCTGATGACGTCGGCGCCTTAGATCGGCAGTTCATGGTGCACGGATTTCGCTCGCGAGCCCGCTACAGATTCCGCGACCCACCGAGAGGTCGAAGCGACCGCGGAGCCGCACTTTCCGCGACCGCGGAGCCGCACTTTCCGCGACCGCGGAGCCGCACTTTCCGCGACCGCGGAGCCGCACTTTCCGCGACCGCGGAGCCGCACTTTCCGCGACCGCG
>CAZXLQ010000208.1:0-9624 GCA_964641945.1 uncultured Clostridia bacterium
GCGGCGTCCTCGAGCACGTAGCCGTTGAGGTCGCGGCCGATGACCTCGATGATCGAGTCGCGGAACTGGTTCCGTTTCGTGTAGAGGTCGACGAAGTCGAGCTGCTTGCCGACGGTCTTGAGCGCTTCAGAGAACTTCGCGTTGAAGAGCTCCTCGAGCGTGTGCGGGTCCGACGCGCGTACGCATCCGATCGCCTGCGCGACCTTGATGACGTCGTCCTGCGTCTTGTTCACCCGCACGAAGAACATGACCTTGATGTCGGCGCGGATGTTGTCCTGGCAGATGAGGCCTTCCTTGCCGCGCCGGTCGATCTCGAGCGTCTTCACCGAGATGTCCATGATCTCGGCCTTGTGGAAGATCGGCAGTACGACCATGCCCGTGAACGTTACTTCGGGCTCGGCGCGCATCTTGTTGACGATGAGCGCCTTTCCCTGCTCGACCTTGCGGTAGAACCGGGCGAAGAGAAGCGTCGTTCCGAGGATGATGAGGGCGGCGACGACGATGATGACGCCGATGAGGAAGACACCAGACATGGCCATTTACTCCTTGTCGCGCGATGGCGGAAAAGCGCGCGGAAGTGCCGCGCACCCTGTCTCGCTGACTACTGCGAGGATTCCAGTCGGCGTTCCATGGCCTTCAGGTCCGGGCCATGTTCGACTTCCGTGATGTGATAGACGCCCTCGTCGTCGTCGTATTCGAACACGAGCGCGTGAGAGCCGCGCGTCAGATTGTTGGGCTCCGCTGCGCGGACCTGGACGAGCAGGCCCGCGCCGCCGTCGGCAATCTCGGCCTGACCGAAACCGCCGTCGACGCGCATCGTCGTGATGGTGCAGACCTTGCCGACGAGCGCGAGGTTCTTCGGACCGACCGGCGCCGTGAAGAGCCGTCGGACGGGCCGGACGGCGAACGACGTGAGCACGGCGGAGAGCGTCATGCCCGCGACGGCAACGAGAGTGCTCGAGACGAATGAGCCCGTAACGGCTTGCAGGAACGGTCCGACGAAGACCGACGCGAGAAGCATGGCAACCCACGCGATCAACACGAAGAAGCTCAACCAGACGGTGACCGGCACACCGCGCAGTCCGAGCGCCGTGAGCGTCTCGGACGCGTTGGCATCGACCGAGGCGTCGAGGTCGAGGATGTCGACGTCGAGGCCCGCGACGATGACGGTCGTCCAGTAGATCGCGACGAGCCCGAGCAGGATCGTGAACACGACCGTCGGGAATGCGATCATCGCTGGAATGAGGCCATCCATCGGCGCCGTCCGTGGTTGAGGTTCGAAGGTGCGGGAGGCGCCTGCAGCCGCGAATGGGCGGGCGCCAGGAGGTGGGCAGCATAGCACGAGCGGGGTGGGCGAGCGCAGACCACAAACAGTCTTCTCCGTGTCTCTGAGCCTCAGAGTCTCTGTGTGCGAAGCTCTTCAGACGCTTCGCACGCAGAGCCACAGAGCCACGGAGACACGGAGCGCTCCCTACTGCGGGTTCAACGCCCCGACGATGAGAATGAAGACCAGGAACAGGATCGGGAGAAGCGTCGCGAAGAGCCCGAGCCCGATCGCCGCATAGGCCATGCCCATGCCATCACGCGAACCTATCCTGTTCAGCTTGCTTCGCCCGATGAATCCGAGCACCACCCCGACCGGACCGAGAATGAAGCCGATCTGGCAGCACCAGCCGATGATGAGCGCGGCGATGGAACAGATCATCCCCGTCACGGCAATCTGCTTGGCCGATTTCTGCTCGGGAGAGACCATCGGCGCCATCCCGGCCACGGCATAGGCCGGGTTCTGCCAGGCGCCCTGGTTCGGATTCGTCGAGCCGGGCGAGTAGCCGGAGCCCCACGATGGGGCGCCGAAACTCCCGGGCGCGCCGGACGACGGGGGTTGCAGCGCCTGTCCGCAACGCTGGCACGCGAAGACACCAGCCGGATTCGCATGTCCGCAAGACGTGCAATAGGGGTTCATGGTACCTCGGCAGTTGGAGGGAAGGGGCGCGGTCCGCAATTGGCGAACGCCGGATCGCTCGCATCCTACCACGAGCCCCGTGCTCTCCGTGACTCTGTGCCTCGGCGTCTCTGTGTGCGAAGCGCCTGAAGAGCTACGCACACAGAGACGCCGAGGCACGGAGTCACGGAGTCGACGAGCCTTGCTCTATCCGCGCTCGCCTCGAATCAGCTCCGCCCCCTTCTCACCGATCATGATCGTCGGCGCGTTCGTGTTGCCGCCGACGATGTCGGGCATGATCGAGGCGTCGACAACGCGCAGCCTTTCCACGCCGCATACGCGCAGGTCGTGATCGACAACCGAGCGCGCGTCGGGCCCCATCCTGCACGTTCCGACCGGGTGATAGAGCGTCTCGACTGAGCGGCGAACGAACGCGGCGATGTCCGCGTCGGACCGGACGTCCGTTCCCGGAGCGTATTCCTCCCCCCGGAACGGCTCGAGTGCCCGGCCGGTCACCATCTCGCGGCAGCGCTTGACGCCTTCGACGAGGACCTCGAGGTCGCTGGCCTCTGAAAAATAGGCCGGATCGATGATCGGCGGCGCGGCCGGATCCGACGATCCCAGCCGGATCCGGCCGCGGCTTTTCGGACGCAGCAGCACGGGCCCGACCGAGAAGCCGTGGCCTTCGACCTTCGTGAAGCCGTGGTTCAGATAGTAGGCCGGTCCGAAAATGACCTGGATATCGGGCGCGATGAGTCCGTCCCGGGTTCGCAGAAACCCGCCAGCTTCGCCGATGTTCGACGAGAGCGGGCCCGAGCGGAAGGCCAGGTACCGGAGGACGCTAGGCAACGACTCTGCTTTTGCGAGGCTCACCGGCTTGCTGCATCGGTAGGCGACGATGACGAGCAGATGGTCCTGCAGGTTCTCTCCTACGTCGGGCGAATCGGCGACGACCGGGATTCTGTGCTCGCGCAGATGGTCGGCAGGGCCGACGCCCGAGAGCATCAGGAGCTGCGGCGAGTTGACGGCGCCGCCAGAGAGGATGATTTCGCGGCTGGCGTGAGCTCGATGAACGTGTCCGTCGCGCGAATAATCGACTCCAACGGCGCGACCGTCTTCGATGACGACGCGATGAGCGAGCGCCCCGGTTTCGACGGTCAGGTTCGGCCGCACGAGCACCGGCGTCAGGAACGCTGCCGCCGCGCTGTGACGGCGGCCCTTCCGCTGCGTCACCTGGTAATAACCGACGCCGTCCTGGTGCGAGCCGTTGAAGTCCGTCGTCCTGTCCATGCCGCGCTCGGCAGCCGACTCGACGAACGCCCGCGAGAGCGGATTGAGTGTGCGGACGTCGGCAACATTGAGCGGTCCGCCCGTGGCGTGGAACTCCGACGCACCGCGCTCCTGGTGCTCGCTGCGCTTGAAGAGCGGAAGCACGTCTTCGAATCCCCATCCGACGTTTCCGCCGTCGCGCCATCGGTCGTAGTCGGTTCGGTGTCCGCGGACGTACATCATCGCGTTGATCGAGCTCGAGCCGCCGAGAACCTTGCCACGAGGCCAGAAAAGTTCGCGGCCGTCGAGTCCCGGTTGCGGCGTGGTGGAGTAGTTCCAGTCGCACTCGCTCTTGAAGAGCTTCGAGAAGGCCGCGGGAATGTGGATTTCGCGGCGCCGGTCGGGGCCGCCGGCCTCGATGAGGAGGACGCGCACGTGCGGGTCTTCCGTGAGGCGTCGCGCGAGAACACACCCCGCGGATCCTGCGCCGACGATGATGTAGTCGTGGGAGTTCATTGCGTGGCTCTTTGAAGAGAGATTCGGAAGATCTTACGGGCACAGTCCTTGTAACGGATTCTGACCTCAGTGTCTCCGTGCCTCTGGGACTCCGTGTGCGAAGCTCTTCCGACGCTTCGCACACGGAGTCTCAGAGGCACGGAGACACCGAGCCCGAATGAGAACCGTCTCGACCATTGAGCGCCGGTTACTGTAGCCTCGCTGCTTCGCACAGAGCTAATGCACAAGTTCCGCAAAGTCCTCTTCTGGTGTCACCTCGCGGTCGGCGTTACCGGCGGGGTAATCATCTTTCTCATGTCGGTGACGGGCGTCCTGCTGACATACGAGCGTCAGATCTCGGACTGGGCCGACACGAGCACTTACGCGGTCGAGCGTCGCGACGGCACGCCGCGGCTTGGCGTCGAGGCCCTCGCCGCGCGGGTGCGCGAGACGACCGGACATCCGGCGGCCCGTGTCACCATTCACGCCGACCCGGCCGCCGCCGTGGAGATCGGGTTCGAGGGCGCGCCGTCGATCTACGTCGACCCCTACTCCGGCGCCGTTCTCGGCGAAGGCTCCAGGCGCGTCAGCGCGTTTTTCCGATTCGTGACCGATCTGCACCGCTGGCTCGCAGTGAGCGGCTGGAGCCGCAACGCCGCCCGAGCCGTCACCGGCGCCGCGAATCTCGGGTTCCTCTTCATCGTCCTGAGCGGCCTCTACCTCTGGTGGCCGCGCACCTGGACGCTCAAGCACGTCAGAAGCGTGGCGTGGTTCCGGCGTGGACTCTCCGGCAAGGCGCGAGACTTCAACTGGCACAACGTGATCGGTCTCTGGATGTGGGCGCCGCTCGTTCTCGTCGTTGCTTCCGGCGTCGTCATTTCGTACCCGTGGGCCGGCAATCTCGTTTACCGCGTCGTCGGTGAGGATCCCCCGCGCCCCGGGGACCGGGCGGCCCGCCGCCAGCCGCCGATGCGCCTCCGGTGGCCGCTCCTACGGACGGACTCGACGCGCTCTGGGCTCGCGCGGAGCAGCAGACACCCGGCTGGCGGTCCATCAGCCTGCAGCTCCCGAAGTCACTCGAAGCGCCCGTGTCATTCTCCATCGACGAAGGCGATGGCGGGCAGCCGCAGAAGCGGGCGAGTCTCGCGCTCGATCGCGCGACGGGCGAGGTCGTTCGCTGGGAGCCGTTCTCGAGCCTCACAGCGGGCCGCCAGCTTCGCGCGTTCTTCCGCTTTGCGCACACAGGGGAGTATTTCGGACTCGCGGGCCAGACCATCGCCGGAGTTGCCTCGGCCGGTGCAGCAGTCCTGGCGTGGACCGGTCTTGCGCTCGCCTGGAGACGGTGGCGGGCGTGGATCGCACGGCGCCGCGGGCGAGCGACAGACCCTCCGGTTGTGTAGACTCGGGCTGGCATGGACGAAGAAATCGATCTCGAAGCGCTGGCTCGCGATTGCGACGAGGAGTTCTTCATTGCCGGCGGCCCCGGTGGACAGCACCGGAACAAGGTCGAGAGTGGAGTCCGTCTGACGCACAGGGCGACCGGCTTCGTGGTGACGGCCACGGAACGGCGATCTCAGGCCGCGAACCGCCGAGTCGCGCTCGAGCGGATGGCAGAAAAAATCGTCGAGTCGCGACGGGTCGAGAAGCCCCGCCGGCCTACCAGACCGTCGCGAGCCAAGAAGGAAGCCCGCCTCGCCGAGAAGAAACACCGCTCGGACATCAAGCGCGCCCGGCGAAGCGACGATGACTGACACCCAGAACCCCGAGCGGTAGCAAGGGACCACCCCGATTCCGTGACCTAGAAGCAATCGGGCAGGCCCCTCGCATTCGCTCGGGGTTCTGGTTGCGCGATTTGCGGCCGTGCCTTCATGATACGCCCTCGCTTTGCAGCACCCTCCCGTCGAAGTGCCATAGAAAGGAGTCACCCTCACCTGCTATGAAGGCCTACCAGACCAAGGACATCCGCAACGTCGCCATCCTCGGACACGGGGATTCGGGCAAGACCTCGCTAGTGGCGAGCATTCTCTACGTCGCAGGCGCCACGACGCGCCTCGGCCGAGTCGTCGACGGCACAACCGTCACCGATTACGACGACGAGGAACGCGAGCGGAAAATCACGATGCAGTCGGCGCTGGCGCACTGCGAGTGGAAGGGGCACAAGCTCAACTTCATCGACACGCCCGGGTACGCGGCCTTCATCCTCGATGCGAAGGGTGCCCTGCGAGGCGCCGACTCGGCGCTGGTCGTGCTCGATGCCACGCACGGCGTCGAAGTGCAGACCGAAAAGGCGATGAGCTACGCCGAAGAAGCGGAGACACCGTGCATCTTCGTCGTCAACAAGATGGACAAGGAGCGCGCGAACTACGACGCGTGTGTCGACTCGGTCCACGAGGCCTTCGGCCGTCGGGGTATCGCCTTCCAGATGCCGATGGGCGCCGAAAAGGACTTCCGCGGCGTCATCGACCTCATCACGATGAAGGCGCACGTCTACCCGACCGATGGCACGTTCACCGCCACCGTCGAGGAGATCCCGGCGGACCTCAAGGCGGCGGCCGACTCCGCGCGCGAGACGCTCGTCGAGATGGTAGCCGAGAGCGACGAGGCGCTCATGGAGAAGTACTTCGCCGAGGGCACGCTTGAAGAGGCCGAGCTACTGGCCGGCATCATCGACGGCGTTCGCGACCGTCGGATCTTCCCGATTCTCTGCGCGTCGGCCGAGACGCTCGTCGGCATCGCATCGCTCGTCAACGCCGTGATCTCAGTGGCGCCGGAGCCGTCGGCGCGCAAGACGGTTACCGGGTCGTCGTCGCCGGACGCCGAGGACGAGATCGTTCGGGAAGTGGCCGATTCGGCGCCGTTCTCGGCCTATGTCTTCCGGACCACCGTGGACCAGTTCGGCAAGATCTCGATCATGAAGATCATGTCGGGCACGCTCAAGCCCGACTCCAACGTGACGAACCTGTCGACCGGCGGTTCCGAGCGGATTGGCCCGGTTCACGCGGTCCAGGGCAAGGATCTCGTCAAGATCGACATGGCCTCGGCCGGCGACGTCGTCGCGGTGACGAAGCTCAAGGACACCCACACCGGCAACACGCTTGGCGACAAGTCCGCGCCGATCGTCTACGCCCCGGTCGAGTTCCCCGAACCCGCGATCGCCTTTGCCATCGAGCCGAAATCAAGACAGGACGAAGAGAAGGTCTCGGCGGCAATACACCGCCTGCTCGACGAGGATCTGGCACTGCGGTTCTCGCGCGATCCTCAGACCGGCGAGTTCCTCCTCGCGGGCTCCGGTCAGCTCCACGTCGAAACGGTCGTCGCGAAGCTCAAGCGACGAGGAGTCGAAGTGGCGCTCCATCCGCCGAAAGTCGCGTATCGCGAGACGATCACGAAGCGGGTCGAGCAGCAGGGCCGTCACAAGAAACAGTCGGGCGGTCGTGGCCAGTTCGGCGACTGCAAATGCGTCTTTTCACCCGCGGGGCGAGGCGAAGGCTTCAAGTACATCGACAAGATCTTCGGCGGCGCGGTCCCGCAGAATTTCCGGCCCGCGATCGAGAAGGGAATCGTCGATGCGGCGGCGAAGGGCTATATCGCCGGCTACCCGATGGTCGACTTCCAGGTTGAGCTGATCGACGGTTCGTACCATTCGGTGGACTCGGACGAGCTCTCGTTCAAGCTCGCCGGACGCAAGGCCTTCCTCGGTGCGATGGAGAAGGCTGGCCCGGTGCTGCTCGAGCCGATGATGAAGGTCGACATCACTGCACCGGCGGAGTTCGCGGGCGACATCATGGGCGACCTGAACGGCCGGCGAGGTCGCGTGCAGGGAATGGACGCGAAGGGCTCGGCGCAGGTGATCAAGGCAGTCGTGCCGCAGTCGGAGATGCTGACGTATCAATCGACGCTGAACTCGATCACACAGGCGCGCGGGAGCTACCACATGGAGTTCTCGCACTATGACGAGGTTCCGACGCACCTGACGGCGAAGATCGTGGCCGAGTCTCACGCCGCAGGCCGCAAGCGGGCGGAGGAAGAGGACTAGTTCAGGAACGGTTCTTCTCCGTGCCTCTGTGCCTCCGTGTCTCCGTGTGCGAAGCTCTTCAGACGCTACGCACACAGAGACACAGAGACACAGAGTCACAGAGACGGAATGGCATTGCTCTCTCCATGACCTCATTCCGCCACGCCCGCTGGGAACTTACGGAAGTCAACGAGCGCGACGTCCTGCGCCTCTCCCGTGACCTCGACGTCCCTGCGCCCGTCGCCCGAATTCTGCTTGCGCGCGGATACTCCGACGCGGCGCATGCCGCCGAGTTCCTCGACCCTTCCCTCGAGCGACACCTCCACGATCCACGGGCGATGCTCGGAATGGACCGCGCGGTCGGGCGTCTCGAGCGCGCGATCGCCGATGGCGAGCGGATCCGCATCGTCTCGGATTACGACGTCGACGGGACGACCGCATCGGTGATCCTCCAGCACACGTTCCGCCTGCTCGGGGCCGGCGACCGCGTCAGTTACCACATCCCCAGCCGATTCGACGAAGGCTACGGCTTCAGCGTCGCCGCAGCCGAACAGGCCGCGCGCGACGGCGCCGCCGTCGTCGTGACGTGCGACATCGGCGTGCGGGATCACGCGGCCGTGAACCGCGCCGCCGATCTGGGAATCGACGTCATCGTTTGCGACCACCACCTTCCACCGGGCGAGGACGTGCCGTCACGGGCGCTCGCCGTGCTCTGTCCGAAGCAGAACAACTGCGAGTATCCGAACGACTTTCTGGCGGCGTGCGGACTGTCGCTGAAGGTCGCCCAGGCGATGCTCGCCGGCCATCCGAAGCGCGACGCCGTGATCGCCTCGCTGGTGAAGCTCGCCGCGATCGGAACCGTCGCCGACATGGTCGAGCTCGACGACCTCGAGAATCGCGCCATCGTATCGGCGGGTCTCAAAGGACTCTCCGGCCCCTCCCGCAATCACGGGCTGGCCGCGCTGCTCGAGGTATCCGGACTTGGCGGCAAGCCGGTGTCCGCCTCCGATTGCGGCTACAAGCTCGGTCCCCGGATCAACGCAGCGGGACGGCTGGCTGCGGCGACCACGGTGATCGAGCTCTTCAATGCGACTTCGACCGAATCGGCGATGGGCATCGCGCGTGAATTGAACCGGTTGAACGGCGAGCGTCAGGAAGTCCAGCAGCGGCTCGTCGAACACGTGATGGACGAGATGGGGGCCCTTGGCGAAGTACCGCCGGTCGCCTTGTTTGCCGGAGACGAAGCGGGCGGCTGGCACCGCGGGGTCGTGGGAATCGTGGCGTCGAAGGTCGTCGACGCGCTGAACCGTCCCGCGTTCATCGTGGCGGTCGACTCGGAAGGCGTCGGTCGCGGGAGCGCTCGGTCGGCAAACGGCATTCACCTCGTCGACGCACTCGAGTCGGCGTCGGATCTGCTAGTGAAGTTCGGCGGACACCGGGCCGCGGCAGGATTTACGGTCCAGCGAGATCACATCGAGTCGCTGAGGGACAGGCTGACCGCCTTCGTGACGACGAACGTCGAATCCGACGGTGACCTGGCTCCCCGCTATCGCGCCGATGCGGCGATGTCGCCGGACGAGGTGACGCTGGATGCCGCGCGAGAGCTCCAGCGCCTCGAGCCGCACGGGATCGGCAACCCGCGCCCGATGTTTCTCGTCGAGTCGGCGACGGTGCGGCGCGTGATGATAATGAAGGACAGGCACCTGAAGCTCGTGCTTGCCGGCGACGACGCGGGAAGCGTCGAGGCGGTGTGGTGGGACGGCGCGGAATATGCCAGCGAATGCCCGGTCGGGGCACGGATCGACGTGCTGGCGTCGTGCAGCGTCAACGAATGGCAGGGCGTCTCGCGCCCGCAGCTCGTGATCAAGGACGCCCGCCCGGCTCGGTAAAGAGTAGACAGGAT
>CAZXLQ010000209.1:0-9589 GCA_964641945.1 uncultured Clostridia bacterium
AAGGTCGTCGAGATCTGCACGCTGTACGCGCAGAAGGGGATGTTCAACATCTTCCTGACTGTCTTCTTCTCGACGCTGGCGTTCGCTTTCGTCGAGCCGTATTTCTTCATCGGCTACCTGATCTCGATCGCGGTCTTCGGCCTCTATCAGGCGATTTTCATGGCCAACGCGGGCGGCGCGTGGGACAACGCCAAGAAGATCGTCGAGGTCGAGCTGAAGGAGAAGGGCACCGCGCTGCACGACGCAGTTGTCGTCGGCGATACGGTCGGCGATCCGTTCAAGGACACGTCGTCGGTGGCGCTCAACCCGGTCATCAAGTTCACGACGCTGTTCGGTCTTCTCGCGGTCGAGCTGGCCGTGCAGATGACGAACACACAGGGCGCGACGATTACGCACGTTCTCGCGGCGGTGTTCTTCGTGATCTCCCTCTTCTTCGTGCACCGCTCCTTCTACGGAATGCGCATCGAGAAGACGACCTAGTCACAAGGCATTACGCGCGAGACTCTTTCAGGTCAGAAGAGCTTCGCACACAGAGGCACCGAGTCACGGAGACACCGAGTCTTCGTGCCTCGGTGCCTTTGTCGTTTCCGTTCGTGTCTCAGTGGCCTCGTGACTCAGTGTGCGAAGCTCTTCCTTCCCTGAAGACATTCGTTTCTGGAGTCACGGAGACGCGAAGTTCGGACTCCTCCTCCCGTTTCACAACGTTTACTTGGCGAGCGGGTCCGATGTACTTTCAACGTGTTTTCCAGACACGTCGTCAACTCAATCCGGTACCGCTCACTGTCGTGCTCAGCCCCCGCTGCATCATTGCCGTGCTGGCGTTCGTCGCGGTCGCCCCGTGGGCGGCTGCGGCACCTGAGCCACGCGCTGTCGGCTCGCCGCCGGACCTCGCCGAAATGGGCCGTCCGGCGATCCGCGTCTACACGGATCAGGACGGTCTGCCGCAGAACGCGATTACCGCGCTGGCTTTCGACTCGAACGGGTATCTGTGGGTCGGGACGAAAGACGGTGCCGCTTACTACAACGGTCGCCGCTGGACGACGGTGCGCTTCCCGCCCAACTTCGGCACGACACACGTGCAGGCGATGCTCGCAGCGTCGGACGGTTCACTCTGGTTCGGAACGATCGGCGGAGGCATCGCCCGCTACGGTGGCAGCGCGTGGACGGTCTACAACGCCGAAAACGACTCGCTCCCATCGAACGAGGTACACGCACTGCTCGAAACGCGGAACGATGCAGGCGGCATGGTCATCTCCGCCGGAACGAGCCTCGGTGTCAGCGTATACGAGCGGGGAACCTGGTCCCGGTTGCCGCTCATCGGTGGGCCTCCCGGCCGCAACATCGTCAAGTCGCTCCACGAATCGAGGGACACAGACGGACACCGTGTCCTGTGGGCAGGGTCGGAGGCCAGCGGGGTCTCGCGATTCGCCAACGGCGCCTGGACGTCCTGGGACGCAGGCAATTCCGGGCTGACGGACAACCGCGTACTCCAGATCACCGAGACCAGTCTGCTCGACGGACAACCTTCGCTAGTTGTAGCGACATTCGGCGGCGGTATCGTCCGGTTCGCGAATGAAAACTGGGAACGGTTCCAGGGCGGAGCCGACATTGGCGAACAGTTCGTGCTCTGTATTCGCGAGACACGCAATTTCGACGGAAGCGCGACGTTGTGGGCGGGCACCTATCGCGGCCTCGCCCGCTTTACGAACGGACGGTGGGAGATGCTGCAGGACCGGCTTCGCATCCCGGTGCGCGGTGTCTGGTCGCTGCTCGATACGCCGACACCGAATGGCTCGCGAACGCTCTGGATCGGAACGTCCGGCGGAGGGCTCGCGCGATGGGAGATCGGGCGGTGGTCGGCGATCACCCGGGAAACAGGCCTCCCGGACAATTCGATCTATGCGTTGCTCGAGACGCGGGGACGCGGTGGCGAGCCCGTCTACTGGCTCGGAACGAACAACGGAGGGCTCGCCAGGTTCGAGAATGGCCGGTGGTTCATACTGAACGAGCAGACAGGCTCGGTGACTCAGACTCCTATGTGCCTGCTCTCGACGCCGGGTCCGGACGGCACCGAAGACGTGTGGTTCGGCTCGAACAACGAGGGTCTGTCGCGCATCCGCGGCTCCTCGATCCGGGTTTGGACGAACGAAGCCGACGGACTGCCGCACAATCGGGTCACTTGTCTGCTCGAAACCCGGCTCGACGACGGCCACCGAGCCGTCATCGCGGGTACCTCGAACGGAATTGCGCGTATCGTCGGCGAGCGTGTCGAGCCTTTCGACGTCGGTCCGCTCCCGGACGTGCGGATTCAAAGCCTCTCCGAAACGACCGACGCGTCCGGCACGCCCACGCTGTGGATCGGGACGCCCGGAGGACTGGTCCGTTTCGAGCGCGGTATCTCGACCGTGTACAACGCCCGCAACGGCCTCGTCGCGAGCTCGGTCCTGTGCGCGCAGGAAGTGCGCACGGCCAGGGGAACCCGAGAGCTCTGGGTCGGCACGCAGGGAGCCGGGCTGAGTCGACTTGACCTCGACGATCCGCATGCGGCCTGGCGGTCGCTCAGTGTCACGACGAAGCCCTCCTTGCCGAACGACACCGTATACCAGGTTCGCCAGGACGCGGCCGGACGCGTCTATGTCTTCACGAACAAGGGAATCGCGCGGTTGACCTGGCAATCGCCGGACGCCGAATCGGCAGAGAACCTGAGCATCTACGTCTACACGACCGAGGACGGGCTGCCCAGCAACGAATGCAACACGGGCGCCTCGATGGTCGATCATCGCGGACGAATCTGGGCCGGGACGATCAATGGTGCCGCCGTTTTCGATCCGGCGCGCGAAGTGGTCGATTCGACGCCCAAGCGGCTGGTCATCGAGCGGGCCGTACTTGCGGTGACCGGGCGAACCGTCAGTCCGCTCGCCGAGCTCGAGTACGACGAAAACCATGTCGTTTTCCACTTCAGCCTGCTGTCTTTCTTTCGAGAAAGCGACACCGTCTATCGGACCGAGCTCGAGGGGCTCGACTCGAACCCGTCGGACTGGAGCCACGACGACAAGAAGGAGTTCACGTCGCTTCCGCGGGGCGAATATCGCTTCAAGGTCTGGGGCCGGGACGCCAGCGGAGTCGTCACGGGTCCGGTCATCGTGCCTTTCTCGATCAAGCCGGCGCCCTGGCAGACGTGGATGGCCTACCTCCTCTACGTCAGCGTCGTCGCCGGCATAGTCTATGTGGCCATTCGAGTCCGAATCGCCTCGCTTCGACGCAGCAACAGGCTGCTGGAGCAGCGCATAGCGGAGCGGACGGGTGAGCTGGGGAACAAGGTCTCGGCGTTGCGGGCTTCAGAGCAACTTGCCCTGGACGCCCGCAACTCGGCCCTCGAATCGGAGCGTCGCGCCCGGCTTTCGGAGCAGAAAGCGATCGAGGCGAGCCGCGCGAAGAGTGTCTTTCTGGCGAACATGAGCCACGAGCTCCGGACACCGCTCAACGCCATTCTCGGCTTCGTTCAGCTCATGGAGCGCGACAAGAAGGTCACCGCGGAGCAGCGGTCCAACCTCGGGGTCATAATGAGGAGCGGCGAGCACCTCCTGGCGCTCATCAACGACGTGTTGTCGCTCTCGAAGATAGAGGCCGGACGAGAGTCGCTCGACGTATCCGCTTTCAACCTGATCCAGCTGTTGCGCGGCCTCGAGGAGATGTTCCGGCTCCGAGCCGAGTCGAAGGGTCTCGAGCTGCGTTTCACGATCGACCCTTCAGTGCCGAGCTCGGTCCTGGGGGACGTGAGCAAGCTTCGCCAGATCCTCATCAACCTGCTCGGCAACGCCGTGAAGTTCACCGAGCGCGGTACCGTCTCTCTCGCTGCAACGTGGCACGACGGACGGGCTGCATTCGTCGTGGCGGATACGGGCTTCGGAATGACCGAAACTGAAACCAGGTCGCTCTTCCAGGCTTTCGTGCAGACCGAGAGCGGGGCCCGTTCGCACGAGGGCACCGGGCTGGGACTCGTCATCAGCCGCGACTTCGCGATGCTCATGGACGGCGACATCGCCGTCGAAAGCGAGTTCGGACGTGGCTCGACGTTTCGCGTCGAAGTGGCCTTGCCGGCGACCGACGCCGTGACCGAGTCCGCCGGGCCGCGGCGTGTTCTGGGCGTCGATCCGGACGCGCCCGTGCTGCATGTGCTGGTGGTAGACGACGTAGCCGAGAACCGCACGCTTCTCGAGCAACTGCTGACGACGGTAGGAATGGAAGTGTCGACCGCCTCGAACGGGCGCGAGGCGGTCGACGTGTGGAGCCGAACGCGTCCAGACATAGTCCTGATGGACGTGCGCATGCCCGTGCTTGACGGAATTGGCGCGACGCGCGAGATTCGGCGCCGCGAGCGCGAGGAAACGCCGGGCGATCCCGACGCGCCGACGCCGATCATCGCGCTGACGGCGAGTGCCTTCGATCACGATCGCGACAGGATTCTCGACGCGGGCTGCGACGACTACATTCCGAAGCCGTTTCGCGAGGCAATGGTCTTCGAAAAGCTCGCTGTGTACGCCGGTGCGAGGTATGTCTTCGAGAGCGAGTTCGATGGCGGGTCTGGCCAGGCATCGCCGGCGCTGTCGCGCCCGCGGCGCCTCGCCCTCGCGTCGGTGCCGCGCGGGCAACTGGACGAACTCGCCGCCGCGGTGACGATCGGCGATGCGTCTGCGGCCCTCGACACGATCGACGGCATACGGCAAACGGACGCGGAGATTGCCGACTTGCTTCGAGATCTCGTGCGCAACTATCGCTTCGACGAGATTCTCGACCTGCTTGCCGCGACCGAGGGGTCGCAGGCCGGGACTCTCGCAGACTGAGGGCGTCTATCCCACAATCTTGCACTTCTCGAGCTTGCCGAGGATGCCCTTCCGTTCGCGGTCGATCCGCTTTCCGATGAAGACACCCTGGCTCTTGAACTGTTCGCTGAGCGGCAGGGGACACCAGTCGAAGTCGTACCGGCCGCATGTGTAGTTGAACAGCGACGGCCAGCCTTCTCCCTTGAAGTGGACCATGCCCTTGGCGCGGTAAACCGAGTCAGGCAACTTCCGGAGCAGCCGTTCGAACCGGTCTCGATCGAGCGGCATAGCGCTCTCGAACGAAAACGCCGAGATTGCGTCGGTGTCGAGATGTCCCTTCCCCGTTGCGCCGTGATGATGCTGTTCGTGGGCGCACTCGTCGCCGGCGCAGGAGTGTGCGGCCTCGCGGTCGAGCTTCTCCCGATGTGTGCTTGCGCTCGTGGCGAAGAGCACCTCGGCGTCGAGCGCCCCGAACGTCGTCTCGAGCATCAGGGCCCGTCCGTTCATCCGGCGGACGCGTTTCTCGGCCTTCTTCAACTCTCGCGGCGTGACGAGATCCGTCTTGTTCATCACGATGAAGTCCGCGGCGTCGATCTGGTCGCCGACTACGGCGGCTTCCTTCATCGAGCGATCGACGTTTGCCGCGTCGACGACGGTCACGATGGCGTCGAGACGCAGCCCCGTGTTGCGGATCTCCTCGGCGAGCGGATAGGGATTCGCGAGCCCCGTCGTCTCGATGATGAGCAGGTGCGGATCGACGGTTTCGATGATCGACCGGACGGCCATGCCGAACTGGTAGTTGACCGTGCAGCAGATGCAGCCGTTGTCGAGTTCGATCATCTGCTCGACGTTCATGCACTCGATGGCGCGTCCGTCGATGCCGATCTCGCCGATCTCGTTGACGATGACGGCGACCTTCTTGTCGCCCATCCCGCGCGCGAGCACCTGCTTGAGCAGCGTCGTCTTCCCGCTTCCGAGAAACCCCGTGATTATGTCGACAGTCAGTCCCGATGCACCCATGCAGCCGATACCCTCCGTTCAGTACCGCGAGCGGTAGCTACTGGTCGAGTGTGGTCTACATGCTCTCGACCCCGTACCGCGCTGGATCCGAATCGGGAATCGTAGCACGGAGGGCCGTCACTCCGACCGGCGACGGCCCAGCGCCACGAGAAGCCAGGCATATGCGCAGGCCAGCGCCACGGCGGCAAGCCCGCCCCAGAACGAGACGGGCAGCGAGTACGAGGCGTTCGTGCCATCGGTGACGATGAGATAGAGCCACTCGTCGAGCGCCATGGCGAGGCCGACGCTGAACACGACGCGTGCGAGGTCCACGACGCGGTGGTTCGCGGATGAATCGAACACAGCGAGGGGAACTCCTCCGATCGTCGCGACGACCAGTCCCGTGTAGAGGTGATGGATGTTGTACGCACCGACGTTCAGCTCGGTGTCCGGGGCGAACCACAGGTAGCTGCGGAGCACGACGAACGTCGCGAGCGCGGGAACCACGAACAGCGCCACGCGGCGCCAGTCCTCGGTCATCGCGAACCCCACTCCCAGAGGCCGAATGCCGTCTTCTTGTCCACGGGATGACCGGCCTGCTTGAGAGTGAGCACGATCTGACCGCGATGGTGTGACTCGTGCGAGATCAGGTAGCCGACGAATGCCGTCGTGTGCGGCTTGAAGCCTTTTACCCTCGCGCCGTCGGCCTGCCGGTCGGCGATTAGCTGCGCGATGGCGGCGCCGGACGCCTCGAGCGCCGTCGACAGGCTCTCGACGCTCATAGCGGCGCCTTTTTCCAGCTTCGAGAGACCCTCGAGCAGCGCCGGCGCAGCCTGCTTGAGCCACATGAGCCGGACGTTGTGGATGTGTGCGAACTGCTCGCCGACCGTGCGTCCCTTCGATGCGGATACGCATACGAGTGCTTCGCCGGGCAACGAGTTAAGCAGGTACCGGTTGATGCGGTCGTGGATGTTCCAGGTCTCGACGAGTTCTGTGGACATGCGGACTCCCTTGCCGTCTTCTACCCAATTTCCCTGCGTCTTTGCGAGTCCTTCGCGTCTTTGCGGGAAACTGACGTACGCATCGTTTCTCGCAAAGACGCCAATGTCTCGCAAAGGCGCAATGTCTCAATCGAAGAGCTCCAGCTGCCCGTGGCGCGCCGGCCGGCGAAACGCTTCCGCCGAAAGGTGCGGCAGGGTCTCGTGGTATCCGAGCCGGCGGCGCGTGACGTGGAACAGCTTGTGGATCTGCTCGATCGCGACGCCCTCGCCCTTCATCCGCTTCCCGAAACGAGCGTCGGCCACGTTGCCACCGTGCGCGTTCTCGATCTGGTGGATGATCTTCATCCGCCGGTCCGGATAATGCTCCTCGAGCCAGCCGTCGAATAGCCCGGCAACAGCGCCGGGCAGACGCGCGACCGTGTACCCCGAATACCGAGCCCCTGCCTCGTAGGCCGCCTTGAGAATCGCCGGCAGCTCGTGATCCGTCAGCGCCGGGATTATCGGCGCGATGAGGACCACCACCGGGATTCCGGCATCCGACAACCGCGCGATGGCATCGAGCCGCCGCTCGGGCTGCGACGTGCGAGGCTCGAGCTTCCGGATGAGTGCGCTGTCGAGCGAGGTGATCGACACGGCGACGGCGGCCGCGTTGTGAACCGCGAGTTCCGAAAGAATGTCGATGTCGCGAGTCACGAGCCGGTTCTTCGTCACGATCGAGACGGGATTGCGGAACTCGGCGAGCACTTCCAGGCAGCGGCGCGTAATCTCGAGCTTGCGCTCGATCGGCTGGTACGGGTCCGTCACTCCGCTGATTCCGAGCTTCTGCGGCCTCCAGCGCTGCGACATCATCTCGGCGCGCAGGAGCTGCGGCGCGTCTTCCTTGACGAGGATCGTCGTCTCGAAGTCGATCCCGGCGTTGAGCCCCAGGTACTCGTGGTACGGGCGCGCGTAGCAGTAGATGCAGCCGTGCTCGCATCCGCGGTAGGGGTTGATGCTGGCGTCGAAGCCGACGTCCGGGCTTTCGTTCGTCGCGATGATCGACTTCGAGGCATCGCGGACGAACTTCGTTTTCGGTGCGATCGCTTCATCGTCACCGAGCCCCTCGAGGTCCGGCTCGACGTGCAGCCGCTCGAACCGGTTCCTCGGAGCGACCGCCGTTCCCCGTCCCTTCAGCTGTTTGGGTTTCGTATGGCTCACGCAGCCATTGAACCAGTCCGTCCGCGATCTGTCAAAGAGTAGACAGGATTACCGGATTTTCAGGAAATCCTGAGAATCCTGTAATCCTGTCTACTCTTTCGTTCAGAACGTGAGCTTCAGCGCGAACTGGATGACGCGCTGGCCGCCCGAGCCGATACGCGGACTGCCCGCGGCGACGTCGGGCGTCCGCGAGAACGTCCCGAACGTCGGGGAGAGCAGGTTCGTCTCGGGAAGGGCGAAGTTCGGATGGTTGAAGAGATTGAAGATCTCGGTCCGGAACTGCAGGTCCACCTTCTCGGTCAACGCGATCCGCTTGAACACCGAGAAGTCCACGTTCGTGAACTTCGGACCGCGGAACGTGTTGCGTCCGAGACTTCCGTACGACCCTTCGGCCGGGATCAGCGCCTCGCGCGGCACCGTCAGTATCAGACCGCCCTTTCCATCGGGCTGAAACGCACCCGGAAGGTCGTTCGGCCGCTGCTCGTTGAACGCGTTCCCGTCGAGCACCGCATCGGTACCGAGCCGCACCGTGAACGGCGCGCCCGACTGCGCCGTCACGATGCCGTTCACCTGCCAGCCGCCGACGAGGCGATCCAGCCCGTCGCCGATGTCGCTGCCGAACGCCTTTCCCTTCCCGAAGGGCAGGTCCCACGTGAAGCTCGACGTGAATCTGTGCCGCACGTCGAACGGCGAATTTCCACGCTCGGCCTTCAGGTCGATGCTGTTCTGGGGAATCCCGGCGCTTCCCGTGAAGCCGAAGATGTCCGACGCGTTGTCGATCGAGTGCGACCACGTGTACGAGACGAGAAACGAGAAGTCCGGTCCGACCCGTCCGCTCAGCCGCGTCTGCAGCGAGTGGTAGATCGACGCGGCCGCCGCTTCCTGCTGCTGCACGAGGTCGATGCCGCCGACGTCGATGCCGTCAAGCAGGAACGTCTTCCCGTCGAGTTGCGTCGGACGACGGTCGAAGATGTTGTTCGAGTCCGACTCGCCCGGAAAATACGCCGGCTGGTTCACGTCTCGGTTCAGCAGCAGCTTCACGCCGCGCGTTCCGTAGTACCCGACCTCGAGACCGACCGAGTCACCGATCTGCTGCTGAACGTTTAGGTTCCACTGGATCGCGTACGGCGTGCGGATCTCGGGATCGATCGTGATGAGCGCCGGGCCGGCGTCCTCGTAGTCCGGTCCGAGCGGAACCTCCGCGAAGATCTCGCCGAGCAGTCCGGGATCCGGCACCGTGCCGAAGATCGGGTAGAACTGCACCGACGCCGTCGGGTTGAAGGTCAGGCTGAACGGGACGTTGCCGAAGACGAGGTCGTAGAACATCCCCGCCCCGCCGCGAACGACCGTACGGCCGTCCTTGAACGGCATCCAGGCGAAGCCGACGCGCGGCGCAAAGTTGTTGTGATCACCGTCGTGCAGTCCCTGGTCGTCGTTGAAGAATCCGCGCTCGACGGTGAAGTTCGTGAGGCGGCCACTCGCCGTCGGCACGGTGTTCAGCTCGTACCGGAGTCCGAGGTTGAGCGTCAGTCCCGGAGCGACCTGCCAGTCGTCCTGCGCGAACAGGTA
>CAZXLQ010000210.1:0-1218 GCA_964641945.1 uncultured Clostridia bacterium
CCGATCGACTGTCCGTGGGACGCTCGCTACCGCTCGCGGCTCGAAAAACGGGGAGGCGACGCAGCGTGCACGACCTGGAAGCACGCTCCTGTGGGGCACCGTGCCCTCTTCACATTCCGCCTACTTCGGCCTCACCTTGCCGATTCTTCCTCCCGGAGTCCCGGACTCGGGCGCAGCCGTCGGAGTCTCCGGCGCCTGCGCCTTTCGCGGCTTCCGGAGTGTCGACGCGAGGCTCGCAAGCGCCGAGGCGACGTCGCGCTCGACACTGCGACTGGTTTCTCCGCCAAACCTCACGCGATGGTAGTGCTCGGTGATGGTCCGAACCTCGTCGAGTCCGCATTCGACGCCAAACTCCCGTGGCGTCGTGAACGGTTGCCGGTGGATTCCCGCCCTGTCGAGCATCGCGCACATCTGCTCGTAGAAGTGCACGGCGGCCTTCTGTGACGGCTCCGGTGAGCGGTCCCACCATCGGCGCCATCTCCAGACCGGAAAAACGAAGCGGCCAATACGCCAGCCCCGGTGGTGCAGCAACATGCCCGAAATCGACAGGGCCCCGACGCCCAGCATCGCAACAACGATAACCGTCAGCGCTCCCGGCATCGACGACGTTCCCGACCGGCCCTCGAACATCTCGGCGATAGCCCGCCGGAACGAAGCGAACTTGGTTGTCACCCAGGTCTTCGCCTCGATGAGTCCTCCCTGAATGGAACGGAAGATCGAGAGCTGCTCGTGAGTATCGAGCGCGACGACGTAACGAATCCACACGAGCTGCATTGCCTCGATCGACTTGCGGAGATCCGCCGCCAGACTCGGGTCGTACGAGTTGAGTCCCGCAGCCGGGGTCGGATCGAACTCGATCCATTCGTTCGATCCTGCGAAGTAGACCTCCACCCACGAATGGGCATCCGCCTGTCGAACCGTGTAGGTCTCGCTGATGGCGTTGTATTCACCCGTCTGAAAGCCGTTCACCACACGAGACGGAACACCCACACTGCGCAGCATGATCGCCATCGACGTCGCGAAATACTCGCAATGGCCCCGACGCACATTGATGAGAAAGTCGGCAACCGGGTCGATCGACGTGTCCTGCCGCGTCAGCTCGAGCGAGTACTCGAACTGGTTCTTGAGGTACAGCTCGATGCGACGCGCCTTGTCGTGGGGCGTCACGGCATCGTCGATAACGCTGCGGGCCAGCTCGGCGACTCTAGGGTCGATCGC
>CAZXLQ010000210.1:1228-9578 GCA_964641945.1 uncultured Clostridia bacterium
TCCGCACATCTTCGGGGTAATCAGTCGACGTATCCTGGGCCAGCTCGCTTTCCGAGGGTCCCACCACGTCCGAGGTCACCACGTAGGAAAGTCGGGAGGTATGGTGCCGTGGTCCGCGCAGACTGCCCGTTCCATCGACTGCAACCTCGCGAGGAGCGTTGTCGATACGCTTCGCGCGCGACGCGGCGAAGAGCGTCTGATTGCTCATCGGCTCGAGGTAGATCGTCTGCTCGAGAAGGTCGGACGCCACGGTGCCAGGAGCGAGCGGCTCCACGTCGAAACGGGACGGCACGCCCGGCACCCGCTCCACCGTCGTCCCCCGGAACGGACGTACGGCCTTCCACGCCCCTCTCGTGCCGTCGAATTCCTCGAGAACCAGTCCCCGCCACCGCAGCGGCCGGTTCGGGGGCCGATCGAGCTTGACGTACATCACCACGGTCCGGTTCAGCTTGATGTTCTCGAGGTCACCGAGGTTCACGCGCTCGCTGAATCCGGAGAGTGTCTGCGACTGACTGTAGGCGCTGCCGAGGTATCCTCCGCCGAAGCGCGGGAGGAGGAAGAAGATCGGCACCGCGAGTAGCGCCACCAGGACCATCTGACCGCCGCCGATCGCCGACACGAACCACCCCCGGCGCAGCGGGCGCGGGCGGTCGGCCCGCATCGCGAACTCTTCTTCCTCGACGCGATTGAGTTTGCGGTGAGTACGTTCGATCTCGAACGCCGAAAGCGTCGTGACGAGAAAGAACAGGAACAGCATGAGCGACACTAGAAAAGTCGCATCGACGGTAAGCGACGCAGCAAGGAGCAGCTGGCCGAACGCCAGTCCGTACAACCATACCCAGTCGCTGTCGTCTTTCTTCTGGAAGAGCTTGATCGCCGCCAGCAGGAGCGCAAACCTCGCCAGCCCGAGGAATGGATTACGCGTGACAATGAGGATGTCGACGACCGTGAGCGGAATGGCAATCGCCGAGATCATGGCCGCACGCTTCCGCGCGATGAGCAGATCCGGACGGTTCCGCTCGATCCACCAGGCGCCAACGACGGCCGCGACGTAGAGCACCGGCGAAATGACGTCGAGCCTGCCGGTCAGAACGAGCGCGAGGAAGCCCGTTGCGACGAACGCAAATGACGAGAGGAGGAAGTAGTTACGGAACTTCATGCCTTCAGACCAGCTCGTCCGTGTAGATGACGTGGGCCGCGCGCCAGATCGTTGCCGGAATCGTCCCTCGAGGCGCCGCCGTGAAGAGCACCTTGAAGCGGTGCGCGTCGCCAAGCCCTTGCAGCGTATCGACGAGATCCCACGAGACGAGCCCAGGAGCCTCGTCGCCCGGAGCCTGAGACTCGACGACGGCCAGCTCCGTCAGGATCTTGTAGAGATGCCCCCTTCCCTGGCCCGGAGAGACCCGCGCGTCCGGTGTGACGAGCTCGACCTCGGCGCCTTCGCTGACGAAGTGCTCGGCGAGCGATGCCGCAAGCGTCACGGCCTTCTCGAAGCGTTCGTCGAAATCCGCCGGCACGTCCGCCACCGGCCTTCTGGGATCGAAGAAGATCGAAAGACGGAAGTCCTCCTCGCGAACGGTTTCGCGGACCATTACGCGGCGCGCCTTCGCCGTAGCTTTCCAGTCGATGAGCCGGATGTGATCGTTCTGGTTGTAGTCCCGGATCGCGAACAGATCCACACCGTCGCCTCGCATGTGGCTCGCCGCGGCGCCTGTGAGAATGGGAAGCGAATGAAAGAAATCGTCGACGGGTTCGGTCGTCGGGAAAACGACGATGTCACCCGAAGACGACACGTCGCGCCACTTCCGCAGGAATCCGGCCGGAAACTTCGTCGACAGGGTGAGAGTGTCGAAGCGGTATCGCCCACGGCGCTCGAACGTGTGTTCGACTACCTGCTTTACCGTAGATCGCGGCGGGATGACGATGAAGTGCGCGATCGGCGACTCCTTCGGTCGTCCGCGGAAGCGAAAGAACCTCCGCTTAGTCGCGGAAGGTGCTTCGGCGCCGACGCGCTGCGGAAGCGCCTCGACCGAGACCGAACACGACGGCAGCATGAACTTCCGATTCACGACCGAAATCGAGAGATGGGCCGGCTCGCCCGCGCGAAGGTGATCCGGAAACCTGAGTTGTACGCCGACGTCGTGGAGCATCAGGCGAGCCAGGTTGCCCGACACGACGACGAAGGCGAGCAGCGCAGCAAGAACGAGATACAGGAGATTGTTCTCGGTGTTGAGCGCTGCAACGCCTACCACGACGACGATGACACCAAAAAGCATGCCGTCGGTCGTCACCGACGTGCGTATGCCGAGCCCCCAGAGGTCCCACCTGACGCGCTTCGCGAGTTTAGGGACGATGTAGAGTCCGCCGCCGATCGCCAGAACGAGCGACATCGCGGCCGAAAAGGCGCCCATTGCCCAGTCGCCCGTCTTCGAGATGGTCGACGAGAGAAACGCGAGGACGAAGGCCGCGCCAAGCAGGCTCACCGTCAGCGCGAAGTCGATCCACGCGCGGCGATCGATTCGAAACTTCAGGGCCACGGCCGAGCCCCGCGTCAGATCGGAACGTCGACGCCGCGAAGGATCTCGCCGAGCGCCGTCTCGTTCTCGTTGGTCCGCCGCATGCCCGTCGAGTATCGCGAGTTCACGACGACGCGATGTGCGAGAACCGGCACGGCAACGCTCTTGATGTCGTCCGCGATGCAGTAATTGCGGCCCTCGAGGAAGGCAACTGCCTGTGCAGTGTGGAACAGCGCCAGCGATCCGCGAGGACTGATGCCGAGGTCGAGGATTTCCGTTTCGCGGGTCGCCTTGACGATCCGGAGCAGGTAATCCGCCAGGGCGTCGTCGACACGGACCTTTCGAGCTTCGGCCTGCATTTCGATGACGTCGGCGGCGCTCATGACCGGATCGATCTCGACCGCCCTTTCCATCGACGTCTGGCGGCGCAGTATGTCGCGCTCGTCCTCGAGCGCGGGGTATCCCATGCGAAGCCGCATCAGGAACCGATCGAGTTGGGATTCCGGCAGCGGATATGTGCCGTGGTACTCCACGGGATTTTGGGTCGCAATGACCATGAACGGCCTCGGCAACGGATAGGTCTCGTTCTCAACGGTGACGTGGCCCTCGGCCATGGCCTCGAGCAGGCAGCTTTGGGTTTTCGGAGTGGTGCGGTTGATCTCGTCCGCGAGGATGAAGTTCGCGAAGATCGGGCCGCGCCGGTACTCGAACATCGCATCGGCCTGGTTGAATATCGTGAGGCCAATCACGTCCGAAGGAAGCAGGTCGCTCGTGAACTGGATTCGCCGGAACGAACAGTCGAACGATCGGGCCAGCGCCTGCGCGAGGGTCGTCTTGCCAACGCCCGGGACGTCCTCGATGAGCAGGTGACCGCCCGCGATCAACGCGGCGATCGACAATCGCACGACATCGGACTTGCCGCGGATGACGGTTTCAATGCGATCCTGAAGCTGCTCGAGTTTCGCTGCGCTCGTGATCACGTCGAATTTGGCTCCTTGGCGGCGACCGCGACCCGTCGTTCGAAAGTACCACACAGACACGCGCGACCGCTTGAAAAGTTTCCCCGAAAACCTGTGGCTACAGAGTTCCTTACGACGGATATGGACTTGCCGGATTCGCTCTCCCGCCGGGCATCACACACGTAACGCATCAGTACCGGACGCGGTAGCGCTCGGGTCGATCCCGCCCGTCCTCGAGAGGGTCGAGACCAACCTATAGTCCTCTCTGTAAGTGCAATTCGACACGAACGGACGGCGTGCTCCGCGGCTCCCGCTACGATCGTCCCCGCGCCGGCTGCGGCCGAGACGCAGGTGGCTTCGCCTTTGCCTTCACCTTCACGCGTGCCCTGCCCTTTGCCGTTACCAGGCTCGCCTCGGCGGCCTTGAGCCTTTTCGCCAGCGTGTTCCGGTGAAGCCGCAACTCCTCGGCTGCCCTGGAGAGGTTCCCTCCGTGCCGTTCGAGCACGATCCGGATGAAGTGCGTTTCGAACTGAAGGCAGGCATCCTCGAGGAGGATTCCCCGTTCCACCATCTCCTCGACGAGGGCCGCAAGGCGGTCGCGCAGTGTTTCGCGTTCGGTCATGGGAATGCGTCGTGTTTGCCCCCTCGCACGAAGGGCGCGTGTTGGCACAGGCGCCCAGCATCAACTGGAATTTGCGTGAGCCGGGAGGGCACCGGCCGGAGAGCGAAAGGACGGTTCGAATCTCGCGCCGCGCGCGATCGTCAGGAGGTGACGAGGTCGCGCCCGGTCAAAAGGCGATAGGCTTCAAGGTACTTGGCGCTCGTTCGCGCGACGACGTCGTCAGGGAGCGGCGGCGCTGGAGGTCGCTTGTCCCAATCGAGCGTCTCAAGATAGTCCCGCACGAACTGCTTGTCGAACGATTCCGGGGATGTGCCCGGCGCATACGTCTCCACTGGCCAGAAGCGTGATGAATCCGGCGTGAGACACTCATCGATTAGAATGACGGCATCGCCGATCCGTCCGAACTCGAACTTTGTGTCGGCGATGATGATGCCGCACGCGGCGGCGTGAGCGACCGCGCGCCGATAGATCTCGAGCGCCGTTTCGCGGAGCCTGCGCGTCAGATCGGCGCCGACGAGCTCCGCCATCCTTGCTTCGGAGACGTTGACGTCGTGCGCCCCCATGGCTTCCTTCGTTGCAGGAGTGAAGATCGGCTCGGGAAGCCGATCGGCGATCCGAAGACCGGGCGGGAGTTCGATGCCACACACGGCACCTGTCTCGAGGTAGTCCTTCCAGCCCGTTCCGATGAGGTATCCACGAACGACGCATTCGACCGGGACGACTTCCGCGCGACGGCACAGCATCGACCGCCCCTCGAGTGTCCCGGCAAAAGGATGAAGGACTTCCGGAAACGCCTCGACGTCCGTCGATACAAGGTGGTTTTCGACGATGTCGGACAGCCGTTCGAACCAGAAGCGCGAGAGGGACGTGAGAACTCGGCCCTTGTTGGGAATCGGCGTCGGCAGGATGCAGTCGAACGCCGAGATGCGGTCGGTCGCGACGAGCAGGAGGTGCTCGCCGACCTCGTAGACGTCGCGCACCTTGCCGCGGTGCAGCAGTCGGACGCCGTCTGCAACGATGGAAGTCTCTGGAACCGGTGTCGAAATGATAGTGCCTCCGGCGATGACTAGACGCGTCCGAAGTAGGCCTTTGCTTCGGGCTTCAGCCAGAAGATGAGCAGCGGGATCGTGGCCGGCAGGCAGCACAGGCTCGTCATGCCGAGGGCAATGAGCACTATGCCCATGATCCACCCCCAGGGCTTGCGCGGAAGGAAGAGCCCGACGGCGAAGACGATCGCGAAGACGAAGCCCATGATCGCGTAGAGGACGCCGATCACGATCGGGGAGGCGTCTCCCTGGAGCTCTTCCATCCCTTCGAGCGACGCACCTGCGACGATCATGAAGATGCCGAGTCCCATCAGGAGCAGGTACACGAGAGCCATAAGCGCCGCGTAGACCTTGAACCACGTCACGACGCCCGGGGTTCCGTATGACGAAGGGGGCGGCGGGCCTCCGTACCCGGGCGTGAATCCGCCGGGCGGTGGATACTGCGATGGATCCGGGTTGTACATGTTCGATTGACCTCGACGTCGTGAATGACCTGCAGGTTGAAAGTACGTACCGCATCACGCGTCACGCGGCAAGGGCGCCGGGCACGTCGCGACGCAGATACAGAATACGGCTGCTTCAAATCGCGTCGGAACCGTGACCGCAGACTCGTTGTTGCGGAAGGACAGGAGTGATCTGAGCCGTTCGACCGTCCGTGGGACGCTCGCTACCGCTCGCGGCTCAAAAAACGGGGGGACCCGAGCGCTACCGCGCCCGGTACTGATGCTACATCCCGTTCCAGTCACCCAGAATCGGCGTCGTGTTCGCAGGGCCGTATCCGAAGACGATGTCCGCCGGTCCCGGAGAATGCATGTTCTTCAGGAAAAAGAAGCCGTCGGAAGGACTGTAGAGCCCGACTGAGTCCGCACCGTTTCCGTTCCAGTCACCGGCCAGCGGTCGCCATCCGAGCCCCGCCGGACCGAACCCGTACACCAGGTCGGCGCCCCCGGCCGAGTGCGCGTTCTTCAGGAAGAAGTTGCCCGCCGACGGAGCGTAGAGTCCGACCGTGTCCGTGCCGTTGCCGTCCCAGTCTCCCACGATTGGCACCCACCCCAACCCCGCCGGACCGAACCCGTAAACCACATCGGCCGCCCCGGGCGCGTGCGCGTTTCGCAGGAAGAAGTTCCCGTTCACCGGATCGTAGAGCCCGATCGTGTCAACGCCATCGCCGTTCCAGTCGCCGACGAGAGGCCTCCAGCCCAGCCCTGCGGGCCCGAAGCCGTAGACGAGATCGGCTCCTCCTCCGGCATTCGTATTCTTCAGGAAGAAGTTCCCGTTCACCGGGTCGTACAGCCCTGCCGTGTCGGTGCCGTTTCCGTCCCAGTCACCCTCGAGCGGCAGCCAGCCGAGACCGGCGGGACCGTAGCCGAAGACGAGATCCGCCGCGCCTGGGCTGTTCGCATTGCGCAGGAACCACGACCCCGTCGACGACACGAACACCCCCGCGGTATCCGTTCCGAGCGGACCGACGCTGACGGTGAACTGGCAACTGGTCTGATTGCCCGCCCCGTCAGTCGCCGTACACGTCACGGTCGTTGTCCCGATCGCAAACGTCGCCCCCGGCGCCGGTGCGCACATCACGCCTGCTCCGCAGTTGTCCGTTGCCGTCGGCAGCGTGTAGCTCACTACGCGGCCATTCAATGTCAGCGCGACCGTCTGGACGTTCGGATGGCAGGCGAGGCCAGGCGCCTGCGTGTCGGCGACCACCAGCGCAAACGAACACTGGCTCGTGTTGCCGGCGACATCGGTGGCAACGCAGTCGACGGGCGTCGTGCCGACGCTGAGCGTGCTGCCGGATACCGGCACGCAGGCGACGGTCGCCCCAGGTTGGTTGTCAGAAACGGCCGGCACGGAGTAGTTCGCCTGCGCCGAACACTGCGCCGGCGCAGCGGGTACGACTACCTGCGACGGACACGCGAGCTGCGGAGGAGACGTGTCGGGACCGGTGTTCGCCGGATTCGAGCCGGTCGTCTGTGCCGTGACAACGACGGCAGTAATCCGGTAGTAGGCGCCCGGTCCGCCTTCGACGACGGTGAAAGTCGTGTCGCTTCCGGGCAGCGATGCGAAGAACGTAGCCGCGGACGGCGCAAAATCCGGCGAGCCTCCGCGATAGACGTTGTATCGATTCACCTTCTTCGCCGCGACGATGCTGAGCGAGTAGTTCGTGACCGCAGGAACATCCGGGTCGTATGCCGTCACCGCGACGCGATAGGCGCCCGGCGGCAGGACCGCGACGCTGATGTGCTCCTCTTCGCCTGCTGGGCCACCGGAGAGGGCAACGACGTCGTTCGTCGTGAACGGTCCGGCCGCGTCATAGAGCAGGAGGTCGAAATCGACCCCACCGAACCCAGTGAGGTCGATGTCGACTGAAGTCGCCTCGGTCAACGTGAACGCGAACCAGTCCTCGACGTCGTCGGTGCCAAACCCACCGGGCGAACCCCCGTCGTTCGAGCTCGCGCTGCCGGTAACGACCGCATTCGGTCCAACGTTCTGAGCGGTTGCAGGTCCGTCGTTAGGTTCGGACTCCGAAAGGGCGAGCGGCGCCGGCGGAGGCGGCAGTACTGGCGGCGTCCACGCGAGGGTGACCGACGAAGTGCCAAACGCCGAGAGATCCGTTGGCGTCGGAAGTCCGGTATCAAAGGGCTCGCCTCCTCCCGTCACCTGATCGGCAGGAAGGGCAGGATCGCCGAGTCCACGAACCACGCAGTTGCCCAGAATCGGGGTCGCGAGCTCCGCGAGCCGCAAGTAGCCGCTCGGATCCGTCGAATCCGGGGTGCCGGTCGTTATTGTCGCAAACGCGCGACCATCTCCGATGCCCCCGTTCTCGAGCAGGAGAATCGGGATTGTGGTCTTCTCGTCGTCGCTGTTGAGATCCGTGAAGATGATGTAAATATCGCCCTGCTGCACGATGACGGGCGAGGGCAGGTCAATCGTGATTAAACCCAGGGCACTGAGCGTGAACGTGCCGTTGAGAACGGGGACCGCGTCGTTTATGTCGGCAGAGCTCGTGGCGTCGACGAGAATCGTGATGCCGACGCTTTGGCCCGCCTCGAAGCCCACATTATCCATCGTCTCGGCAAACAGACCGGAAGCCTGCTTGAGAGCAAACGGAGTCTGCTCGGGCGTGAGCGTGAATCGGTTGCCGAAGCCGGCCTTGAAGGCCTGGTCTCCGCCAAACGTGAACAGCGAGGCGTTCTCGCCCTCGTC
>CAZXLQ010000211.1:0-9522 GCA_964641945.1 uncultured Clostridia bacterium
AGGGACGGTTTCTTTACTGCGCCTTTGCGCCTTCACTCTGCGTCTTTGCGAGAAGCGCGGTCGTACGTCAAGTTTCCCGCCGAGACGCCAAGTACCCTCAAAGGCGCTAAGTGAAGAATGACGTGCGCCAGCCCCTGGGTGAAACAAATCACCCCCCTGGCGCGTTCCATCTCCGGCAGTCGGTTGAAGTATTCAGCGGATCGGCCGATGAAGATGATGCCGGCAAGACTTTCACAAGATTTCAGTCTCCTCCTGCGGTGGTAGCATAGAACTCCCATGAAAAAAGTCCTCGTCGTCGAAGATTCCGCCGCCGTTCGGGCAATGATCGTTTCGATCGTGCAGACGGTGCCTGGCATCGAGTGTGTCGACGCCGAGGACGGTCTAGCGGCGCTCAAGGCCCTGCCGGCGGATCAGTTCGATGCGATCCTGACCGACATCAACATGCCCGGTCTGACGGGCCTCGAGCTGATCAGTTTCGTGCGCTGCCACCCGAGCTACAAGCAGATCCCGATCATCATCATCTCGACGGAAAAGACCGAGGCAGATCGCGAGCGCGGTCTCTCACTCGGTGCCTCCGACTACATCACGAAGCCGTTCGTTCCCGGGGATCTCCAGCGCGTCATCAAACACCACCTCGGCATCTAGCGTTCCCGGTCGGAGCGCGGTCGCGACGCGCGTATGGACGAGCGACAGTTACTGAAGCATTTCAACGCGGAGGCCGAGGAGCTCGTCGAGACGCTCCTGGCCGACGTTGACCTGCTCGGTCGAGCGATCGAGAACGGTCGGCCCAATCCTGCCCTCGTCAACGGCATCTTCAGGACCGCCCACACGCTCAAGGGACTGGCCGGCATGGCAAACGTCCCCTCCGTGCATCGCGCGGCTCACGCCTTCGAGGACGTGCTCGAGGAGGTGCGCATGGGCCGCCTTCGCCTGGACCGGTCGCTCGTGGACGGCATCGGTCGCGTGGCGGACGAGCTCGGAGCGCTCGTCCGGGCTGTCGCCTCCGGTGTTTCGGCGGATCGGGCGGCGGATCGCGTCATCGGGGAACTCGCCGGCTTTCGAGGCGCCAGTGCGCCTGAGCTCGAGGATGCGGCCAACGACCTCGTCGCGATCGACCCGAAAGTGCTCGCCACGCTGACCGAATACGAAGAGCATCGCCTTCGGGAGAACATCCGCGAGCGTCGGCCGCTCTACGAGCTTCGCGTCGCGTTCGATCTCGTGTCGTTCGACCAGGGCTTTCGCTCGCTCAACGAGCGGCTCGCCGCCGAGTCCGAGATCATCGGCACCCTGCCCGGAGTGTCGGCCGACGATCCGATGAAGATCGCGTTCAGGATAGTGTTCGCAAGCGATGCGACGGTCGAGGCCCTTGCCGGTCTCGTCGTGGAACCCGGCGGTGAGCTGGAGCTTCTGAGTCGATATCCGGCCGACGATGCGGCGCCGATCGACACGGCCGTACCGATGGCGTCGTCGTCGATTCGGGTCGACATGGGTGTCTTCGACGAGCTCGCCCGCCTCGCCGACGACCTGGCAACCCAGGTTGCCGGCCTCGGCGCCACGTGCGCCTCGATGGCCCGCCACCTGTCGCTCAGTCCGCGCGAACAGTTCGAGTTGCGACAGCAGCAGCGGTCGATCGAGCGTGCTTTCGGCCAGTGGCAGGAAAGGCTCGTCGATGCGCGGCTCGTCCCCCTGGGACCGACGCTGGTCCGGGCGCGCCGCCTCGTCGACAAGCTTGCCGCCCAGCTTGGCCGCTCCGTCGAGTTCGACTCGCAGGGCGAGGACGTGCGCCTCGACAAGACCATCGTCGACCGGCTCGCCGAGCCACTCGCCCACCTGCTCGGCAATGCCGTGGATCACGGGATCGAACCGGCTTTGGAGCGTACCGCGGCCGGCAAGGCCCCCGCCGGCAGCATTCGCATCGCTGCCGAATCGAGCGGCAACCGCATTGCGCTCACGGTTGCCGACGACGGCAGGGGCATAGACGGCGAGGCCGTGCGCCTCGCGGCCGAGGCCCGCGGAGTCGTCACAACGGCCGCGGGCTCGAGGCGACCCCTCGACATGATCTTCTCGCCCGGTGTGTCGACAGCCGCCGGCGTGAGCGGCATCTCCGGACGCGGCGTCGGACTCGACGCGGTGGCAGCGGTCGTCGCCGAGCTCGGCGGTGAAATTCGCGTCGAGACCGAGCTTGGCAAGGGCACGATCTTCACGCTCGAGCTGCCGACGACGCTCGTCGTGCTCTCCGCATTCCTCGTCGAGGCCGGAGGATGGACTTACGCCGTCGACGTCAATCAACTTGTCGAGCTCGGTCTCGTGGAGACCGAGAGCCACGACGGCCGGCGGCGAGTGCGGTGGCGCGACGGCGAGCTGGACTACCACGAGCTCGTCGATCTCGTGCGCGCCGGCGGCGACCCCTGGCGACGAGAGGGCCGCGTCCCGTGTCTCATCGCGCGCAACGGCTCCTCTCAGGCGGTCATCGCGGTCGATCGCTTCCTCGGTGAACGGGACGTCATTGTGAAGTCTCTCGGCCGGTACGCGCCCGCGCTGCGCGGCGTCAGCGGCGCGATCGATCTCGAGGACGATCGCATCGCGCTACTCATCGATCTGCCGTCGCTAATCGGGGAGGAAGCACTCGCCGCCCGCTGACGCGAACCGCGGGCGGACGAGATTCATCATGCAGCGCCCAGGACTCCAATCTTCCGTGACGCTCGAGTC
The DNA here is from genome assembly GCA_964641945.1 of uncultured Clostridia bacterium. Classification (GTDB taxonomy): domain Bacteria; phylum Acidobacteriota; class Blastocatellia; order UBA7656; family JADIYM01; genus JADIYM01. The sequence goes on from CAZXLQ010000211.1 coordinate 2,710, forward strand.
GCTTCTCGCGCTTTCTGACGCAGAGGCCGGCGCCGAAGTTGAGCGCTCGGTGTTGCTGTTCGAATGCGGCAACGAACTCTTCGCCATCGACGCCGCCGACGTCGACGCGGTCGTCGAGGCTGGAGTGACAGTTCCTCTCCCGTATCCTCCGGCCGGGGTCGCCGGCGTCGCGTCGGTGCGGGGCAGCATGCGACTAGTCGTATGTCCGGGAACCGGACCGCCGGCCGGGAGAGGGCGGCTCCTGGCGCTCTCGTGTGATCGGAACCTGGCGATTTTCGCCGACCGCGTGATCGGCGTCGTGTCGGCCGGAGCGCATGGCGAAGCGCAGTCGACGCCGGACGGCCGATCGACCCGAATGAGAATCGGCGATAGAGACGCCGTGTTGGTTGACCCGGCGGCGCTCATTGGCCCATAGGTTCGCAACCGGCGATCGTGGTGCGCCGGCGTCCCTTGTCCCAGTTCACTTCCAATGGAACACCGATGAACGACCTCCTGAAGCGCATCGAAGCGCTCGGCAGCCAGGGACCCCTCGACGAACTTGCCGGATGGCTCGAGCACGACGACTGGCAGATTCGTCGCGCGGCAGCCGATGCGTTCGTTGAGCGTGCCGCGGCAACGCCGGACGACGAACTGCGGCCTATCGTCCGCCACCTCTTCGACGGCGTCGCCTCCGACGACAACGCCGGCCTGCGGAGCGCGGCGCTCGAAGCCTTGTCGCGATTCGCGCCCCGGATCACGTCGCTGCTCCTAGCCGAGCTCGAGACGGGTGTCGACGACGTGCGCGTCATGCTGGCGCCGGTCGTCGGTGAGACGGGTCGAGAGGAAGCCGTGCTTGCGTTGACTGCGCTCGCGCGCGGCGCTGACGCGAACATCGCGACTGCGGCGGTGATAGGTCTCGGGCGCACCGGCCGGCGTGACGCGGTCACGCCCCTCCTCGACATCCTCGGCGGCGATGACGCGTGGGTGGTGTTTCCTGCCGTCGAATCGCTTGGGGTGCTTGGCGACCCCTCGGCCGTCGGACCGCTGTCGAGGCACCTGGATGACGATCTGCTGCGGGCGTCGGTCATAGATGCGCTCGTGCGCATTGGCGATCCCGGCGCGGCAAGGGCGCTCGCGTCGGAGCTCTTCACGAGAACGCCCCTGCGTGCCGATGTTCTCGAGGCACTGACGCGAATCGCGTCCGAACCGTCCACGCCGGCGCTCGCGGCCGCCGCCCGGGCCGCCGCGGTCGCGGCGTTCCGCGCCGCCTACAGGCCGGAACGATTCGACGAGCTCGCGGAACTGGCCCAGGCCGGCTCGTGGCGATCCGAGTCGGCGCTCGAGACACTCGGCTGGACCGGAGACGTACGCGCGCTTCCGGTCCTCCTGGTTGCGCTCGGGCGCCCACTCACTCAGGCGTCGGCCGCTGCTGGTCTCGAATCGCTGCTCGAAGATGCCGAGATCGCGACGCACGTGCGGCACTTTGCGGATCGCCTGTCTTCGCCGGTTCGCGAAGAGCTGGTCCGCGCGCTCGTCGCGACGGCACCGGTCGAGGCGGCGGCGCTGCTGGTCACACTGCTGTCGTCGGCCGACGGCGACACGATCCGCTCGGCCACCGATTTGGCGAGCGAGGTGGTCGACCGGTTTCGTCCCGGCGACGTTTTCGACGCGGCGCGAGCTTCGGACGTAGTAGCGCGCCTGGTCACGGCAGTACGAACGGCACAACCCGAGGCCACCGCCTCCCTCGCGCGACTGGCATCGCGCGTCGCGCGTGCAGCGGGTGCCGGCTGCGAAACCGTCATCGAGGCGGGCTCGGATCTGCTTTCGTCGCCGAACGTGGCGGCCCGGCTCGCCGGTGCCGAGCTCGTCGCATCGGTTTGCGGTGCGACGGGCGCATCACGCGCGGTCATCGCCGAGGCACTCGGGAACAAGGACCCCTTCATCCGTCAGCGCGCCGTCGAGATCGCCGCCGAGTGGGACGCAGCCGCATCACTGGAAGCGCTTCAGGGGGCAATGTCCGATGAGGAGCCGCTGGTCCGGCGAGCCGCCGTTGCGGCGTTGTCTCGATTCCAGGATGAAGCGTCGACCGAGTTGCTCCGCCGGGCGACCGGGGACTGGCACGGCCTTGTGGCGGCAGACGCGCTCGTCGCGCTTGCGGGTCGGCCGGACGGGATAAGCGTTGCGGGACTGCTGGGCGCATCGAGGTCCGATCGGGCGCTGCTGCGATGCATCTCGATCGAATGTCTCGCGCGCCTGCTCGACGCGCCCGCGCGTGCCCGAGTCCGCGACGCGGCGTGCAGCGATTCGGACTTCGAGGTTCGTCGCGCCGCCGTGGCCGCGCTGCACGGGCACTCGGATGCCCGCGAGGTTGTGGGATTCGCGCTCGACGATCCCCATCACGCGGTGCGACACGCTGCTGCCAGGCTTGCAGGAGATCTGGGCGATGCGTCCTTCGACGAGCGACTGTCGGAAATGGCGGACTGGGATCCGTCCGAGGCCGTCCGCGGCGAGGCTCTCGCGGCGCTCGCCGTCGAGACGCCGCAGGAGGCTCTCGCGCGCATCGGCCCGGCAATGCGGACGCCCGAGCTCGCACCGTATGCCGTCCGGGCGCTTGAGATCGTGGCCACGCGCCATCCGGACAGGCTCAGGCAGTTTCACGACGACGATGCGCCGCCAAGGGCGGCAGCGGTCATCGATGCCCTCGGCCTTCTGGAAGGTCGATGAGCGGAGATCGCATCGATGCGCTGCGTGCGGCGCTCGCCCGGTCGCGCGAGGGCGCGACCGGTCCACGTCTCGACGCCGAGACGTTTCTGGGCCTCCGCGACCTCATAGCGGATGCGAGTGGAATCGACTTTGACGAGAACTCGCGCTACATCGTCGAGCGGCGTCTGCTGCCGCGCCTTCGTGCCCTGCGACTCGAGGACTTTGCGTCCTACTACCGGTCGCTGCTCTTTGGCGAGGATGCGGAGGCCGAGCTCGAAAGGTTGCTCGAGGCGGTGACGATTCGCGAGACCTACTTCTGTCGCGAACGCGCGCAGCTCGAAGCGCTGCGCGACAACGTAATTCCGGAGGTCGCACTCGAGAACGCCGAATCGCGCCGCGTCAGGATCTGGAGTGCCGGCTGTGCGAGTGGAGAAGAGCCGTATTCCGTCGCCATGCTCGTCGCATCGCGGCCGGAGGTCGCCGGTTGGGATGTGCAGATCGTCGGTACGGACCTCGTTGCGTCGGCCGTCGAATCCGCCCGGGCCGGAGTGTACCGGGATGGGGCGCTCCGTGCCGTGACGGACGAACAGCGTGCGCGGTACTTCACGTGCGAGGCTCCGAACGCGTGGCGCCTCGACGAGACGGTGCGCCGGTCCGTAAGCGTCGAGCGGCGCAACCTGCTCGACGGCCCGCCCGATGGATCGGAGCCGTTCGACGTGATCCTGTGCCGAAACGTCCTGCTCTACTTCGGCGAGGCAGCCCGTCGACGGGCTGTCGAGGTCTTTCACGACTCCATGCGAGCGGGCGGGTGGCTTCTGCTCGGGCACGCCGAGTCGCTGCTTTCGATGCGGACGCCGTTCCGGCCCGTCCATCTCGGTCGAGACCTGGTGTACCGGCGATGAGTGGCGGAAGCCAAACCCGCACGACGCCGGTTCGCATCGCGATCGTCGACGATTCGCCGTATTACCGGCAACGAATCGCGCGGCTGTTTCGGCGCCTCGAGAACTTCGACGTAGTCGGGGTGGCTGCCGACGGTGAAGACGCCATCCGCCTGATCGCCCACGAGCGACCAGACGTCGCAGTGCTCGACCTGCAGATGCCGGGTGTGGACGGATTCGCGGTTCTCCGGTGGGCGATGGCGACGGCACCGCTGCCGATCGTCGTGTGCAGTTCGATGTCGGACCGTGAATCGGTGTTTCGGGCGCTCGATCTCGGAGCGGTGGACTTTGTCGCGAAACCGGCGCCTGGTCCCGGCGCGCTTGCGCTCGTCGAGTCACAGATCCTGCAGAGTGTGCGCGCGGCGTCGCTCGCTCGAGTCGATGGAGGGAGGCCGCCATCGGCGGAAAGGCGGAGGGCAAAGCCACCGGCAGCCCGCTCGAGTGTCCGAATCATCGCGATCGCAGCGTCGACGGGCGGTCCGGCGGCCCTGCAGCGGATTGCGCACGGACTGTCGGAGGACGTGGCGGTCCCGATCATCGTGGCCCAGCACATGCCGTCGGGCTTTACCCGGCTCTTCGCGGAGCGCCTCGCGCGACAGGGAGCTTACGACGCCGTCGAGGCGGCAAACGGAGACATGTTGCTCCCCGGGACGATCTACGTCGCCCCGGGAGGCATGCGGACGACGGTTCGGAGTCACGATTCCGTTCCGACGATCCTGGTCGAGCCTCGCGGTGCGGACGACGTTTACGCTCCGTCCGCCGACAGTCTCTTTGCGTCGGTGGCCGGAGTTTATGGCGACGCGGCTGTCGGGGTCGTTCTGACGGGAATGGGCGATGACGGCAGTCGCGGATCGGTCGACATCCGGCGCCGGGGCGGGTACGTTCTAGCGGAATCAAGCGACACGGCGCTGATCTATGGAATGCCGAGGGCCGCCACGGCCACCGGGGGAACCGACATCGAACTGCCGCTGTCGGAGATTCCAGCAGCGCTTGCGGCGCTCGTGTGTGGCTCCCGGGGCCGATAGACGGTCGAACAAAATCGAACGGAGACGAGGGACGAACGATGGGTGAACATCAGGAGACGGGATGGAAGTCGGTCGCCGAGATCGGCGGCAGCATCGACCGGCCGGCCGACGTGCCGAGCGCTATTCGCGCCAGACGGGCGACGAAACAGTTCAGGCCGGATCCACTTCCACCGGGAGCGCTCGATACGCTCATCGAGCTGACGACGGCGGCGCCGTCGTCGTTCAACATCCAGGACTGGCGAATTGTAGTCATCCAGGATCCCGCTCAGAAGGCCGCCCTCGCTGCGGCTGCCTACAATCAGCCGCAGATCACGACGGCGCCCGTCTCGTTCGTCTTCGCAGCCGATGCGAAGGCGTGGTCTGCCCAGCACCTCGAGCCGATATTTGCCGAGGCACGAAAGCGCGGCGCCTGGCCGGACCGTGTCATCGAGTACTACGCGAACGCGATTCCGGCATCGCAGGAAGCTCTGGGTGCGGCGAAGCAGCGCGAATACGCCGTCAAGGATGCAATGCTCGCGGCGATGTGCCTCATGCTTGCGGCGGCTAGCATCGGGCTGGACTCGGCGCCGATGAACGGCTGGGTCGAGGACGAGGTGAAGAAGGTCATCGGAGCAGGCGACGATCCGTCGATCGCCATCGCGACGGTGGTTTCGGTGGGTTTCGGCGCGGGCGGGCTCGGTGACCCGGGGCGGTTGCCGCGCGAGCACACCGTGTTCATGGACCGCCTGCGTTAGGCGCCCTTCGATTCGGACCCAGATGCGTATCACCGAAATCTACAAGTCCATCCAGGGCGAGTCGACGTGGGCAGGCATGCCCTGCATTTTCGTCCGGACGAATCGGTGCGACTTGCGCTGTACGTGGTGCGACTCGGAGTTCACGTTCACGGGGGGCGTCGAGATGTCGGTCGAGGCGATCCTCGCCGAGGTCGAGCGGCTGGGGCCGGGAATCGTCGAGATCACGGGCGGCGAACCGATGCTCCAGCGCGACATCGACGAGCTGGCCCGGCGAATGTGCGACGCGGGCCGCACGGTCTTGATCGAAACCGGAGGCCACCGCGACATCGGCCCGGAGGTGCTCGACCCGCGCGTGATCCGGATCATGGACGTGAAGTGTCCGGGTTCCGGGGAGTCCGACAAGAACCGGTGGGAGAACCTCGATGTCCTGCGCGCCACCGACGAGGTCAAGTTCGTCCTCACGGGTCGCGCCGATTACGAGTGGGCACGCGACATGATAAGGCGGCACGGGCTCGAAGGACGGACGATCGTGCTGCTGTCGGTGGCGCACGGCCAGGTGGAACCGCGCGACGTCGTCGAGTGGATGCTCGAGGACGGCCTCGGCGTGAGGTTCCAGATGCAGATGCACAAGGTCATCTGGGAACACGCGGCCCGCGGTGTGTGACCGTCTGCGCTGTGAAGCTCGGAGCTCTCTTCTACCGCTCCGTGGTCAAGGATTCCGCGACCGCGGAGCGGTAGATTCCGCGACCACAGAGCGGTCAAATCCGCGACCGCGGAGCAGTGAATTCCGCGACCACAGAGCGGTCAAATCCGCGACCGCGGAGCGGTAGATTCTGGGACCACAGAACGGTCAAATCCGCGAACGCGGCGGTCGATCCCGCGATCGCAGCGCGGTAGATACCGCGACCACGGAGCGGTCGATTCTGGGACCGCAGAGCGGTCGATCCCGCGATCCCAGCGCGGTCTAATCCGCGACCGCGGAGCGGTCGATGAAATAGCCGTGGGTCGCGCGCGGGCGAGCGCAGCGAGCCCTCGCGAGACCCGCGGAACCGTCAGATGTTACGCGCCGACCGCGGAGCGGTCGCATTTTCAGTCCCAAAGACAACGTGCGTCGCAGGCGACACCGTGTTCGTCCAGGACACGCCCCGCCTGTGCATTTTCAATGCCGCGATGTAACGCCACACGGCGGCAGACCTCGATCAGTGCCCAATCCACGGGCATTGCTCCATTGGCCCACGATCGACATCCGCACCGCCCGAGCTGCTACCCTATTGCAACACAGTGCGACCGCTCCGCGGTCGGCGCCTGGTGGCTGGTGGTCCGCGGGTCGCGCGTAGGCTCGCTGCGCTCGCCCGCGCGCGACCCACGGCTATTTCATCGACCGCTCCGCGGTCGCGGAATGACCGCTCCGCGGTCGCGGAATGACCGCTCCGC
>CAZXLQ010000212.1:0-9458 GCA_964641945.1 uncultured Clostridia bacterium
TGGGCGTACAGCGTGCAGATCTCGACGACCTTCTTGCTGTCCTCGACCGAGGCCTTCTCGACACCCTCGAGCTTGATGTTCGCCTTGATGAACTCGACCGCGCGATAGGCTCCCGTGGTCACGGCCTGCGTCGACGCGCCCGTGAACCAGTAGATCACCGCGCCGCCGGTCACGAGACCGAGCACGAACGGAGCGTGGAGCAGCGACAGGTTGCTGAGGTACTGCTGCTGCAGGCCCTCCGTCAGCGCCATGATGATCGAGAAGATCATCGTCGTTGCGCCGACGACCGCGGTGCCGATGAGCACCGGTTTCGCCGTTGCCTTGAAGGTGTTGCCCGCGCCGTCGTTCTCCTCGAGCAGGTGCTTGGCACGCTCGAAGTTCGCGTCGACGCCGAAGTCCTTCTTCAGCTCTTCCTTGATGCCCGGCACCGACTCGATGAGCGAGAGCTCGTAGACGGACTGGGCGTTGTCGGTAACCGGACCGTACGAGTCGACGGCGATCGTCACCGGGCCCATGCCCAGGAAGCCGAACGCCACGAGGCCGAACGCGAAGACCGCCGGGGCCAGCATCAGTGCCGAAAGTCCCTGGTTGTTCATCTCGCCCTGGCTGGCCACGAGGTAGGCGATCGACATGAGGCCGACGATGCTGATCCCGATCCAGTAGGCCGAGAAGTTGCCGGCCGTCAGGCCCGACAGGATGTTGAGCGACGGCCCGCCTTCGCGCGAGGACGTCACGACTTCCTTCACGTGGCCGGACTCGGTCGACGTGAAGACCTTGACGAGCTCGGGGATGATCGCGCCCGCGAGCGTACCGCACGAGATGATCGTCGAGAGCTTCCACCAGAGGGTCGCGTCATTGCCGAGCGTCGGAATGATCAGGTACGACACCGCGTACGTCATCACGACCGAGACGATCGAGGTGATCCAGACGAGCGACGTGAGCGGCGCCTCGAAGTTCATCTTGTCGGAGGTGCCGTAGCGCGACTTCGCAACGGCTTCGTTGACGAAGTACGAGAGCGCGCTCGCGACGATCATCATGATGCGCATCACGAAGATCCAGACGAGCAGCTGGACCTGGACGGTCTCGCTCTGGACGCCAAGAAGGATGAACGTGATGAGGGCGACGCCCGTGACACCATACGTCTCGAAGCCGTCGGCCGAAGGTCCGACCGAGTCGCCGGCGTTGTCGCCAGTGCAGTCGGCAATCACTCCTGGGTTTCGCGCATCGTCTTCCTTGATCTTGAAGACGATCTTCATGAGATCCGAGCCGATGTCGGCAATCTTCGTGAAGATGCCGCCGGCGATACGGAGCGCGGCCGCGCCGAGCGACTCGCCGATGGCGAAGCCGATGAAGCACGGACCGGCATAGCTCGACGGAATGAAGAGCAGGATCGCGAGCATGATGACGAGCTCGACCGAGATGAGCAGCATTCCGATGCTCATTCCGGCCTTCAGCGGAATCGCGTAGATCGGGTACGGCTTGCCGCCCAGGCTGGCCATCGCCGTCCGCGAGTTCGCGAACGTGTTCACTCGGATGCCGAACCAGGCCACGCCGTAACTGCCACCGATGCCGATGAGACTGAAGATCAGGATCATCGCGACGCGCAGGATCGGGTTGCGCTCGTCGGGCGGCATCGCGAGGAAGCCGAAATAGAGAACGATGATCACGGCGATGAACGCCTCGAGAACGAGGATGAACTTGCCCTGCGTGATCAGGTAGGTCTTGCACGTCTCGTAGATGAGCTCCGAGATCTCGCGCATCGAGTTGTGCACGGGCATGTTCTTGAGCTGCACGTAGATCATCAGACCGAACGCGAGACCCAGGAAGCACACGACGATGCCGATGAGCAGCAGAGTGTGCCCGTCGGTGCCGAGAAACTGGACCTGCGAAAGGTCCGGCAGCTTCAGGTTCGCCTCGCCGCCCGGCTGATGGCCGCCTCCAGGCGCGGAGGCGAGGATGGTCGGTGCATTCAATAGTACGGCTGTAACAACGGCCGCAAGGGCGAGCACGCTGCGATGGGCATGCGACGAAAACGACATCATTCGGCGCATCAGCGCCTCTACTTGGCTCATGGCTTCCTTCCTGGTCTTCTTGGTGTCACGCCGGAATGGCGTGCCCGTTTTCTCTGCGACTGTCGGGCCGCTGGCCGAACCGGGATTCGACAGCGTCGGAAACCGGATTGCGGCGAAATCGGCCTGTTCACAAAAGAGCGTAGGATGCCACAACTACCGTGGCGGCGACAACCAGAACCCCGAGCGAAAGCGAGGGGCCTCCCCGATCCGTGCCCCAATCACCCGGACCGGGGAGGCCCCTCGCTTTCGCACGGGGCTCTGGTTGTTGATGCAAAGGCCCGTCGCCAAAGCGTGCATCGCAGTGCCCCTGCTTGACTCTGTTCGACGCCGAAACCCATAATCCGGCGTTCTTCACACCCCGTCCTCGGGAGACCCACAACCTATGCCATTGCGCGTGCTTCGGACCAAGAGTCTCGATGCCATCCTTTCCGACGCTGAAGAGCCGGAAATAACCATGAACCGCACGCTTGGTGCCACCGACATCATCATGCTCGGTGTCGGCGCCATCATCGGTGCGGGTATCTTCAGCACGGTCGGAACGGCGGCCGCAGGCGAAGAAGGCGTGCGGCTCGGCGCAGGACCGGCCCTGATGGTCGCCTTCGTCATCACCGCGGTCGTCTGCGCCTTCACGGCGCTCTGCTACGCCGAGCTCGCGTCGATGGTGCCGATCAGCGGATCTGCATACACCTACTCGTACGCGACTCTCGGCGAGCTCGTCGCCTGGATCATCGGCTGGGACCTGATCATCGAATACGCGGTCGGCAACGTCTCGGTCGCCATCTCCTGGTCCGCCTATTTCCGGACGCTCGTCGAAGGCGTGATGCAGCGCTTCTCGCCCGGATGGGCCATTCCGGACTGGATGGCAATGGACATCGGTGCCTACAACTCGGCGGTTGCGGCCGGAGCCATCGCCGATACCGCCCCGAATATCGCGGGTCAGCCGCTCGTGTTCAACTTCCTTGCGGCGGGAATCGTCGCGCTGCTCACGGTGCTGCTCGTATACGGTGTCCGCGAGAGCGCGAAATTCAACACCGTCATGGTGATGGTGAAGATCGTCGTACTGCTGTTCTTCATCGTCGTCGGTATCTTCTACATACAGCCGACGAACTATCACCCGTTCGCCCCGAACGGCTTCGCGGGTATCTCGACGGCGGCGGCAATAGTCTTCTTCGCGTACATAGGATTCGACGCCGTGTCAACCGTCGCCGAAGAAACGAAAGACCCGCAGCGCAACATGCCGCTCGGCATCATCGGGTCGCTCGTCATCTGCACGGTCTTCTACGTGGCCGTTGCGGCTGTGTTTACGGGGCTCATTTCGTACAACGACCTGCAATCGGCGTCGATTGCCGACCAGGCCGAGCCGCTCACCTACGCGCTCGATCACGCCGCGAAGGCTGCCGGCGCCAACATTGGATGGCTTAACTTCGCGAACACGATCGTCGCCATCGGCGCCGTCATTGCGACGACGGCCGTCCTGCTGGTCTTCCAGCTCGGGCAGCCGCGCATCTTCTTCTCGATGGCTCGCGACGGACTGCTTCCGAAGTCGTTCGCGAAGCTCCATCCGAAGTACCGCACGCCGCACGTCTCGACGATTCTGACCGGTCTCTTCGTCGGCCTCATCTCGGGCGTCTCGGGAATCGCCGAAATGGTGGATCTGACGAACATCGGCACGCTCTTCGCATTCATCCTTGTCTGTGCAGGCGTGATCATCCTGCGGATCAAGGATCCGGACCGGCCGCGTCCGTTCCGCGTGCCCGGCGGTTTGGCGCTGCCGGTTCTCGGAATCGTGTCCTGCATCTACCTGATGTCGTACCTGCCGTCGACGTCGTGGTTCCGGTTCGCGGCGTGGCTGAACCTTGGCTTCGTCATCTACATCGCCTATGGGGCGGTACGGAGCCGGTTGACGGGCCGCGACATTGCCGAGGACAAGGCGCAGCACGACGCGGAAACGGCCTGGAGCGGGGCCACGCTCGGTCTCGCGGGGCTCGCGATTCTCTTCGCGGCGCTGGCGTTCGATATCGCAGTTCGATCGAACCAGCCGGGTGGGACCGACGAGTCGCTCATGAACCCATCGTGGTTCCTGATCGTTCCGCTCATCGTGAACGTCGTTCTGCTCTTCCCGCCGAACATTGCGAGGGCCAAACGGGCGCTCGACGCGGGAGTAACGGGCGTCTACAGGCAGAAGTCGTTCGTCTCCATGGCCCTGTCGGCGCTCATGCTCGTGGCGGGCGTCGCTTATCTCGCGATGGTCCTGCCGCGCAAGTTCTGACGCGGCCCGAAGCATTTACGAACGGGAGCCGCCGTGCGTCGAATTGGCAAGCACATTTCGATCGCCGGCGGCCTCGTTCGCGCCCTCGAGCGCACACGGGACCTCGGCTGCACGTCGCTTCAGTTCTTCTCGCGCAACCCTAGAGGCTGGGCGACGTCGCCACTGCGCGATGAGGACGCCGGGGCGTTTCGCGAGACGCGCGCGGCGCTCGGCATCGACCCCGTCGTCATCCATACGAACTACCTCGTCAATCTGGCGGCGCCGGATCCGTTCATCCGCCAGCGGTCGATCGAGGCATTCCACGACGAGCTCGATCGGGCCGAGCGGCTCGGGGCGGACTACCTCGTCGTCCATCCCGGCAGCTCGCGTGGAGCGAGCGTCGAGCACGGAATCGAGGCGTGTGTCGATGGCATACGGGTCGCGGCGCGAGGATTGCGGCTCGACCACGCGGCGGTGCTAATCGAAAACACCGCCGGTCAGGGAGACTGCATCGGACGGGCATTCGAGCAGGTCGGGGAGATCATTTCGCGGTGCGAGCGAGACGTGCCGATGGGCATGTGCCTCGACACGGCGCATACGTTTGCCGCCGGATATCCGCTGCAGACGGAGTCCGGGTTCCGGCGAACGATGGCGACGATCGACGAGTGCGTCGGACACGAGAAGGTCCGCGTGATCCACTTCAATGACTCGAAGGTGCCTTTCGGCTCGAACGTCGACCGTCACTGGCACATTGGACTGGGCGAAATCGGGACGGAGGGGCTCAGACGTGTGGCGAGATTCCGAAAGCTCGCCCACGCGCCGATCATCCTCGAGACGCCCGAAGATGGCGACCGCACCGAGACGTGGAACCTGAACCAGCTTCGCGTGATGCTGGGGGTCGAAGAATTACCCGAGCCTACTCCGGCGCAGGCGCGGCCGGCGAATCGGGGACGATCAGCAGCAAGGCGACCTGCACGCCGTTGAAAAGCAGGTGCAGGACTACCGACGGCATGATCGAACCCGACACCGCGCGCAGCGTCGTCAGCGCCACGCTGAGCAAACCCAGCGGGAGCATGATGGCCGGAGCCGATGCGTACTGCTCGGCGTGGACGAGCAGGAAGATTCCCGACACCAGCGCGACGCTGGCGACTGCGCCGAATCGGCGGGCGAACGCAGGGTAGAGCACTCCGCGGTAGACGACTTCCTCGGCGATTGGTGCGGTGAGGACGGCGACCGCACCGACCGCGACCCGCACCCCGTAGGATGTCTCGAGTATCTGCTTGAACGGTGTGTCGGGCTCCTGCACGAGCATGCCGATGGCGATCGTCACGGCGTAAACGATGCCGAACGTCGCAAGTACGTGCCGCATGCCGATGCCGTTTCGCCAGCCCCAACCGATCGCGTCCAGAAACGGCTGCCGTCCGCCGTCTGTGACGACGACCCAGGCCAGAAGCATGGTAATTGCGTGACCGACCGCCGACGAGAGGACGCCGGCAACCAGCGCGGGCGGATGACGCATTATGTCTTCGCCGCCGGGAATCGTGGCTTCGAGCCATCCGGCAACGAACACGAATCCGACAACGGCGATTACCGCCGACGAAAGCATGGCGAAATAGCTCGCGAGCCACAGGAGCGCGGACTCCGGGATTCCCCAGCTTGGGTTCTCGGTTGAGGGGGTCGCCCTCGACGCGGCCCCGGGCAGCCCGACGAGCATTAGATGGCAGTCCGGGCAGAGCGTCGGCTCGGGGCCATGACCGATCGGCACCGCGTCGTGGCCGCATGACGGACAGTGAACGAGTTTCGGCTCGTTCGGCACTTCGGGCTGACCGATCACGGCGCCGCCTCGACTGCTTCGGATGGCGCGTGAAGGGGTTCGGCCGCCGCGAGGCCGAGCGGCAGGAGCGGAGCGGCCATTTCGGTCCACACGTCGTCCATAAGTCCCTCGATATCCGCAGAACGCAGGCCGGCCGTAGGAATTTCAGGATGGATATGGAGCTCGACCGCGCCCGGATGAAAAAGGAGCGAGTCCTTTTCGAGAATCCTGCACGTGCCGATGATCGTCAGCGGGACGATCGGCACTCCGGCGGAGACGGCGAGCTTGAAGCTGCCGGCCTTGAACGGCTGCAGGACTCCATTCCGGCTGCGCGTGCCCTCCGGAAAGACGAAGACGGACGTGCCCTCGCGAATCCGGTCCGCTGCCCTGGAGATGGACCGCATGGCCTCGCGCCGGTTCGATCGATTGATCGGAATGTTGCCGGCCCGAGTCAGGTGCCAGCCCATGAACGGCACGCGAAAGAGCGACTCCTTGGCGATGATCCGGAATTGCGCCGGAAGGAACCCGAACAGGACCGGAATGTCCATGTAGCTCTGGTGGTTGGCCATGTAGACGACCGGCGCGCCAGGCGCCGGCAGGTACTCGACGCCGTGCACCCGCACGCGCATACCGGCGGTCGCGGCGATCAGTCGGCACCAGGTGTGCGCGCACCAGTGCTGGCGGCGTCCGTCCGGGTCAAAGAACGAGATCGACAGCGAGATGGTCGCCATCACAGCCGTGTAGGCGTAGATCAACGGGATCGCAACGATCGAGTGGAGGAGAGCGAGAAGCTGCATCGGCGTTTACCGGCGGCGTGCTGCCGTGCGCAGCAATGCGACGATGGTCTTGGCGTCGTCGATCTCGCCGCCATCGATTCGCGCGAGCGCTTCCTCGAACGGCATTTTCACGACTTCGATTCGTTCGTCTTCGTCGGGCCTCGGAGGGACCGGCGTCAGGTCCGTGGCAAGGAAAATATGGATCCGTTCGGTCGTGTAGCCGGGCGCCACGAGGATCGAACCGAGCGACTCGATGGTGCCGGCCGCGTATCCGGCCTCCTCCTCCAGCTCGCGCCGCGCCGTTGTCGCGGGATCGTCGCCGTCTTCGATTCGACCGGCCGGCGCCTCGAGGAGAGTTCGCCCTAGTGCGTACCGCCACTGTCGGACGAGCACCACGTCACCGTTTGCGTCGAGCGGGAGAATCGCAGCTCCACCCGAATGATGTACGACCTCGATCTCGAATTCGCGGTCGTCGACGTCATCGTCGACGAATCGGTCGACCGTAAGATCAAAGACCCTGCCGAGGTAGATCTCGCGCGAGCCGGTCTGTCGGATGCGCGTCATCAGGCGCCCTCGACAGGACTGAAGGGCACGCGGCTTGCGAGCCGGGCCTTCACTTCGCCAACGAGATAGAGCGAGCCCGCCACGCAGATGACCCCATCGCGCGGGGTGACGTGGAATGCCCAGGCGAGTGCTTCCTCGACCGAGGCGGCGATGATCGGCGCTCCGCCTCCGCCAGCGGCAGGAAGTGACGCCGCCAGGGCGATCGGATCGGCGGATCGCGGCGAACCAATTCGCGTGAGCACGACCGCCCGGGCGGCAGGAAATAGCTCCTCGGCCATCTTCACGATGTTCTTGTCGTCCATGGCGCCGAAAACGAGCGTGATCGGGTAGTGGCAGAACTCGTCGAGGTAGGCGCGAAGGGCGCGGGCACCGGCTTCGTTGTGGGCGCCATCGAGCAGCACAGGCGGTGCCCCGAGCACGAGCTCGAGACGGCCCGGCCACTCCGCAGCGGCGAGTCCATCGAAGATGGCACCGCGCGTTATCCCGATACCCGCACGGCGGACGGATTCGACTGCGTGTATGGCGACGATTGCGTTTTCGACCTGGTGGCGACCTCGCAATCCGAGCGTGACGAACTCGTATCGGTCGGACTCAGTCTCGTAGCTGAAGGTGAACCGCCCGTTCTCGTTGTGATGGATGTCGGACTCGCCGGCAAACTCCGGCAGTACGTCGCAGGCGAGACAGCGCTCGATGAGCGGCTCGAGCGCCTCGACCGGCTGATGCGCAATCACTGCGCGTACCCCAGGCTTGATGATGGCGGCCTTCTCGCCGGCGATCGCCGCAAGGGTCGAACCGAGGTATCGCTCGTGATCCATCCCGATCGGCGTGACGACGGCGACGAGCGGCTTGACGATGTTCGTCGCGTCGAGCCGCCCACCCATGCCGACTTCGAGGACGGCCAGATCGACGCGACGCTCGGCGAATTCGAGAAACGCGATCGCGGTCACCTGCTCGAAGAACGTCGGCGCGACGGTCAGTTCGCCACGATCGACGAGCTCCTCGGCTGCATCCCGCACGCGGCCGGCAAGAATTGCGAAGCGGTCCCGGTTGATTGCGATGCCGCATATGCGAATCCGCTCTTCTATCGACAGGAGGTGCGGGGACGTGAAGAGTCCGGTTGTGAGCTTCGATCGCCTCGCAATCGCCTCGATCATGCACGAGGTCGAGCCCTTGCCGTTCGTCCCGGCAACGATGACGGACGGGAACTCGCGGTGCGGATCGCCGAGCTGATGCAGAAGCAGGGCAATGCTCTCGAGGCCGAGCTTCATGGCCGCAACCTCGTTGCCGAGACTCGTCAGGTATGCGAGTGCGTCGTCGAATGCGCTCGTCATACCGCCGGCTGCATGAAGTTGAGGCCGCGAATTATGTACTCGCGAAGCTGACCGCGCTCGACGACGTCGTCCAGCATTCCGTGCTCGAGCAGGAACTCGGCACGCTGGAAGCCCTTCGGAAGTTTCTGGCGGATCGTCTGCTCGATGACGCGAGGGCCCGCAAATCCAATCAGCGCACCAGGTTCAGCGATGTTGAGGTCGCCGAGCATGGCAAAACTCGCTGTAACGCCTCCTGTGGTCGGATCGGTCAGGACCGAAATGTAGGGAATCCGCTCTTCGTCGAGGCGTGCCAGTGCCGCACTGATCTTGGCCATCTGCATAAGCGAGAGGGTGCCTTCCTGCATGCGGGCTCCGCCGGAGGCCGAAACGATCACGACCGGCATGCGATCCGAGATGGCTCGCTCGATGGCCCGCGTGATTTTTTCTCCGACCACCGACCCCATCGAGCCGCCGACGAAGTCGAGCGCCATCGACGCCGCGACTACCGTTCGACCACCCATCCGGCCGACTCCGACGATGACCGCGTCGTTCTGACCGGTTCGACGTCGCATGTCGGCCAGCCGATCCGAGTACTTTCGCGTGTCTACGAAATCGAGAGGATCGGTCGCGGCAATGCCACTGTCGAATTCGACGAACTCGCCGTCGTCAAAGAGC
>CAZXLQ010000213.1:0-9413 GCA_964641945.1 uncultured Clostridia bacterium
AGAAGTGCCGGGCACACAAGTCGCATCGCGAGACAAAGTAGCTCGCTGCGAAGAAGTAAAGAACCACAGGGGTATAGTGTCAGCGGTTAGCACGGCGGTCTCCAAAACCGTAAGGCCGGGTTCGAATCCTGGTACCCCTGCCAGATGAAGTTGACCGAAACGACGTGACCAAGGAAGCATCGATGGATTCAGCCGAAATGCCGGAGGTAACAAAGCCGGCACCGCGGGCGAGCTCGGGCGGAGGCTTCCTTGCGAAGCCGATTCAGTTCCTCAAGGACGTGCGCCTTGAACTGAAGAAAGTCTCGTGGCCGACGCGCTCTGAGGTTATTTCGACGACGGTCGTCGTGATGATCGCGGTCGTCTTTTTCTCCGCCTTTTTGTGGGTGGTCGACAATCTCCTCGAGCTCTTCTTCTCGCAGCTCGAGAAGTGGCTGGTCTAGACGGGACATTCGCGATCGACGATGCCAAAGCGCTGGTTCATCATTCACACCTACTCGGGGTACGAGAAGAAGGTCAGGGACAGCCTCATCAGCCGGGTGAAAGCCTACGGCATGGAGAGCCAGATCTCGGAAGTTCTCGTTCCCACTGAGACCGTCATCGAGCTTCGCGGCTCGAAACGCGTCGAGACGCCGCGCATGCTCTTCCCTGGTTATGTGCTCGTGCAGCTCGAGGTAGACGAGAAAGACGAGGTTGGCAAGGAAGTCTGGCACACGATCAAGGCGACGCCGAAAGTCACCGGATTCGTTGGCGGGCAGAAGCCGACACCGCTCAAGGATGAAGAGGTGGACCAGATCGTCCACCACGTGACCGAAGCGGCCGAGAGGCCGAAGCCGAAGGTCTCGTTTGTCCAGAGCGAAACGGTTCGAATCATGGAAGGCCCGTTCAAGGGCTTCACGGGTGTGGTCGAGGAGGTCAACTCCGACAAGAGCACCCTAAAGGTCATGGTCACGATCTTCGGGCGGTCCACTCCGGTGGAACTGGACTTCCTGCAGGTCGAAAAGCTTTCGTTTTCAGACGAGGAATAGCCGGGCGGCCGGCGGCCGAGTCCGCGCGCACCGGCAAATGAACTGGAGGAAGCGGGTCCGCAGTCGTATCGACGGACCTTCGCAGTCAGCGTTATGGCGAAGAAAGTCATCGGGATGGTGAAGCTGCAGATTCCGGCAGGGAAGGCCAATCCGGCCCCACCCGTCGGCCCGGCGCTCGGTCAGCACGGCGTCAACATCATGGAGTTCTGCAAGGCGTTCAACGCCAAGACGCAGAACGCGGGCGAGCTCAAGATCCCCGTGGTTATCACGGTGTACGCCGATCGCTCGTTCAGCTTCATCACGAAGACGCCTCCGGCGCCGGATCTCCTGATGAAGGCCGCGGGAGTCGAGAAGGGCTCGGCGACCCCTAACAAGACGAAGGTCGGTTCCGTCACGCGGAAACAGGTCGAAGAGATTGCGCAGCTCAAGATGCCGGACCTCAATTGTTTCCGGCTCGAGGCAGCGATCAGGACCATCGAGGGCACGGCCCGGAACATGGGATTGACGATCAGCGATTGATAGACGGGCAATGCCCGAAAAGGTTGGTATGACAGGGAGTGCTTTTGCGGCACGCTTGGACCTGAAAGGAGCCGAAATGGCAGGCAAGAAATTCCGCGCAGCGGCGGAAAAGGTTGAAAGTCAGCGACGTTACGCGCTCCACGATGCCGTGGTGCTCGCCAAGGAAGTGGCGTTCGCGAAGTTCGACGAGACGCTTGAAGTGACGATGGTCCTCGGCGTGGACCCCCGGAAGGCGGACCAGATGGTTCGCGGCACCGTGGTGCTGCCGAACGGACTCGGAAAGAACAAGCGGGTTCTCGTCATCGCTTCCGCCGACAAGGCCCAGGAAGCGCGCGACGCCGGTGCCGACGAGGTCGGAGCCGAAGACGTCGTGGATCGCATCAAGGGCGGGTGGCTCGATTTCGACGCCGTCATTGCGACGCCGGACATGATGCGGCTCGTCGGCGCGCTCGGAAAGGTGCTCGGCCCTCGCGGCCTCATGCCTAATCCGAAGACCGGAACGGTGACGTTCGACGTCGCCAAGGCGGTCGAGGAAACGAAGGCAGGCAAGGTCGAGTATCGCGTCGACAAGACGGGCGTCATCCACTGCGGCGTCGGCAAGGTGTCGTTCGACACCGACAAGCTCGTCGAGAACGCCCAGGTGCTCATCGACGCTGTCCTCAAGGCCAAACCGTCGGCCGCGAAGGGCAAATACGTGAAGGGCGCCGTCGTCGGAACCACGATGGGTCCCGGCATCAAGATCGAAGTGGCCGCCTAGGGCGAGGAGGACGTCGTGAAGACTCGAAAGCAGAAGATAACCGCCCTCGAGGCGCTCAAGGGCGAATTCACCAATGTGGGCAGCGCGTATCTCGTCGATTTCAAGGGCATGACCGTGTCCGAGGACGCCGAGCTCCGCGAGGCTGTCGCCAAGGCGAAGATCACGTACCGTGTCGTCAAGAACACGCTGGCGCGGCTCGCCGTCGAGGGGACTCCCCTCGAGCCGATCCGCGACAAGTTCGTGGGGACGACGGCGATCGCGACGACGCCTGACGATCCCGTCACGACGGCCAAGGTCCTGACGGACTTTGCCAAGCACCACGCCAAGTTCGTTTTCAAGGCGGGAATTGTCGACGGTCGCGTCATCGACGTGGCCGATATCGAAACGCTCGCGACCATGCCGTCGAAGGAAGAGCTCATCTCCAAGATGATGTTCGTCATCAACAGCGGCGCGCAGCGGCTCGCCACTGTCACATCGGCGGTAGCACGCGACCTGACGATCGTTGTCAGCGAAGCAAAGGCCAAAGAGCGATAGCGGCTCTCGGCGCTCGACCGTCCGCAACCGGGTGGTGTCCTCGACGGGCCCCACGGGCGCTGATGGCTGGTTTTGGGTATTGAATCATCTGATTGAAGCGCGAAACGCGCGGTGGAAGGAGTGACCTCACAATGGCTGATACGGCAAAGCTCCAGGGCATCCTGGACCAGATCAAGGAACTGACGCTGCTCGAGGCGGCGGAACTCGTGAAGATGATGGAAGAGGCCTTCGGCGTCT
Organism: uncultured Clostridia bacterium; assembly: GCA_964641945.1. Taxonomy (GTDB): domain Bacteria; phylum Acidobacteriota; class Blastocatellia; order UBA7656; family JADIYM01; genus JADIYM01. The sequence continues at coordinate 3,073 of CAZXLQ010000213.1, forward strand.
CGGCGGCAGCGGCGGCAGTTGCCGCGGCTCCGGCGGGCGCGGTCGCTGCTGCTCCTGTCGAGGAGAAGGACGAGTTTGACGTCGTCCTCGCAGCGTTCGATGCGGCAAAGAAGATCGGCATCATCAAGGTCGTTCGCGAACTGACGGGCCTCGGCCTCAAGGAAGCGAAGGACCTCGTCGAAGCGGCGCCGAAGTCCCTCAAGGAGGGTGTTGCCAAGGCTGAAGCCGAGGCGATGAAGGCGAAGCTCTCCGAGGCCGGCGCGACGGTCGAGCTCAAGTAGTTCTTTCCGGGTAGCTGCGATGTGGCGCGAGCGTCGTTTCGACGGTCGCGCCGCCTCGCCGGTTATTCGGCGGTTTCCTCTCTCTGCTCCGGTTGATCGCGGATCTCCGGATCGGGGAAAACGGGTGAAGGCGGGGAGCGATTCGGACGACCCAGCCAGGACAGCACGCGAGTTCGCGGCCGGTGGAGGTGTCTCCACTCGGTCGCCTTGTCGCGTTTCTCGCGGATCGTCGCAGGACGACACCCTCGAGAAGCCCGATTCGTCGAAGCGTGTCCCGGCTCGAACGAATGTCCCTTCCAGTCCTGTTGGCGGCGGAACGCGCACCTGGCCGCGACCGCGCCGGGCAACGATGCGAAACGTGATCTTGTGACTCGTGCCAATGGTCGAGGGTGGAGATTGACGGTGACGATGACCGAACGGGCGATCCTGAACTCAGGGTCGCGCGGATTCGCGGCGATGGCGCTTCGGATCGCGACGGTCGCAACGTCACCTGTCGATGCTCGACTCAACGATTAACGGCGATGAACCTGGAGCGACCCAAAGAATGTCTACGCAGATGATCGACGGTAGCGGGCGCCAGCGCCACGACTTTTCCCGGATCAACACGACGGTGCGCATCCCGAATCTCATCGAGGTTCAGCGCCAGTCGTACAACCGGTTCCTGCAGATGGATCTGCTGCCGACCGAACGCGACCTTGCCGGGCTGCAGGCCGTGTTTCAGTCGGTCTTTCCAATCAGCGACTTCCGCGGGACGTCGCAGCTCGACTTCGTCGAGTATCGAATCGGTTCGTGGCAGTGCAAGTGCGGCGCGATGGAAGGCCTCCATCACCTGCGCTCGAATTGCCGCAGTTGCGGTTCGGTGATCCGAGTCGATCCGCTGTCGGGCGACGACGTGCTCTGCGGAGAGTGCGGCACGCTCAACAAGAACGTCATCAACCTCTGCGACATCTGCGGCGAGCCGGTCACGCTCAAGCACAAGTACGAGGTCGACGAGTGCCAGGAGCGGGGCATGACCTTTGCGGTTCCGCTCCACGTAAAGATCCGGCTGACGGTCTGGGACGAGGACGAAGAGACTCGCCAGCGCTCGATTCGCGACATCAAGGAAGAAGAAGTCTACTTCGGCGACATTCCGCTGATGACCGACAACGGCACGTTCATCATCAATGGAACGGAACGAGTCATCGTCAGTCAGCTGCACCGCAGCCCCGGCGTCTTCTTCGAGCGGGCGAACAACAACACGTATTTCCTCGCGAAAATCATTCCTTACCGTGGATCGTGGGTAGAGTTCGAGTACGACTCGAAGAACCTGCTCTACGTGCGCATCGACCGTAAGCGGAAGTTCCTCGCGACCGTCTTCCTTCGCGCGCTCGGTCTCGTGGACAAGCTCGATTTCACGCGCATTCACTCGGACTCGGAGCTGGAGGACGCCATCAAGCGCGCCCAGTACACCGACGCCGAGTTGCTGAAGACCTTCTACGCAACACAGACGATTCACATCCACGACGGACGGCTGTCGATCGCGACGGGACCCGGCATCGCGGCGCTCAAGCCGAGTGCGGATATCAAGGACAAGTCTGGCGAGGTCGTCGTCAAGGCCGGCAAGAAGATCACCAAGCGCGACATCGACCTTCTCGACAAGGCGAAGATCAAGGAAGTCGAGATCGACGTCGCCGACCTCGAGGGCGCGCTGTTCGCGGCCGACGTCATTACGTCCGAAGGCGAAGTCCTGGCGGAGACGAATGGCGAGATCGACGCGAAGGCGATTTCCGGTCTCACGACGTCCGGCGTCGACTCTTTCGTCGTGTTCTTTCCGGAGCGTGACGACATCGGCGTGGTGCTCAGCCAGACGCTCAAGAAGGATTCGATCAAGGAGCCATCGAACGCGATCCTCGAGATCTACCGGAAGATGCGTCCGGGCGACCCGCCCACGATCATGACGGCCTGGAACCTGTTCAAGGGCATGTTCTTCGACGAGCGGAAGTTCGACTTCTCGCGCGTCGGCCGGCTGAAGTTCAACATCAAGATGGGCTACGAGCAGATGCTCCGGATCACGGAGCAGACGCTGACGCCCAAGGACTTCTACGCGGTCATCACGTACGTGCTCGGGATGCGCAAGGGCATCGGCGAACCGGACGACATCGATCACCTCGGCAACCGTCGCGTCCGCGCGGTTGGCGAGCTCCTCGAGAACCAGTTCCGGATCGGCCTCGTCCGGATGGAGCGGGCGATCAAGGAAAAGATGTCGATCCATCAGGAAATGCAGACGGCCATGCCGCGCGACCTGATCAACGCAAAACCGGTCACGGCGGCCGTGCGCGAGTTCTTCGGATCGTCGCAGCTCTCGCAGTTCATGGACCAGACGAATCCGCTGTCGGAGATCACGCACAAGCGTCGTCTCTCCGCCCTCGGACCTGGCGGTCTGTCGCGCGAGCGCGCGGGCTTCGAAGTCCGCGACGTCCACCCGACCCATTACGGCCGCATCTGCCCGATCGAGACGCCGGAAGGCCCGAACATCGGACTTATCTCGTCGCTGTCGTGCTTCGCGCGAATCAACGAGTTCGGCTTCATCGAGTCGCCGTACCGTAAGGTCGAGCAGAACCGCGTCGTCGATTACGCGCGGGTGCTGTCGGCCGGCGATACGGACCTCACCGTCGGGACGCACATTCCGGTGGCCGATATCGAGAAGTCCAACAAGAAGCTTTCGGACAGTCAGACGCCCGCCGAGTTCGAGCCCTACCCCTTCTACCTGTCAGCCTGGGAAGAGGACAAGCACACGATCGGACAGGCGAACATCGCGCTCGACAAGCAGGGCCGGATCGTCAACGAGCGCGTGAACTCCCGACGCGCCGGTGAATTCAAGCTCGCCCAGCGCGAGACGATCGAATACGTCGACGTCTCGCCGAAGCAGCTCGTCTCGGTTGCCGCCTCGCTCATTCCGTTCCTCGAGAACGACGACGCGAACCGGGCGCTCATGGGATCGAACATGCAGCGCCAGGCCGTTCCGCTGCTGCGCGCCAACGCGCCGCTCATCGGCACAGGCATGGAGAAGGTCACGGCGCAGGATTCGGGAGCGGTCGTCGTCGCCAAGCGCGACGGCGTCGTGGACACGGTCGACTCGGAGCGCATCATCATCCGCGCCGACAACCGCGGCTCGGCAACGCTCTCGCGCGAAGTCGCGACCGACATCTACAAGCTCACGAAGTTCAAGCGCTCGAACCAGAACACGTGCATCAACCAGAAGCCGATCGTTCGGGTTGGTCAGCGCGTTCGCAAGGGCGACGTCATCGCCGACGGACCGTGCACGGACCAGGGCGAGCTCGCTCTCGGCCGGAACGTGCTCGTGGCCTTCATGCCGTGGCGCGGCTACAACTTCGAGGATGCGATCCTCGTCTCGGAGAAGCTCGTCAAGGAGGACAGCTTCACCTCGATCCACATCGAGGAGCTCGAGATCGAGGCCCGCGACACCAAGCTCGGACCCGAAGAGATCACGCGCGACATTCCGAACGTCTCGGAATCGGCGCTGCGCGACCTCGACGAGTCGGGAATCATCAGGATCGGCGCCACCGTCAAGCCCGGGTCGATTCTCGTCGGCAAGGTAACACCGAAGGGCGAAACCCAGCTGACGGCCGAAGAGAAGCTGCTCCGCGCGATCTTCGGTGAAAAGGCCGGAGACGTTCGCGACGCCTCGCTCACGTGCCCGCCGGGCATCGACGGCACCGTCGTCGACGTCAAGGTGTTCACGCGCAAGGGCGCCGACAAGGACGAGCGTTCGCTCGCGATCGAGGAGGCCGAGGAGCTCAAGCTCCTCAAGAACCTCAACGACGAGGTCCGCATTCTCGAGGAGGAGCGCAACAAGCACATCTACGAGATGCTCGAGGGCCAGAAGCTCTCGAAGGACCTGCAGTTCAACCGCAAGACGATCATCGAGAAGGGAACGGTCCTGACGCGCGAGCTGCTCGTCGAGCACGAGTTCGCCGCGCTCCGCAAGATCGAGGTCGTCAACACGAAGATCGACGTGCCGGCGCAGATCCGCGAGCTCGAGCAGCGCACCGAGCGCGCCATCGGCATTCTCAACCAGCTCCACGGGGAGAAGGTCGAGAAGCTCCGGCGCGGCGACGAGCTGCCTCCGGGCGTCATCAAGATGGTCAAGGTCTTCATCGCCATGAAGCGCAAGCTCTCGGTTGGCGACAAGATGGCAGGCCGCCACGGAAACAAGGGCGTCATCGCCCGGATCCTGCCGGAAGAAGACATGCCGTACATGCCGGACGGCACGCCGGTCGAGATCGTTCTCAATCCGCTCGGCGTTCCTTCTCGAATGAACGTCGGACAGATCCTCGAGACCCACCTCGGGTGGGCTGCCGCGGCACTCGGCCTCAGTTTCGCGACGCCGGTGTTCGACGGCGCAACCGAGCTCGAGATCAAGGAGACGATCGAGAAGGCAGGCCTGGAGCTCGAGTCGCAGGGCCGGCCGAGGATGATCGACAAGTCCGGCAAGACGATGCTGTTCGACGGAATGACGGGCGACGCATTCGAACAGCGGGTGACCGTGGGCTACATCTACATGTTGAAGCTCTCGCACCTGGTCGACGACAAGATCCACGCACGATCGATTGGACCGTACTCGCTCATTACCCAGCAGCCGTTGGGTGGCAAGGCGCAGTTCGGCGGCCAGCGATTCGGTGAGATGGAAGTGTGGGCGCTCGAGGCGTATGGCGCCGCGCACATCCTTCAGGAACTGCTCACCGCGAAGTCGGACGACGTGGCTGGCCGCTCGAAGATCTACGAGGCCATCGTCAAGGGTGAGGCCGATTTCGACCCGGGCGTGCCCGAGTCGTTCAACGTGCTCATCCGCGAGCTGCAGTCGCTGTGCCTCGACGTCGTGCTGATGCATCAGGACGAAGAGTAAGGACGGCCGTTTTATGGACGCGGCAGCCGGGAGGCTGCCGCTCCGAGGAGATCGACAAGCAATGTTTCGTACACTCGAGAAGACGAGCTTGGCCCCGGACTTTGAGGCCATTCGCATCTCGCTGGCCTCGCCCGACAAGATCCTCTCGTGGTCGCATGGCGAAGTCACCAAGCCGGAAACGATCAACTACCGGACGTTCAAGCCCGAACGCGACGGCCTGTTCTGCGCGAAGATCTTCGGCCCGGTGACCGACTGGGAGTGCCTCTGCGGGAAATACAAGCGGATGAAGCACCGCGGAGTGATCTGCGACAAGTGCGGCGTCGAGGTCACGCAGTCCAAGGTCCGTCGCGAGCGGCTCGGCCACATCAAGCTCGCGAGCCCCTGCTCTCACGTCTGGTTCTTCAAGGGACTGCCGTCACGCATCGGCCACCTGCTCGACATCCCGCTGCGCGAGCTCGAGAAGGTGCTCTACTTCGAGTCCTACATCGTCATCGATCCGGGTGACGTGCCGAACCTCAAGGAGAAGGAGCTGCTTCCGGACGACCGGTACCGGCAGCTCGTCCAGGAGTACCCCGGCCGTTTCCTCGCGAAGATGGGCGCCGAGGCGATCAAGGAGCTTCTCCAGAAGATTCCGATCGATCAGCTCTCGGACCAGCTCCGCAACCAGATGAAGACCGAGTCGAGCCTGCAGAAGCGGCTGAAGTATGCGAAGCGGCTCAAGGTCGTAGAGGCATTCCGGAAGTCGGGCAATCGCCCGGAGTGGATGATTCTCGACGTCATTCCGGTCATTCCGCCCGAGCTTCGCCCGCTCGTGCCGCTGGATGGCGGCCGTTTCGCGACGTCTGATCTCAACGATCTGTACCGCCGCGTCATCAACCGGAACAATCGTCTTTCGAAGCTCATCGACCTGAAGGCGCCGGAAGTCATCGTTCGCAACGAGAAGCGCATGCTGCAGGAGGCCGTCGACGCCCTGTTCGACAATGGCCGTCGCGGCCGCATTCTGCGCGGAGCGAACAACCGTCCGCTCAAGTCGCTTTCGGACACGCTCAAGGGCAAGCAGGGCCGGTTCCGTCAGAACCTGCTCGGCAAGCGCGTCGATTACTCGGGACGTTCGGTGATCGTCGTCGGTCCTGAGCTGAAGCTCCACCAGTGCG
>CAZXLQ010000214.1:0-9385 GCA_964641945.1 uncultured Clostridia bacterium
GTCGCGGAATTCATGCTCCGCGGTCGCGGAATTCATGCTCCGCGGTCGCGGAATTGACGCTCCGCGGTCGCGGAATTTCCGTTGATGGACGTGTCACAAGCTCGATGGAGATCCCTGCATCGAACGCCTCACGCATCGCTACCGGACGCGGTAGCACTCGGGTCGATCCCGAGCGCGTATGACGACACCAGACGCGGGCTGACGGAGAGGCTGACCCGAGCAGTACAGCGCCCGGTACTGATGCGCGGACCGCTCGTCCTCGAGCCTGCACAAAAGCACGGAGACTAAGGAGCCAACGCCTTTGACGCCTTCGCCCGATCAGTCCAGCGCGCCGCCACCCCGGCCAGTCCCTCGAAGGCCGCCTCGAGCACCGGCACGTCCGGCAGGTAGACGATCCGCATGAACCCGTCCTTCGGATCCATTCCGAATCCCGACCCGTGCACGAAGAGCACGCCGGCGGATTCGAGCACATCGAGCACGAACGTCTCGTCCGTCTCACCGCCCAGATTCCCGAACTTCGCCATTACGTAGAAGGCGCCGGCCGGCTCGTCGCATGTGAACCCCGGTATCGAGTTCAGTCCGCTCACGGTCGCCGCACGCCTCGCCCGAAGCTTCGTCATTGCCGCCTCGAGATGCGAGCCGTCCGAAGCGAGCGCCACGGGAATCGCAAACTGCGGCGGCGTAGGGCTGCACAACCGGGCGTCGAGGATCCGGCAAAGCGACGCCTTGTATTCACCCTGCAGCGCCTCGCCGTGCAGCGAAAGCCAGCCAACCCTCCAGCCGGTCGCAAGAAACGCCTTCGAGAGGCTGTCGAATGCCACCACGGGCACGTCACCGGCGATAGAGGAAATCCGCGGAGGCCGGGGACCGTACGTCAGCGTGTGGTACACCTCGTCGGCGAAGATGACGAGGTTGTGACGGCGCGCAAACTCGATCACCGAGAGAAGCGTAGCCTCGTCCCACACCGCGCCGGTGGGGTTGCTCGGATTGATGAGGACGATCGCGCGCGTCCGCTCATCGACGAGCGACTCGGCCTGTTCGAGATCCGGCTTCCAATGATCCTCGGGAACCTGTCGATACTGACGCTCCTCGGCATTGAGTTTGCACAAGACTGCCGAATAGAGCGGATACCCGGGCATCGGCGTGAGCACATTGTCGCCGGGTTCGAGCATGGCCGTCATCGACGCCTCGATTCCCTCGCTAGCTCCCGACGTCACGAAGACATCGCCTGGCGCGACGTCGACGTTCTGCCCCCCGAGCGAGTTGGCAATCGCTTCACGCGCGATCGGGACACCGTAGGACGAACCGTAGTAGTTCTTTCCGTCGCGCATCGCCTGCGCCGTGGCCTCGACGAGCGCCGGCGGCGTCTCGAAATCGTAGAGCAGCGGGTCGCCGATGTTCAGGTAGAGAATACGACGCCCCTTGGCTTCGAGCGCAGCCGCCTTCGAGGCGATATTGCGTATGGCATACTTCAGGCCGGCGATACGAGAGGCTGGAGATACGTGCACGTTACGATCCTTTCGGAAGTGGGCTGCCGAACGCGGCGATTGTAGATGGAAATCAAGAGAACGGAAACTCGCGCGATCGATCGGGCTCGCGAACTGGTGGCCTTGGCGTCTGTTCTGGCCGTCCTGCTCGTATCGAGTGCCGCCTGCACGACCGCGACCGAGCCGGTGTCTCAAACCAACGCGAACGGGACTACCTCCACCAATTCCTCCGTGCAACCGGCCGACACGGGCGAGCAGGCATACGGACGCGCGGCCATGCGACTCCAGATCAAGTACAACCCGGAGCGTACCGTGACCGGCGGCGTGGCATTCGCCATCGACGCGCCTGGCGGGCCGATCGTGCTCACGTCGGCGCACATCATCGCGACGATGGGCAAGGGCAAGAAGCTGGAGTCGGTTTCGATCGTGGATGGCGTGACGCGCGAGCCCGTCTGCAAGACACTCGGGGTCGTGTGGGCCGGCAAGACGTTCGAGGGGTTCGACTTCTCGAAAGACGTAACCGCGCTGGCAGTCGAGGGTCTGCCCGAGTCGATCGTAAGGCTTGAACTCGCCACCGAACGACCTCCTGTCGGAACGCGCGTCCGAATTCTCGGGATTCCGTCTGACGGCTCTACAACTCAGGTGTCGATTGAAGGCGTCGTCACTGTCGCCACATCCCTTCGCCACGAGATCGACATCGATCCGGCCGTGAAGGGCCGGGGGCTTGCCGGCTCACCAATCGTTGTCGAGGCGACGGGCCAGGTCATCGGAATCGTGCAGGCCGTCACGGCAAAACAGGGCCGTGCATTCGTGATTGCCACGCCCGCCGAGGCCGTCCTCAGGCTCGTGCCGACGGCCAAGCCCGTGGTCCAGCCGATCTCCGTCTGGACGGGTCAGTAGGCGCGGCAGTCCGAATGCAGCCGGCGACTACGATTCAGCGCGTCAGCTCGTTCGGTGCACGAACGTCCGGTCGTTGCCGTCCGAAAACCTCACGTCGACACGATTCCCGCGCACTTCGATCACTCGACCTCGCCCGTATCTCGTGTGGCTGATCACTTCACCCTTGTCGAAGTGGACATCCGGCGAGTAGGTACGAGCCGGCGATGTTTCGTCGGGCATCTGCGACGCCGCGGTACGACGCGCCCTCGGAGCTCCAGCCGCCTTCTTCGCGGTCGCCGCTGGATCCTTGTAGGCCCGCGTCGACTGACAGTAATCACACTGCACGCGCTCGATGCGGCCGTCCGCGCTGATGGCCGCGACGGTGTGGTACCGCTCGACCTTGCATCGACCGCAATAGACATCTACTTGTTGCCCGAGCTTCGCCATACCCGGGATTCTGTCAGTTATCGCGCGGAACCGCCAGCATCCGTTCGAGAGATCGACGCGCACCGACGAGATCGTCCTCGGGCACGGTGACCTCGTGCTCCAGATTGACGAGAGCACTTTTCACGTCCTCGAGGGTCGTGACCTTCATGTACGGGCAATGCAGGCGGCATCCGATGCAGCCATCAGCCATGACGAATTCGCGCCCCGGGTACCGCTTTCTGAGCTGGTGGATGATTCCGTTCTCGGTGGCGATGATGAACGTTTTCGCCTCGGGATATTTTGCGGGCACTCCCATCATGGCCGTCGTCGAACAGACTTCGTCGGCCAACTCGACGACATCCTGTCGGCATTCCGGATGTGCGATGACGATCGTGTCCTTCCCGGCCGCCTCGATCGTCTTGCGCATGTCGGCGCCGCGCATGATGTCGTGAATCGGACAGCAGCCGTCGTAGATGACGACGGACTTTTCCGGCACCTGCTCGGCAACCCAGCGCCCGAGGTTGCGGTCCGGCGTGAAGAGAATCTTGTGATTCGGCAGGCTCCGTACGACGGACACCGCATTGGCCGACGTGCAACAGATGTCGGAGAGCGCCTTGACCTCGGCCGTCGAGTTTACATAGGTCACGACCGTGTGATCGGGGTAGCGCTCCTTCCATTCCGTGAGGCTCGCCGCCGTGATCGAGTCTGCAAGCGAACAGCCGGCCGCAAGATTGGGCAGAAGGACCTTCTTCGTCGGGTTGAGGACCTTCGCCGACTCTGCCATGAAATGAACGCCACAGAAGACGATCGTTTCTGCCGGCGTCGATTGCGCCTCGAGCGACAGCCCCAGCGAATCGCCAACGAAGTCGGCCACGTCCTGAACGTCCGACCACTGGTAGTTGTGCGCCAGAATGACGGCGTTGCGTTCCGCGGCCAGTTCCCTGATTTCTTCGTGCAGAGTCATCGCGTGCGCTCCTTCTTCCTTTGCACCCGCGGGGGCGCCTTCGAACCCGGTGTGATGGCGGCGCCTTCGTCGGGCTCGATGCCCGCGGCGCCTGCGGGGAAGATCCGCCAGAACTCGCGGCGGATCAGACTCGTGATGGTCGCGCTCTTCGAGAAGCCGTGATAAGCGGCAATGGCGTCGAGCATCGCAATGTCTCGATCGACGGCTGAGAACGTTCGTACTTTTGCGGCCATGGCGTTATCGCATTCTTATATAACTTCTGTACAACCGAAGATGCCCGATGCTACGCCGCCGGTTGCCCGCAGGTCAAGTCAGTCTAGCGAAGCAGCCGGTAGAAAAGCGTCAACGACACGACCACGCCCGTGACGATGATGGTCATGCGGAGGCGCGACTGGCCAATTCCGCGCGCGGCGCCGGCTCCGGCCCATCCGCCGGCAGCTGACGCAGCCGCCATTCCCAGTGCGATGGGCCAGTCGACGATGCCGCTCATCGCAAAGGTCACGACGGCGACGAGGTTGATCAGCATGCCGTTGACGACCTTGATGCCGTTCATCGTGTTCAGTTCGTCGAGACCCAGAACGCCCAGCAGCGCGAGCATCAGCACTCCGATGCCAGCGCCAAAATAGCCGCCGTAAACGGCAATGACGAGCTGAAGGCAGACCGCAAACGTCCACCAGCGGGACGACCGGATGCTCGCGTCGTCGAATACTCGGTCGCGGATCGGGCCGTGGACGGCGAACATGAACGTCGCAAGAAGGATGAGAAACGGAACGAGTCCCTCGAAGACGCTCGAAGGAGTGAAAACGAGCAGCAGGGCGCCGGCAGCTCCGCCAACGAGGCTTGGCACGGCCAGGGGTACGAGCAGTCCGGACCGCTCGCGCAGCTCGCCGCGATATCCGACTATGGCGCCAATAGTTCCCGGCCACAACGCGACGGTGCTCGTGGCATTCGCGATGATCGGGTCCATGCCGCAGAGGACGAGCGCCGGAAAGGTCAACAGCGTGCCGCCACCCGCCAGCGAATTCACGGCGCCCGCAACGAAGGCGACGACGAGAAGGAGGGCGAGGCGCATCGCGGTCATCTGCGGGCGAGTATAGCCTCGTCGACCGAGTACGGCCGGTGATTCCGTGCTTGACGCTCCGCCGACGACGTACTACGTTGGGGCGTCCTTCCGCAGCGTTCCTGCCGGGAAAGGCGGCACCTTCGTGACCTCAGCGCAACATACCCAGGATCTCAGGCTGCTGGAGCGAGAGCGGCTCGAGCTGATCCGCCGCATGGCAACCGGAGACGAATCCGCCCTCGGAGCGCTTTACGACCAGACGTCGCGGCCGGTCTTCGGCCTTGCGCTGCGCATTCTGAACGATCCGAGTGCGGCCGAAGAAGTGACACTCGAGGTCTACTCGCAGGCCTGGAGGCAGGCCGAGGCCTACGACCCGCGGCGCGGGACGCCGTCGGCGTGGCTGCTCACGATTGCGCGCAGCCGTGCCATCGACCGGTTCCGATCGTCGGACCAGACGCGCCGTCGCGCAGACACCCTCGACGTGGTCGAATCGGTGTCGGCGGACGAGCCGGGTCCCGACGCGCACGCGGCCGACGCGGAACGCCGGGAAATCGTGCGGGCCGCGCTGGATTCGCTGCCGTCCGAGCAGCGCGCCGTCATCGACCTCGCCTACTTCGGAGGACTGAGTCACAGCGAGATCGCCGAAAAGCTCACACAACCGCTGGGTACCGTGAAGACACGGACGAGGCTCGCGATGATGCGACTGCGCGACGCCCTCAAGCATCTCGAGGGAGAACTGTCGAGCTCATGATCGACGACGCTACCGCTACACTCTGCGAGCTTGCATCGCTATACGCCCTCGGTTCCCTCGACGCCGACGAGTCCCGACAGTTCGAGGAACACCTGATCGACGGCTGCACAGTGTGTCGTGCCGATCTCGACCGGCTGCGATTCACGGTCGACCTTCTGGCGCTTGCGCCAGAGCCGGTCACTCCGCCCGCTTCGTTGCGAGCTCGCATTCTCGAGTCGTTGCTTCAGCCGACCTCGGATGAGATCGTGCCCGTGGCCTCGAGCTCTGCGCTGCAGTTCGAGGATGAAGGCCCGTGGAAGCCCTATTCGGTTCCAGGAATCGAATACAGGATGCTGCATCTCGAGCGATCGTCGCGCGAAGTCGTCATGCTGGTTCGCGCCGAATCGGGGTCCAGGTATCCGATGCACCAGCACACCTCGACCGAGGAGATGTTCATGCTGAGAGGTGAACTGGTCCTGGACGGTACGACCTACGGCCCCGGCGACTTCATCCGCTCAACGAAGGGGTCGCAGCACGGTGTCGGCGACACCCCGGGCGGGTGCATGTTCCTGATGCGGGGCTCGATCGACGATCTGGTGTTCGAGAGTGGCCAGACGAACGCGGATACGGTCGCTCCGATCGCGACCGAGTAGCCAAGCAGTGACAACGGCGGCCGCAAGCGAATTTTGGCGCCTCTGCGGATCCTTGGCGCCTTTGCGGGAAACTCCGGCTTACGAAGTTGTTTCTCGCAAAGACGCCAATGCCTCGCAAAGGCGCCAAGAATTTCGAGAGCCCAGCAGTCAGCGGCGCGAGGCCGCGATCCTACTTCTTGCCCTTCTGCTTCTGCTGACCGACGCGCTCGTGGCCCATGGATCGGACGCGATGCAACGCCGCTGCTTCGCAATCGTGCCCATTCGCAATGGTGTCGCGCAGCCACGCGTCGCGGTCGACGCCCTGCGAGATGAAGGCCACTATGGTAAACGGAAAGCCGCACTTGCCACAGTTCATGCGGACCGGCTTCGCACTGGATCGTCTCGAACCCATCTCGGTTAACCTCTTCGACGTGTTGTCATGTCCGCGATCGCGACCTGAGTCCCGGCCCGGGCAAAGAGGCAGTGTACACAGCAGTTTGCGGATCGCCAAGCGAAAATGCCATCAGATCCGTGGCTCTTCCTCGTCTCATCGCGCTACGATGCCGGATCTATGAAATACCTCATCCTTCTCCGACACGCCAAATCCAGCTGGGAAGACCAGGGTCTGGCCGATTTCGACCGTCCCCTCGCCCCTCGCGGCGAAAAGGACGCCCCCCGGATGGGCCGTGCGCTCAAGGAGGCCTCCGCGCTTCCGGACCTCGTTGTCTGCTCGACGGCGACACGCGCCCGACAGACGGCGGCCCGGGCGCTCAAGGCCGCCGGCTACACCGGTCCGGTGCGCCACGACGACCGGATCTACGAAGCCTCGGTCGAGACTCTATTCGAGGTGTTGCAGTCGATCGACGACGACGTCGAGACCGCGATGCTCGTCGGCCACAATCCGGGCTTCGAGATGCTCATCGGGTCGCTCATCGGAGCGTCCGGGCGCCCCGCAAACGTCCGGGTTCCAACGGCGACACTGGCGCGGCTCGAGCTGGCCGCAACGTCGTGGAAGTCAGTCAAGCCGGGCTCGGCGACGCTCATCTGGCACCTGATCCCCCGCTGCGTCTAACGACTCCCCGGCTGCCCGAAAGCCCGTCGGTTTGACATCCGGAAGGGCCGGGCCGGATACTGGCCGCATGGCCGATGAATCCGACCAAGACGACAAGCGGTCATCGGAGAGCCGGCGGCAATCAAGCGCATTCGAGCCGAACCTTTTCGTGTTCGACGTCGAGACGTCCACCCCGCCTCGACTGATCCAGTCCGAGATGGTTGCGCCAGCGGCGTCGCCGAAGCCGATAGAGACTCAACGTCCCTACGTCGATCCGGATCGCGTTGCGCACTTCCGCATCCTTTCGAAGATCGGCGAGGGCGGGATGGGCGTCGTCTATCGCGCCTCGGACGAATATCTGCAGCGGCTTGTGGCTCTGAAGGTCCTCGGACGCGAGAAGGGTGAGCTCATCGATGCCGAAAACACGCAACGGCTCTTGCGTGAGGCTCGCGCTGCTTCGCGCATCAGCCATCCGAATGTCGTGACGATATTTGCCGCGGGCGAACACGAAGGCATCGCGTTCATCGCGATGGAGTACGTCGAAGGCGTCGAGCTTTCGAAGATCGTGGGTCCGGAAGGACTCGACACGGATCGAGCCCTCACCATCGCGAGTCAGATCGCCGAAGGACTCGCCGCCGCGCACAACCAGGGAATCGTCCATCGCGACATCAAGCCGGCCAACATTCTCGTCTGCAGCGGCGACAAGGTTAAGATCCTCGACTTCGGGCTCGCAAAGCCCGGGAGACTGAAGGACCGGGAATCCCAGCCGTCGAGTGATGGCAGCCCGTCTCCGGAGTCGCTCGATGCGCTGAACTTCTACAACACGCAGGCCGGCGTGATCTGGGGCTCGCTGCGTTACATGTCGCCCGAGCAGTTTGGCGGTGAAGCGGTCGACGGACGCTCCGACGTCTTTTCGCTTGGCATCGTCCTCTACCAGATGTTGACCGGGCACCTTCCGTTCGTGGCCAAGAAGCCGCGAGAGCAGCTCGCGGCGCTGTTGCGCCAGACGCCGCCGCCTCTTCGGAACTACAAGATCCGGATTCCCGACTCGGTCCAGTTCATCATCGATCGAGCGCTCGCGAAGGACCGCGACATGCGATTCGGGACGGCCCACGAAATGGCGGCCGAGTTGCGTACGGCCGCGAATCGCCTCAAGAACTTCGGCGACGTGGAATTCGAGGATGTTGCGGCGAGCACGCGGTCCAGCGAGTCTCGATCCTCCGCGAAACTACCGCCGGCGCCCGCCGCGCCGGCTCCGCCTGCAAACCGGGCACCTGCCACGCCGGTAGCCGCACCGCTCGGCGTTCGGTACGAACAGCGGTTTGCGCCAGACACCGTCGCGTATTTTCCCGAGGGCTCCGAATACGACGCGGTCGTGATCAGCCGGAACGTCTATCCCTGGCAACCGCGGGCGTCGCGAAGCACGGGCGCGGTCGGAAACGGGACGGCGGTCGGTATCAACAACGAGCTCTTCGAGGTTCGCGCCATCGATCCGCGTCCGGACGGCATCATTCGCTACTTCGTGGTTCGCTGGCCAAACCATGCGGTGCTCCGCAAGGTCTTCGAGTACGACGCCGGGGTTGTGCGCTCGTACACGGGCGAGATGCGCGTCGAAGGCGGGAAGGGTTTTTCGGGGATTCTTTCGAGCATCTTCGGATCTCGGCCGAAGTCCTGATCCGGGAGGTCGACGATGGATCGCAAGTACGGCCAGCGTGGTTATCAGGACGGAGACCGCCCCGAGAGATCCGACTCACCCAAGCCGAAGCCCGTCGATCGCGATGGACCACGCTCGCCGAAGATGATGGCTTTCCAGGGCGTCCTCCGCTGTGCGATGTGCGGGGCGAACGTGGAGCTCATCGGCGAAGTGGAGCTCGACCGCAGTTGCGCGAAGTGCGGCGCTGACCTGCGGACGTGTCGGAACTGCACTTCGTTCGATCCGGCGGCCAGATGGGAATGCCGGGCGGAGATTGCGACCCGCGTTTCGAGCAAGACCGAGAAGACGCCTTGCGAGTCGTTCACACCGCGCCGCCGCGTCGAGAAAAAGACTGGAGAAACGGGTCGTCCCGCTGCCAGCAGCGACGCTCGATCGGCGTTCGACCGGTTGTTCAAGAAGTAGGCGCAACCCGCTTCTCCCCGTTTATTGAGCCGCGAGCGGT
>CAZXLQ010000215.1:0-9264 GCA_964641945.1 uncultured Clostridia bacterium
GCTCACTGCGTTCGCGGTTCTGGGACGTGCGGTCGGGAGAGCGGTCCCCGTCGGCAGCAGACCTAGCGGTTGGCAGGAGCGGAGTTCGTCGAAGCGGCCGCAGCGGTTTGCGACTCCAACAGTATCGCCGCCATCCGACTCAGGTCGGCATCAATCGTTCCCAAGATCGTTTCGGCTTCTTTGATGGTGTCTGGAACTGCTTTGGAGGGATCGACGAGCGGCGTGATTCGATCGAGGCCGGCGCTGACGCGATCGCGCAGCTCGACGGCCTCGTCGCGTTGCGTTCCCGGACTGAGCCCGTCGATGGCCGGTGTAACGGTCTGGAGCCTGGCGCGCGCATCGCGCATCCGCACCTGAACGCGCGATGCGCCGTCGAGCACGTTGGCTCGCGCCGCCTCGGCATTGACCTGTTGACGATGCAGCAACCACGTCCCCAGGCCGAGCAGCGCAAGGATCGCGATCATCGTGATGACCGGTCCGAGAATTCCACCCTCGGATTCGTCCGTACCTTCTGCGACCGGAGAAGCTGGATTGGCCGGCGCATCCACCGGGGCGTTTCCATCCTTGCCGGACTTTGACGCAAGCATCTCGGCGTGCGCCGCAATGAGCTCGGGCGTCAATGCCGGAATGCCCACTGCGGTCGGGACCGTCTGGTCGGTCTCCTCGTTGAGCTTGGCGATCTGGTCGGCAAGCTCAGGTGTGATGTTCGGCTTGGCTCCGGTAGGCGCCGTGACCGGCGAAGGATCGAGCGGCGCCGTTGTCTCGACGGTCATGGGCGCTGTCGCCTTTCCGAAGAGTGCCGTCACCTTGGCGCTGAAGCCCGACGGCGCATCACCCGAGGCCAGCGCCTGCGCTGCATCGGCGGGCCGGACGTCCGGGCTCAGCGTCGGTTCCGAGTCGGCAAGCAGGTCGATCTCGTAAGGGAGGTTCGGGTCGCGCTCGATACGTTCGCTGAGCAGTTCTCCGGGTGGCGGCAGATCCTCGCCGTCGAACTGGGCGAGCACGACGGTGATGTTGTCTTCGCCGCCGCGATCGTTCGCCAGCTGGATCAGCGCTTCGCACGCCTCGCGCAGCGTCGCGCCCTTGGTGACGATTTCGAGCATCTCCTCGGCGCGTACACGTCCCGATAGACCGTCAGAACAGAGCAGGACGGTGTCGCCATGATTGAGAGGGATGCGGTCGACAACGACGTTGATCCTCGGCTGTGCACCGAGTGCCTGAAGGATCACGTTCTTGTACTGGTGCGTTTCGGCCTCTTCCTCGGTGATGTGGCCGGCCTCGACGAGCTGCCAGACGAGCGACTGATCGTGGGTCACGAGGGCGATCCGGCCGTTCCGGATCAGGTAGCAGCGGCTGTCTCCGATCTGCGCAATCGTGAGGACGCCATTGTCGACTCCGGCAGCCGTGAACGTTGCACCCATGCCGGCGTAGTCGGCATTGCTCATACTCTCGTTGTTGATCTGCGAGTTCGCCTGTTCGACCGCAAGGCGCAGCCGTTCATGAAAGGGGAAGCTTGCGAAGGTTCCGCTCGACTGGAAATGGAGCATGTGGTGTCGAACGCCGTCGACAGCCATCCTCGACGCGACTTCTCCGGCGAGCGCGCCACCCATGCCATCTGACACTGCAAGCACGGTGCCATGGGAAGATTGTTCGAATGACGAGAGATGCGCGGGGGGCTCGTCCTCGACGGTCACTGGAGTCCAGGTGTCAGAGGTGTCGAGGTTCACGACGAGAAACGTGTCTTCGTTTCCGGCGCGAACCATCCCCACGTCCGTCATTGCGTAAACTGTGATTCGATGACGCAGGTCGTGTGGCATAGGTGCAAACCATTATATGCAAATCGGATACGAGGCAAAACGAAAATGGCCGGGGGCTCTCGGTTGGGGCGAAAGAGGGTGTGAGCGGCATCCTGAGCCGGAATGCCCACCGCGTGACATCGCGCGAGCGTGTTACGGAGTCGTCAGCGGCATATCCCTGATGGTCTCTGCACGTCACGCGATGGCAGAGAGTGCCTGATCGATGTCATCGACGAGGTCGTCGACGTCCTCGATCCCGACCGAGATTCGAACGAGCCCATCCGAGATTCCGAGCCGTTCCCGGTCCGCAACCGGCACCGAGGCGTGAGTCATGGAGGCGGGGTGGCAGATCAGGGTTTCGACACCTCCGAGTGACTCGGCCAGCGAGCAGAGTCGCACCGATTCGAGGACGGCGCGAGCGTTTTCGAGCGAGCCCGTCTCGAATGCGATCATGCCGCCGAAACCGCTCATCTGGCGGAGTGCGAGATCGTGCTGGGGGTGGGACGCAAGTCCAGGGTACAGAACCGAAAGCACCCTGGGATGCTCCGACAGAAACGACGCGATCCGCCGTCCGTTCGCGTCGTGCTGGCGCATCCGCACTCCGAGTGTCTTTATTCCACGAAGGACGAGGAACGAGTCCATTGGAGAGAGGATCGCGCCGGCAGCGTTCTGCAGAAAGTAGAGCCGGTCGGCAAGGTCGGCGTCCTTCACGACTACGGCGCCGCCGACACCGTCGCTGTGACCGTTGAGGTACTTGGTCGTCGAATGAACGACGACGTCGGCGCCGTGCTCGATCGGCCGCTGGAAATACGGGCTCATGAAAGTGTTGTCGACGACGACGATGACGCCCTGTTCACGCGCGATCTCGGCCATTGCGGCTATGTCCGTCAGCCGCATCACGGGATTGGTAGGCGTCTCGATGAAGATCATCTTCGTCGACGGCCGCATGGCGGCCCGAACCAGTTCGGGATCCGACGTGTCGACGTAACTGAACTCCAGACCGAGATTGCTCATCACCTTGTCGAAGACCCGGAACGTCCCGCCGTAGGTGTTGTCAGAGACGATCGTGTGATCGCCGGCAGTGAGCAGCATCGCCAGCGTCGTGATGGCGGCCATTCCGGAGGCAAAGCAGACACCGTGGGTTCCTCCCTCCAGGGCCGCGATGCAGGACTCGAGCGCCGAGCGTGTCGGATTTTTCGTGCGCGCGTATTCGTAGCCCTTGTGTTGCCCGAGCGCGTCCTGGACGTACGTGGACGTCTGGTAGATCGGCACGGTGACCGCTCCGGTGGACGGGTCCGGTTCCTGGCCGGCGTGAATGGCTTTCGTGTCGAAACGCATGCAGTCTCTCGGTTGTGAAGTGGGTTGGGAGGGGTTCCGGGATCAGGCCTGGTCGAAGATGCCCTTGCTCAGATACCGCTCCGACGAGTCGGGTATGACGGTGACGATGCGGCGGCCGGCGCCGAGCCTGGTGGCGACTTGAACGGCGGCCCAGACGTTCGCACCGCCGGATCCGCCTGAGAGCACGCCTTCTTCGGAGGCCAGGCGTTTCGTCATTGCGAATGCGTCGCAGTCGTTGGCGACGATGATCTCGCAGCAGAGCTCGGCATCGAAGTTCGCCGGGACGAACGTCGAGCCGATGCCTTCGAGCCGGTGCGGGTAAGGCTCGCCGCCTCCGAGCGCCGACCCTTCGCTCTCGACCGAGAAGCACTGCAGGTCCGGCAGCCGCTCGCGAAGGTACCGGGCGACGCCTGTAAACGTTCCGCCTGAGCCACTGCCGATTACGATGGCATCGATGCGGCCGTCCATCTGCTCGAAAATTTCACGGCCGGTAGTTGCGGCGTGAAAGTCCGGGTTCGCCGGATTCGTGAACTGCTGCGGTATGAACGCGTCGGGGATCTCGGCAGCGAGCTCTTCGGCCCGTCGAATGGCGGCTTTCATGCCCTCGGCCATCGGCACGCTGACCAGCTCTCCGCCTAGTGCCTGCATGAGGAGCTGCTTTTCCTTCGAGTAGCCGTCCGGGACGACGAGGATGACGCGATAGCCCTTCGCGCGGGCTACCAGCGCGAGTCCGATTCCGGTGTTGCCGGCAGTCGGTTCGATGATGGTCGCGCCGGGTTTGAGGACTCCACGGTCCTCGGCATCGAGGATCATTCCGAGTGCCGGCCGATCCTTCACGCTCAGCCCAGGGTTGAGGTATTCGAGTTTGGCGAAGACGTCAGCGGCGTTCTCGGGGACGACGCGGTTGAGGTGGAGCATCGGCGTGTTGCCGATGAGCTCGATGATGGACTCGACGGTTTTCGGGGAGGGACGTTGTTCTTTTGCTGGCTGCACGGGTTCGAGAGTCTACCTTCCGCCCGGAGCGAGTTCCAAGCAGCTTGACTTTGGAATGTCTGGAGAAGTCAGCGAGATGCGGGAATTGGGGTGTGGGATGCCAGCCGGCGCGCTTTCGAGTCTCCGTGACTCAGTGCCTCCGTGCCTTTGTGTGCGAAGCGCTTGTGAGATCGAGAACAGCTTCGCACTCAGAGGCACGGAGGCACTGAATCACTGAGTCTGAGACGACCAACCCGAACGAAGGTGAGCGTCGCCCCGGTTCCTGCCCCGGTCCCCCGCATAATCGCCGGCTACCAATGGGACCCAACGAAACCGCACACCGACATGCTCACAGGCCTGGCGCCATCCCCGGCGCGTCGCCCACCCACGTTCGAACCCGGCGAACTGTACATGAAACCCCAATCACCATAAAAATTCATAATTCGAATGCAACCTATGCTTGAATCGCATATATGCAGCTCGACGACATGAAGATCTTCTGCGACATCATCGAGACCGGCAGCTTCTCTCGCGCCGCAGCGCTCAACTCGCTCACCCAGACGGCAGTCACCCGCCGGATCCAGGCCATCGAGTCGAAACTCGGCACGCTTCTCATCGACCGGTCGAAGGGACGCCGCGGAAACGGACCAACCCCCGCCGGGGCCGTCTTCTACGACGGCTGCCGCGACATCCTCGGCCGCTACCGGGACCTCTCCGAACGCGTCAACGACGTAGTCGGTGACGTTACCGGCACCGTGCGCGTGGCCACGATCTACACCGTCGGCCTTCACGAACTGCCGCGATACGTTCGCGCGTTCCTGCAGCGTTATCCCAACGCGCGGATTCAGCTGGAATACAACCGCACGAATCGCATCTACGACGACTGCCTGAGCGAGCGAATCGAGCTCGGTATCGTCGCCTACCCCGCCGAGCAGTCCCGGATCTCGGTCGCCCCGCTCCGCACCGACCGCCTCGTCGTGATCTGCGCTCCTGACCACCCTCTCGCAGAGAGGCGGACCGTCTCGCTGCGCCAACTTGCCCGCACGCCGTTCATCGGCTTCGAGAAGGACATTCCAACGCGGCAGGCCATCGACCGGCACGCCGAGGCCGCCGGAGTCCGGCTCGACATCGGCATGGAGTTCGACAACATCGAGACCATCAAGCGCTCGGTCGAGCTCGGTCTCGGCGTCTCGGCCGTCCCCAGCGTCACCGTGGTCCAGGAAGTGCGCGTCGGCAGCCTGCGCGCCATCCCGCTCCGGCCCGTGATCGATCGCCCGATCGGCGTGATCTCGAAACGAAACCGGACTCTATCGGTTGCAGCCCGGAAATTCATCGACCTTCTTCGAGAACCCGACTCGGACCCGGACGACACCGGCACGTAACTGCGCCACCGACCTCAGTCTTCGAGACCGAACAGCTGCCAGATCTTCTGTCGGATATCGCGGCGCGTCGCAGCGGCCCGCGCTGCGAGGGCCTCGGCGTCGAGGTTCTCACGGACCGCGTCGAGCTCGGCCCGCCGGCTCGCAAGCAGGGTCGAGATCTGCTCGGCGACGTCGGTGCGTGAAGCGAGCAAATCCCGGAACGACTCCTTGTCGAGCCGGTACGCGAGCATGTTTGTCCGCGCGATCACCGACGCGGAACGCACCTCGTCCGTCATCAGCGCCATCTCGCCAAAGAAGTCCCCGGGTCCGAGCTCCGCTACCTTCGCCCTTTCGGATTGCATGCTCTCGACGAGTACGTCGGCGCGTCCCTCGACGATGATGTACAGCCTGCTGCCTTGCGTGCCCTGACGTACCAGGAAGTCGCCGGCGACGTACGGCGCCGGCTTGAGGTGATCGGCGAGTTGCTGCAGTTCATCAGCCGTGAAGCCGCGGAACAGGTCGACCGCCCGCAGCGCCATCATCCGCTGCGCAAGCTCCTGCTCCTGGCGCATCTCGCGCCGCTCGCTAGTGTCCTCAGTCAGGAAGACGTTGCGGCCCGGCACGGCAATCGGAATTCCGGTGCGCTTGAGCGCGAGGAACGCCTGCACGCGGATCGACGAATCCGTCGGATTCATCTGCGTGAGATCGGTGAGCCAGTAGCTGACGGCGTATCGCGCCGGACTCTCGGCGAGTTGCAGCAGGAAACACTGGGGCGGCGGAGTCTTCGAGACGGCAGGCAGGTCCATGTACCGCAGTGACGACTGGACGGCTTCGATAACTACGTCGGGGGCGTGAACCGAATCGACGTAGAAGGGAATCCACCGGCGGTGCTGCAGTGGCTGACCGGTGCGGCGGCCGAGCACGAGGAACCGGTGTTTGACCAGCACGCTGTTCGGCACGACGATCGTCTCCCAGTTGTTGGTTTCGATCGAAGTCTGGCGCCATCCGATTTCGACTACCTGGCCCTCTACGTCGTCGATGTGCACCCAGTCGCCGACCTGAACCGACCGGTCGAGCTGAAGCGCCAGCCCGCCGAGGATGTTGCCGAGGGTGTCCTGCAGCGAAAGCGCGATGACCGCGGTGATGAGCGCCGATGTCGTAAAGATACTCGCCGGATCGATGCCCTTGGTACCGAGCCTCACGAGTCCAAAGATGATGAGCGAGATCGCGATGACGACGTCCTGCAGGATTCGCGGCGGCATGAGCCGAAACGTCGGCAGGATGATCCGGAAGATGATGCTGCCGGAAATGATGATGATGCTGATGCCGGCGATGACGATCGCAATCTCTTGCGCATAGGCGGCGACGCGCGTGTAGCCGAGCGCCTCGGAGATGCCGTCGACGAAGGCCGCCAGGATCGACAGCGCGAAGAAGGCCGTCAGGCGCAGCACGTGCGCGCGCTGCTCGCGACGCAGGCGCAGCACGATGAGTGCGAGCGCAATGAACGCAAGCGCCGTCGCTGGAATGTTGACGTACCAGTCCCCGGTGCGGAGAGCCTCAGGCCACATTGACGAGATACATAGATGGAACGGAGGTGAAAAGCAATGCGCGCGTGACCGTGGCCTCCGCTGGCGCGCTGCGGGACGCGGGTCCATAATCCCCGCAGTGACCGACAGTCGAGGCCAGGCCTACATTCGGGCGATCGGAACGGCCGTCCCGAGATTTCGGGCCCCGCAGACCGAGGTTGCGGCGTGGGCAAAACGCGTCGCCATCGAACAGACCGGTCCCGTCGTGCCGGAATCGAGGGATGCGAGGTGGGCGCAGGCCGCGATTGAACGCGTGTACCGCTCATCGGCAATCCAGTCGCGATCGTCGGTCGTGCCGGACTATGTGGCCGAGCCCGCCGACTTCACTTTCTACCCACAGACGTGGAGCCTCTCGCCGGCGCCGACGACGGCCGAACGCATGGAGCTGTATCGTCGCGAGGCGCCGCCCCTTGCGCTCGATGCCGCGCGCGCGTGTCTCGACCGCGCTCCCGAAGTCCTCAGGTCCGATGTCACGCACCTGATCGTGGTCACGTGCACCGGCTTTTTCGCGCCGGGAATCGACACCCTGCTGGCGAAGGACCTCGACTTGCGACCCGACGTCGAACGAACGGTCGTCGGCTTCATGGGCTGTTACGCGGCGTTTCCGGCGCTGCGCGCGGCGGCGGCGGCGTGTGCCAGCCGCGACGACGCCGTCGTGCTCGTCGTCTGTGTCGAGCTGTGCTCGATTCACTTCCAGAACGAGTTGACGATGGACAACGTGATTGCCAATTGCCTGTTCAGCGACGGTGCTGCTGCGGCGCTGGTGACGTCCGGGCGGCCTCCGTCGACGCGCCCGGCGTTTCGGATCGTCGACTCGTATTCGCGGATCGAGGAAGACACGGAGACGCAGATGACGTGGACCGTGATCGACACCGGATTCCAGATGACGTTGTCGGCTGAGGTTCCGGCGACGCTCGAGCGCGGCATCGCGCCGTTTGCGGAGGAACTGCTTTCGCGAAACCGCCTGACCATGGCCGACGTGCGGTTCTGGGCGGTGCATCCCGGCGGCCGTCGAATCGTCGACACGGTGCGTGACCGGCTAGGCCTGACGGAAGAGGACGTGGCCGGGTCGTACGACGTCCTGTCCCGATTCGGGAACATGTCGTCGCCGACGATCCTGTTCGTTCTCGACGCGGCCCTCGGCACGTCGCGGGAGGCCGGAGACCCCGGCGTCGCGCTCGCGTTCGGTCCGGGCCTGACGCTGGAATCGATGCTCCTCGAGTCGGTGTGAGGACGGCGACGGCTCTCGCGTATTGCATGGGATCGGGCTTTCGACATCGCGCGACAGAGAGAGAGATCATCGACGACATGACGCTCGACGCGTCCGACATGGACCGGGTGTTGTCGAGTCTCGCGATGATCAATCGTTTCCTTGGCGGATACGCTACGACGATTCGGGCGTTCGAGAGGCTGGTGGAGCCCGGCGACTCGGTGATTCGCGTGCTCGACGTCGGCGCCGGCGGCGGCGACATGGCGCGCAGGCTGGTCGAGTGGGGGCGCGCGAACGGGCGCGACGTGAGGGTCGTGACGTGCGACCTGAGTTTTGCGGCGGCGGCGTACGCGGCGAAGTCGCTTGCCGGGCTCGACGGCGCATCGGTAGTGCAGGCCGACGTCCTGGCGCTGCCGTTTCGTGACCGGTCCTTTGACGTCGTGATGTGTTCGCTCTTTGCACATCACTTTCCGACACCTGTCGTGGCGCGCTTCCTGGTCGCGATGCATGGCATTTCGAGGCGCGGAGTGATCGTCAACGATCTGCACCGGCATCCGCTGGCATATGCTGGCATCTGGACGCTGACCCGCGTCTTTCCGGCTGGCCCGATCGTTCGCAACGACGGTCCGCTGTCGGTTCGCCGTGCGTTTGTGCGCGACGATTTCGACGAGTTGGAGCGGCTGACGCGGCTCCGATTCACGGTGAGGTGGCGCTGGGCCTTCCGTTGGCAGGTGGTGATCCCTCGCGATGCGGGAGCTGAGACCAACGATGCGTGATGTGATCGTCATCGGCGGCGGGCTGGCTGGATGTTCGATGGCCGTTCAGCTGGCTCGTCGGGGTCACGATGTGTTGTTGCTCGAGTCGGCGGTTTATCCGGTTCACAAGCTGTGCGGCGAGTTCCTGTCGCCTGAAGTGCGCGGGCTGTTTCGCGAGCTTGGCGTCGAGGACGAGATCGATTCCGCGCGGCCGGCGTCGATTCGGCGCGTCGCAATCACGACGCG
>CAZXLQ010000216.1:0-9256 GCA_964641945.1 uncultured Clostridia bacterium
AACATAGGTTCGTCGGAGGAACCTTCGCAAGGACGGGCGCCCCACGCATCAGTACGGGGCGCGGTTGCGCTCGGGTCGGCCGCTACGTAAGGCCGCACCCGGTGTCGTCAAACCCGAACGGGACCGACCCGGGCGCTACCGCGCCCGGTACTGATGCTTGAGCGGTGTCGACAAACGCGCTCGGGGCCGACCCGAGCGCTACCGCGCCCGGTACTGATGCTTGAGCGGTGTCGTCAAACCCGCTCGAGACCGACCCGGGCGCTACCGCGCCCGGTACTGATGCTCGAGCGGTGTCGTCAAACGCGCTCGGGACCGACCCGAGCGTTACCGCGCCCGGTACTGATGCGCGAGCGGTGCGATACAGGAGTCATCATTCATGTTCGTGTGACACATTCATGTACGGCTCAGTAACGCTCAGCAGTCGCGCAATGAAAGCTCCACGCTCGCGGACTTCGCAACACGCGCACCGCCTGACAGACTGCGCCCGGCGATGAAACGAGACGAGAGTGCAGGGCGAGCGGAACCCTCACACCGGAAAAGCCCATCTCACTCGCCGACGTCGCGTGCCTTCACACGCTGTGTGATCCTCGTACAGGATTCATGGCAGACCATCGAGGCACTTACCGGCACAGGCCTTCAATCGCCGAGTTGGGCGTCGTGCGACATTGTGCCTCCGTGCGCTCTGTAACTGAAGCCACTCCCTTTTCGATCCGGCCCCGTCCTGCTGGCCGCAGCGTCCGTGCTTCCGTTATACTCCCGCGTTTATGAGAATCGACCACCTTGGCATCGCCGTGGCGTCCATCGACGAGTCGCTCGCGTTCTATCGCGATGCCCTCGGACTCGAAGTCGCCGGCTGCGAGACCGTCGAAGATCAGGGCGTCAATGTCTGCATGCTTCCGGTCGGGACGTCGCGTGTCGAGCTTCTCGAGCCGACCGGTCCCGAGACTCCCGTCGGGAAATTCCTCGCCAGGCGAGGACCCGGCATCCACCACATCTGCTACCGCGTCGACGACATTCACGCGGCGCTGGCGCGCATCAAGGCCGCCGGAGCGCGCCTGATCGATGACGTGCCGAGAGTCGGCGCCGGTGGGCACCTAGTTGCGTTCGTCCATCCGAGCTCAACCGGCGGTGTTCTCGTCGAGATTTCGCAGGAAGCCGGGCCGGAGCACACCGCCCACCCCACGCAAGGAGACAATTCGTGAGTTCATTCTTCAAGGCCCTGATCGTCATCGCACTCGTCGCGGTTGTCGCCGGCGTGGGCATCATGTCGCAGTATCGGTTGAAGACGTCGGAACCCATCGGCCTCACGCAGGCCGAGCTGGACCTGTTTGTCGAGAAGCAACTGGGCTTCCGTGAGAAGTCACAGTTCGCCACCGATCCCGAAGCGCGAAAGAAGTTCCTCGAGCGACTCGGCAAGCAGCTCTCGCTCGCCATGGAAGCCGATCGGCGTGGCCTTGGCGCGACCGAGGAAGCGAAGGCGATGGAGGAACTGGGCGCCGCGCAGGTCCTGCAGGAGGCTTATTCGAAGGCCCATCCCGAAGCTGCAACCGGTCCGGCCGGTCCACAGGCTTCGCCGGAGGACGTCAAGGCCTGGGTCGCTGCACACGGCGACGTCGTCACGCGCGTGACGGCGGCCATCTCGAAGCAGACCAAGGGCCAGCCTGCGCCGAAGGCCGAAGAGATCGCGGGCGTCTTCGTCCTGGCGGACAAGGCGCGCGCCGAGGGACTCGACCGCGACCCTGAGACCGCGCTGCAGCTCAAGCTCAACAGGTTCGGATCGCTGATTCAGGCGCTGCAGCCGAAGCTCGAGGAAGAGACGAAGTACACCGACGAAGAGGTCAAGAAGGTCTACGAAGAGAAGCGCGCAGCTGGCGAAATGGACGATGTCCGAGTCCAGCACATCCTGCTTGCGACGGTCGCCCTGCCGGATCCCACGAACCCGATGGGTGGCGGTGCCGCGCCGAATGTCGACGAGAAAAAGCAGCTTGCCGAGCAGCTCCTTCAGCGGATCAAGAACGGCGAGGACTTTGGCGAGCTCGCGAAACAATACAGTGAAGATCCAGGCACGAAGGACAAGGGCGGCGATCTCGACATGAAGCCTCGTTTCACGTTCGTTCCGGAGTTCGAAGAGGCTGCCTGGAAGCTTCAGGCCGGCCAGGTATCCGAGGTCGTTACGACCGATTACGGCTTTCACATCATCAAGATGATCGAGCGCAAGCCGGCGCCGGACCTCACGCCCGAGGCCGCCGCGCGACTGAAGGACACTCTCTCCCAGAAGCGGTTCGAAGAAGCGGTCGACGAGATTGCCAAGAAGAACCCGGTAATGCTGCCGGCCGATTTCACGGTTGCGAAGCCCGAGATGCCGGAGATGCCGCAGATGCCAATGATGGACCCGCATGGTGGTGGATCGCCTCACGGCGGACCTCCTCCGGGCGGAGGCGAAATGGAGCCGCCGCCG
This sequence comes from uncultured Clostridia bacterium, assembly GCA_964641945.1. GTDB lineage: Bacteria > Acidobacteriota > Blastocatellia > UBA7656 > JADIYM01 > JADIYM01. The sequence goes on from CAZXLQ010000216.1 coordinate 2,459, forward strand.
GCTTCGAAGCCGGCCCCGAAGCCGGCGAAGGGCGGAAAGTAGCGCAGCAGGTATGAGCTACCAGCTCGGGGATTTTCGGTTGGACGTCGTCTCGGACGGCACGTTTCGGCTCGACGGAGGCGCAATGTTCGGCGTCGTGCCGAGGGTGCTCTGGGAACGCGTTTATCCTCCGGACGAAAAGAACCGCATCCAGCTCGGGCTCAACGCGCTGCTCGTCAGGACTCCGGAGGCGAACGTGCTCGTGGACACGGGCATCGGAACGAAGTGGTCGGAGCGCGAGCTCGAAATGTACGGAATCGCCCACGAAACGACGGCAGCGGAGTCACTCGGCAGGCTCGGGCTGACCGTTGACGACATTGACGTCGTGATCTGTACGCATCTCCATTTCGATCACGCCGGAGGCAACACGCGCCACGATTCGGCCGGCGAAGCCGTGGCGACGTTCCCGCAGGCGCGCTACATCGTCCAGAAGGGTGAGCTCGAAACCGCCCGTCAACCGCACGAACGCGAACGCGCGAGCTACATGCCGCAGAACTGGGAGCCACTCGTCGCATCCGGACAGCTCGAGACCGTGGATGGCGCGACAGAGATAATGTCCGGCATCCGGGTCTTTCCGGTTCGCGGTCACAACGACTGGACCCAGCTCGTCGAGGTGGAGAGTCGCGGCTACCGAGCCGTCTACTTTGCCGACATCATCCCGACGACCCGGCACCTGCGCCCGGCGTGGGTCATGGGATACGACCTGTATCCAGTTGAACTGCTCGAAAGGAAGAAGGAGCTGCTCTCTCGCGCTGTCGCCGAGGAGTGGGTCTGCGTCTTCGAACACGATCACGAAACGCCAATGGCACACATTCGCGAAGTCGGCGGCAAGCTGAGTGCCGAGGCGGTCGCACATGCCTAGCATCGGCGCATAGAAACGAACACCCGGCGCGCCCTGACGGGCGACCCGCCAACGAAGCTCCCAAGGATCAACATGGCAGAAGCAACGATCGGAATCATCGGCGGAAGCGGTCTCTACAAGATGGTCGGTCTCGAGGACGTCAAGGAAGTGGCGATCAATACGCCATTCGGAAAGCCGTCGGACTCGTTCGTCATCGGCCACCTTGAAGGACAGCGCGTCGCGTTCCTCCCGCGGCACGGTCGCGGCCATCGCATCATGCCGGGCGAGATCCCGTTCCGGGCGAACATCTACGGAATGAAGATGCTCGGTGTCGAGCGCATCCTGTCGGCCTCGGCGGTTGGATCCCTGCGCGAGGAACACAAGCCTCTCGACATCGTCATACCCGACCAGTTCATCGACCGCACGCGAAACCGTGTATCGACCTTCTTTGGTGACGGCATCGTTGCCCACGTGGCATTCGGCGACCCGGTTTGCACCGAGCTGTGTGACGTGATCGAGCGCAGCGGCAAGACGCTCGACGGATTCGATATGCACCGCGGCGGCACCTACGTCTGCATGGAGGGTCCCGCGTTCTCCACGAAGGCGGAGTCGCATCTCTATCGATCCTGGGGCGCCGACATCATCGGCATGACGAACCTTCAGGAAGCCAAGCTCGCTCGCGAGGCGGAGATCTGTTACGCGACGATCGCTCTCGTGACCGACTACGACTGCTGGCACGAATCGCACGACTCGGTCACCGTCGAGATGGTCATCGAGAATCTCGGAAAGAACTCCGAGAACGCGCGAAGGCTGATTCGCGAATCGGTCAAGGTTCTCGCGCAGGAGAATCGAACGTGCGGCTGCGGCAGCGCCCTTCGTTACGCCATCATCACCCAGCCCGAAGAGATTTCGGATGCGGCGAAACAGCGCCTTTCCGAGATCGTCGGCAAATACATCGAGTAGCCGCCGGCTGCAAAAGGAGGGTCCGTCGATGAATGCTGGAATGAAGTTGGCCTCACAGGCCGTCCGCCTTCTTGCGGCGATCTCGCTCTCGCTCGCCATGGTGCTTCCGGTGCCAGCACAACGCGGATCGATCACGGCGCCGATCGATCCTGAGCTCGAGGCATCCAGCCGGCACAACCTCGATGTCGGGCGACAGTACTTCAAGAAGAAGGCGTGGGCCGGTGCACTCGGACGGCTCGAAGAGATCGTCGCTACAAACCCCGAGTTCACGAAGATCGACGAGGTCTATTACCTCGCCGGCGTCTGCTATGCGCGAACGAAAGAGGTGAAGCTCGCCCGAGAGATGCTTCAGAAAGTCGTCGACGAACACACGGAAAGCGAGTTCGTTAAGCGCGCGCGTGAAGAGCTCGCGAAGCTCGGTAACTAAGCCGGTTCGGTCGCGCCGCAATCGAGCCGATCCGGTCCGTGAATCAATCCTCCTGGAAGGTGAGCATGTCCATTCTCGTAGTCGGGACGGTTGCGTACGACGCAATCAAGACGCCGTTCGGTGAGCGGCCGCACATTCTTGGCGGTTCCGCCACGCACTTCTCGGTTTCGGCCTCGTTCTTCACCGACGTCCGTCTAGTGGCCGTCGTCGGCGACGACTTCAAGTCGGAGTCCGAAAAGGTCCTCCTCGACCGCGGGGTCGACGTGACGGACCTCAAGCGAATGCCGGGCCGCAAGACCTTCTTCTGGAAGGGAGAGTACGGATACGACCTGAATACGGCTCACACGCTCGATACACAGATCAACGTGCTCGCGGAGTTCGATCCTCAACTCGATGACTCGGCCCGCGAAGTTCCGTTCCTGTTTCTCGCCAACACCGATCCCAGGCTCCAGCGTCAGGCGCGACTGCAGTCCGCTGCAAAGCTCGTGGCGCTCGACACGATGAACTTCTGGATCGAAGGTGCGCGCGATGGGCTCCTCGCCGCACTCGCCGACATCGACCTGCTGGTCGTCAACGACGCCGAAGCCCGCGAACTGGCAGGTGAGTCCAATCTCATCCGGGCCGCCCGCGTCATTCGCGGGTTCGGGCCGAAGATTCTCGTCGTCAAGCGAGGTGAGTTCGGGGCCGCACTGTTCTCGGACCACGGTTACTTCGCGACGCCCGCCTATCCGATTGAGGAAGTGATCGATCCGACGGGCGCGGGCGACAGCTTTGCAGGCGGGATGATGGGATACCTCGCGGCGTCGAACGACACGTCGGATGCCGGCCTCCGGCGGGCGATCATCTACGGTTCCGTAATGGCTTCATTCAATGTCGAGGCGTTCGGCTGCGAACGGCTCCTGAGCCTTACGCATTCCGAGATCGCGGAGCGGTTCCGGCAGTTCAAGGCACTGACCCACTTCGAAGAGGTCGAGTTCAACGGCCGGAGTGTCGCAGGCCGGTAGACCTGATGGATTCGGGGCGAGCCCCTAGCGGTTTGCCCCGGACGCTCCCGCCGATACAACGGCTTTGGCTCCGTCGCCTCTTCCACGGAAGCAGGTTCGACAGGCCTCCAGGCCTTTCGACCGCGCGAGGTCGAGACTCATGGCCTTCCGCTCAGACTCGCTCGCCGTGTGGACCGACGCGTGGTAATGAGTCGCATCACCTTCCGTGACGTATACGAGACATTCGCGTCGCGCCAGCGTTCCACCCCTTGCATTCGAAGCCGCTTCGCCTGCGTGCTCTGCGTTCTCGACGGGTTGCGCCGGCTGAGATACCGATTCGACCTCGGCGAAACCGACGCGCGCAAAACCGAGTACTGCCCAGACGACGGCACCGGCAGCCGCGACTGCGGCTATCGAGGCCACGCCGCGAAGGAGAGGTTCGGCCTGCTTGCCGCGCATCCTCGCCCGTGCTATCAGCTTGAGGGCTGATCGGCGGTACTGCTTGAGTTGACTCATAGGCGGAAGGCCGACCCTAGCACAGCGACCCGGGACGGTCAACAACTTAGAAAGGCGAACGACAGGTGCATTTTACAAAGCTCGAGGCCCTGGGAAACGACTTCCTGCTGGTCGAAAGTCGAGATGTGCCCGATGCCTCAGATCTCGCCGTATTGTCGCGGCAGATGTGTTGCCGAAACCTTGGCGCGGGTGCCGACGGAATCCTCGTTCTAAGTCCACCCGACACTTCCGATTCGGATGTCGCAACTCGGATCTTCAACGCTGACGGCAGCGAGGCGGAGGTCTCGGGCAACGGCACCCGGTGCGTCGCCGCCTATCTGGACGGGTTGGGACGATGGCCGGCCGAGGGCGTCGATCTGCGGGTGGCGACATCGGCCGGTGTGAAGCGGCTCAGGCGCCTCGGCGAGTCCCTGTTCCAGATGGAGATGGGGATTCCGACGTTCCGGAGCGGAGACGTGCCGTTCACGGGACGTGCGGCCGACGAGTTGGCCGTGGATGTCGCGCTCGATGTGTCAGGCCGCGCCTGGACGGTGACGGTGGCGTCGATCGGGAATCCCCACTGCTCGATCTTCGTCGATGATCCTGACGCAATTGACTGGCGATCCGTCGGCGCTGCGATCGAGACTCATCCCGCGTTTCCAAATCGCGTGAACGTCGAATTCATTCGCGTGACGTCACGCAACGAGATCGATGTCCGCTTCTGGGAACGCGGCGTGGGTGAGACGCAGTCTTCGGGGACGGGCGCCACTGCGGCAACCGTTGCCGCTATCGCGACGGGTCGTGTCGATCGAAGCGTCAGCGTCCGGACCGCGGCCGGCAACCTGTCGGTCAGCTGGCCCGACGATCAGGCATCGGTGTTCCTTGTTGGTCCGGCCAGGTCCGTCTACCGCGGCGAGTGGCTTCTTCCGATCGGTTGAGTGCGCGCGAGGGTCCAGCGTACGCGAAGGGAAGTCCACTACTGCCCGGGCGTAGCCGCTGCGCCGGCCGGAGCGTCCTTGCCGCCCCGAATCATCCTCAGACTTCGAGGTTCGCGAATCTCGATTTTCTCGACGAGAGCCATGCGAATCGGCTTTGGCAGAAAGTGTACTGCCACGTCGACGATCGACGTCAGCAGGCGCTTGAGATCCACGCGACCATCCCAATGACGCTCCACGACGCCCGGGTCAGCACGGTTCACGAGCCGGATCAGCGACAGCGCCACAAGGTAAGTGTCGTCGACCTGTCCGACGAACGGGATGAGATCCGGGATGAAGTCGACCGGCGCGATCACATAGAGGATCGTCCCACCGAGAATGAACTTGTCAGCGCGCGAGACCTTGGGATCGCGGACGAGCCGGACCAGCAGCTTCAGGAGATTCGGAAGCAGCAGCAGCAGGTCCTTCATCGCACGGCGAAGCCGGCCTCGGGTCGCGCGCCTCGACTCGGTTCGATCGTCAGACTCGATGTCATGGCTGGTCGGCATTTCTACGTAGTCTCCTCGAAGATGATGGTGTCAGACCGTACGCGCGGCGTCAGGCGGCCTGGCCGCGGCGACGGCCGCGCTGAAGTCGGCTGCGAGGCTCTCGGCGCTCGGACGCGCCGACGGGTCCTTGGCAAGCGATCTGAGAACAACTTCCTCAATCTCAGGGGTCAGATCCGGATTGGAATCGCGAAGCGATGGCGGCGTCTTTGTGAGGTGCATGATCGCAACGGCCCAATAGTCGCCTTCGCGTGACTGGAACGGAACGTTGCCCGTCAGCATCTGGTAGAGCAGGATCCCGGTGCTGTAGACGTCCGACTGGCCGTCGTAGGGCGAGTCGTTGAGCCGCTCAGGAGACATGTAGGTCGGAGTTCCAAGCACCGTGCCGACCGTGAGATTCTGCGCCGATGGCGCCGGCGAGTCGTCGAGCAGCTTTGCGAGTCCAAAATCGAGGACCTTGACGACTTCTCCGTCCTTCGAACGGTGAAGGAAGATGTTGTCGGGCTTGATGTCCCGATGAACCATGCCGGCGGCGTGTGCCTCGGCGAGAACTCCGCAGATCGGCGTCAGGATCTCGACGCAACGTTCGGGAGAGAGCCGACCGGCGTCTTCGAGCTCGTCGGTCAGCGTGCGTCCCTCGAGCAGTTCCATGACGAGATAGGCGATGCCGGCCGTCGAAACGCCGAAATCTGAAACCGCGACCGCGTTCCTATGCTGAATCTGACAGGCCCGCACACCCTCCAGGCGGAATCGATCCAGCCCTTCCTGCGTGACAGTGCCGCTCGCCGGCTTGAAGATCTTCACCGCGACGAGACGATCGAGACCGAGATGCACGGCGCGATATACGGCGCCAAAGCCGCCCGCACCGATCTTCTCTTCGAGCTTGTATTTTTCGTCGAGTACCGTGCCTGGCAGCACATCGGCGAGCGCCGAGAAGAAGTTCGCCGCCTGTTGCTGCGACTTGAGCAACTCGTCACGGGAACGGACGAGCTCCTCGTTCTTCGCGGTGAGCTCTGCGTTTTTCCTCTCGAGCACACGCTGGAGCCTGGACAGCTTGAGCTGGTTCTCGATGCGGGCGAGAACCTCCTCGAACTGGAAGGGCTTCGTGACGTAGTCCGCACCGCCGACCTCGAACGCGCGCACCTTGTCCATTGCCTCGTCGAGCGCGCTGATGAAAATGACCGGCACGTCAGCCGTCACCGGGTCTCCCTTGAGCTGCCTGCAGACCTCATACCCGTCCATCTCGGGCATGTTGATGTCGAGCATGACGAGGTCGGGAGGCCGCGACCTCGCAGCGGCGAGCGCACGGCGGCCATTGGTGGCAACGCGAACGCGATACGACCGGTCCTGCAGCATGTTCGAGAGCAGATCGAGGTTCACCGGATTGTCGTCGACGACGAGGATATCGCCCTTAGTGGCGGCTGCGTCGTCCTGGAGGGCTGCGGACATGATCGGACCTCTCGGATGGTCGCTCGAGACCTTCGATTCACGGCCCGGCCGTCGCGTCGGCCGAGCCTAGGCAGTGTACTCCGACGGGCCGACAGCGTGCTACCGGAAGGGCGCGCGCCGG
>CAZXLQ010000217.1:0-9237 GCA_964641945.1 uncultured Clostridia bacterium
GCGGTAGCGAGCGGCCTGCGGACGGACTCGAGTATCGAAACGTCCAATTGCTCCAGAAGAGCTGGCCGAGGGTCAGGACTGTCCGCAGGCCGCTCGCTACCGCTCGCGGTTCTGATGCTTTCACTGATGAATCAGGATCAGTTTCTATGTGCGACAACCTGTGGACTGTCCCGTTCCGTCTGTCTCGGCAGGATATTCGGCGGCCAGCCAGGCGGCAGTCCCGCCGATCACATTGGAAACGTCCGAGAAACCGTGTCGCGCGAGAATGCTCGTCGCGGCACTCGATCGGTACCCGCTCTGGCAGATGATGACGGTCGGACGCTTCGGATCGAGAGCGTCGAGCCGCGACTCCAGGTCGGCCAGCTGGATGTTGACCGCGCCGGGCGCGTGGCCTGCCGCGTATTCGGAGGGCCGACGAACGTCGACCAACTGCAAGTCGTCTCCGGTGCCGAGTAGCGAATTCAGATCGTCAACGGGAAGCTGCGGCGTCACCGACTCGGGAAGCCCGGCCTCGTCCCACGACGGCATTCCGCCGGCGAGGTATCCGATGACCGATTCGAACCCGACTCGTGCAAGTCGCATCCTCGCCTCGTCGACGCCGTCCACATCGTTTGCGACCACGACGATCGGCGTGTGGAGCGGAATGAGCGAGCCGGCCCATGACGCGAACTGTCCGCCAAGACCGATGTTCAGGGAGCCGGGAATGTGACCCGCGCCAAACTCGGCACCCATCCGGACGTCGAGAACGACCGCGCCCGCTTCGACCGCCTCGGCCAGTTCCGCGGGACTCATCGCGGACGGTCGCGCAAGGTGCTCGAGAGACGACGCGCCGGTCCTGTTCATCTCGACGTCCTTCGTGAAGTAGGCCGGCACCTCTGGGAGGTTCTCGGTCATCAGCGAGACGAAGGTCGCGCGATCCATGGGTTTGAGGGCGTAGTTGAACTGCCGTTGGGCACCGATCGTCGAGCTCGTCTCCCTGGAGATGTTCCTTCCACAGAGCGAGCCCGCGCCGTGCGCCGGATAGACCTCGACTGCATCGTCGAGCGTGAGGAGTTTCGTGTGCAGGCTGTCGTAGAGCATCGACGCCATCTGCTCGGACGTGAATCCCTTCGATCCCACGAGATCCGGCCGGCCAACGTCGCCGATGAAAAGCGTATCCCCCGTGAGCACTTTCGGCACGACCGATGGGTCCGCCGTGTCGGCGACGAGTATCGAGATTCCCTCGGGCGTGTGGCCCGGCGTCTCGAGGATCGACATCGTCACGGCACCGACATTCAACTGGTCGCCGTCGTGCGCAGCTCGATGCGGAAAACTCACTCCGGCCGCATGGCCTATGACGATCTCGGCGCCGGTTCGTTCCGCCAACTCGCGATGGCCGGACACGAAGTCTGCGTGAAGGTGCGTCTCGATGACGTAGCGGATGGCGAGCCCGGCCTCTTCGGCTTCGCGAAGGTACTGGTCGACGTCTCGCTGGGGGTCGACGACCGCAGCTTCTCCGTTCGAGCCGATCAGGTAAGACGCGTGGGCCAGACAACCAAGGTAGAACTGCCTGAAGTACATTCCGGTTCCTCCGAACTTCGACTCAAATTACAGCGAGACCGGCATTCTTGAACACGAGCCAGACGGCGATCACGACGACGAAGAGGGCGAATCCGGTCCTCAGGTGAGATGGCGACAGCCGGTGCGACAATCGCGACCCAGCGAGCGTGCCGGCCACGGCGAGTAACGTGACGAGCGCAACAAGTGCGACATCGAAGCCAGCCTGTCCGATGTGACCCACGAGTCCGGCTCCGCAGTTGACGGCAATGACGACGAGCGACGTGCCTACGGCTTCACGCATGCTGAGCCCGGCGAACAGGACGAGCGCGGGAACCACGAGGAACCCGCCGCCTACTCCGAGGAATCCGGTCAGCGTGCCGACGATGAATCCGGCGATCGCCGCCCGGACTGCATGCGGCTTGCGGCGCGTCTCTGCCGACTCACCCGCCGGCCTGGGAATGAGCATCGATGCGGCGACGACGAGCATGAGCCCCGCGAACGCCAGCATCAGCACCTGCGGCGCCACGAGCGACGTCAACTGCGCGCCGCCGATCGCTCCCGCCACACCTGTCGATGAGAAGAGCAGGCCCGTTCGGACCCGAACCGTGCCCCGCCGTGAATGCAGCCACGCGCCAACGACGCTCGTAGCCCCGACGACCGCGAGCGACATTGCCACTGCTTCGTGCGGGTCCACACCGAGGGCGTACACGAGCACCGGCACGGTGATGATCGAGCCGCCGCCCCCGATAAGGCCGAGCGACACTCCGATCGCCGAACTGAGAATCAGGCCGATGAGCACGTGCACTCCTGACGGCGATCAGCGGGACGCCGGAACCCGTTCGGTCGCGCACCCCGGATTCGGATTTGCACTCCAGGGCATTCGCGCCATCACGAGACCCATCGCGCGCGAGTCGCTGAGCGATGGGTACGAGATGCGACCATTGGACTTCTCTACTTTGATCCTGATGTCGGCTCGCTGGCCGACAGATTGGCAAACCTCGAAACTGCGCCGTGGCGCGCCGAGAGTTGCTCCGCGAGCCGGGAACATACGAGCTCGCACAATTCGAAGATCGATTCGTCGGCTACGCGGTAGTAGGCATTGAGCCCCTCCTTGCGTCGCGCGACGACTCCGGCATCGAGCAGCATCCCGAGATGCTTCGAAGTGTTTGCCTGACTCGCATTCGTGGCCGTGACGAGGTCACCAACCGACATCTCACTGCGTCCGAGCGTGTGCAAAATTCGCAGCCGTGATGGCTCCGACAGAACCCGAAAGCGCGCAGCAACCAACTCGAGCGCCTCAGGTGTCAACACTCTGTCTGACGTATCCATGCGAATCCTCCTCTCACGTCACCGTGATAGCGCAACTGTATGGCTACCCAGTAATACAAGCAAGACTTATTTGGTCGGGTGACGGAGTGGCGTGACCTCGCACTGACCCGAGCGCTACCGCGCCCGGTACTGATGCGGTCACACGCGCGCCTGCGATCGGCCGTCGCAGTCCGGTCGCTCCGGATGGTTCCACCCGCGCATCGGTACCGTGCGCGGTGGCGCTCGGGCCACACTCGGGATCCGACTCGCTCGGTCGTCGGCACTCTGTAGTCACGCCGGCGGCTCGTCGCCGGGCTGACCCGAGCGCTACCGCGCCCGGTACTGATGCTCGACGCTCGCGTGCGCACGATGGTGTCCCCTGCGTATCGGTACCGGGCGCGGTAGCGCTCGGGTCACCCTAGAGATCCGACATGTCCGGTCGTCAGCACGCTGTAGCCACGTCGGCGGCTCGTCGCCGGGCTGACCCGAGCGCTACCGCGCCCGGGTCCACTGGAAATCCATCGCACTTGGTCGTAACCGCAGGTGGCCAATCTCAACGGGCTTCCAGTAGAATGCCGAGTTTGGGTCAACGTTCATGAACATCGACCAGGCAACGGCTTCTACATATGTCCGTCCGGCCGCGCGCGAGTCGCGTCTCCGGTCGTTTCTCTTTGCGCTCGGACTTGCGGCGTTTGCACTCGTGGCGCTGCTCGCCACGGCCGTACTGTTGTTCCTCTCTGCGCGTTCGCAGATGCGATTCCAGGTCTCACCGACCGACATCAAGTACGCTCCGGCACAGCGGATTCCGTCGGCAACTCCAAGTACCAGGTCTGCAGGCTCAGACGACGACGACGATGATGACGAGGAAGCGCCTGATTCGTCGGCGGCCCGGCCGGGCGGCTATGGTGGCATCATTCCAGGAATCCCGGGTATCGGCGGCGGGCCGCTGTTTCCAACTGCACCTCAGGCGCCGGCGTACACTCCGGCTCCCGCGGCTCCCGCGCGGACCACTCCGCCTCCGGCGGCTGAAAAGACCGGTCCCAAGACGACCCCCGAAGCGACGGCCCCGCCGGCAGCACGTCCCGAGCCTGCAGTGAGTCCGCGTTCCAACCGGGCCGGGGACGGAGCTCCGCGTGATGCCGGCCGAATTCGGCGAGTGGGCGACAAGTCGTTCAAACGCGATGCCGCCGGAGTCCTCGTCGACACGGCGTATTCGGCCGACGCCGGACTGGAGGAAGTCACTCTGGTCGCCGGCAGCGACCCCTACGTTCGCCTGCTCGAGAGTCGTCAGGACCTCCGTTCGTTCTTTCGTCTCGACGATCACCTGATCGTCGTCGTCGACAACATCGTCTATCGCGTGGTTCCGAAGGACTGACCACTCGCGGGGCGCCTCCATGAGCAAGATGCGGCGAGCCCGGTCCGTGCGAACCCGCCAGACGACCGCGACGGGCGTCAGCGCAGCGCCAGCGGAGCAACGGGGCCAGCGCGACGACGTTCGCGGGGACGGGCCCGTCGATCACAACGAGACCCGGACGTGGATACTGCTCGCGGCTGGACTCGTCGTCGTCGTCGTCGCCGTATTCGCAAACAGCCTCGGCAATGGCTTCGTGTTCGACGACGTCGACCTCGTGGTTCGAAACACACGCATCCGCAACCTCGCGGATCTTGGGAATTTCATCGGCGACACGTATCGGCCCATCCGGACGATCAGTTATGCGATCGACTACGCCATCTGGGGACTGAACCCGACCGGGTTTCGCGTGACGAACCTCGTGATCCACGCCGCCAATGCGATCCTGGCGCTTGGCGTCGCCCGCCTGCTGACGGGTGGCGCTCGAATGGCGTCGTTTTGCGCGGCCGTGCTCTTCGCGATTCACCCGGTACAGTCCGAGTCGGCTGCCTACATCTCGGGCCGGCGCGATGTGCTCTTCGCGATGTTCTTCCTCGTGGCCTTTATTTCCTACGTGCGTTTCCGCGAAGCCCCGAATCGTTCCATCGCCGCGCGCTTTCTTGCCATCACCGGCATCGCCTTCGCTCTAAGCCTGCTCTCGAAAGAGATGGCAACGAGTTTTCCACTCGTCTGCGTACTGTGGGATTTCGCACGCGCGACCGAGCCGTCCCCTGACGGCGAACGACCGTCGGCCGGTTCGGTTTTCAGAAGCATGTTGCGGACAGGCGGCGTGCTTTACGGAATCGGGTTCGTCGTGCTCGGAGGTTTCGCCTATTACACCGTTTTTGTACGCGGCGCCACGACGCGACTCGGGGAAGCCGGCGTCACGTTCTGGGGTGGCAGCCTTCTCAGCAACCTGCTCACAGTGCCGCTGACATACGCGCACTACGCATGGCTCACCGTGTGGCCGATGAAACTGGCCGCACAGTATTTCGGCGCCTTCGATCCAGCGGCCGGATTGACGGATGTGCGTGTCGTACCGGCACTCGTCTTCCTCGCAGGCATCGTTGCCGTCGGATTCTGGCTACTGGTTCGAACCTCGCATCGCGTAGCCGGTTTCGGCCTGCTCTGGTTCATCATCACCCTGCTGCCGGCCAGCCAGATCCTGCCACATCACGAAATCGTCGCCGACCACTACCTGTATCTTCCGCTCGTCGGCGCTGGCCTCGTCCTCGCCGACATCGTCCAGAGCATCGGTCGGATCAGACGGCCCGCCGGGGCAGGCGTAGCGGTCGGCAGTCTGCTCGTGATCCTGCTTGGCGCGTTCGCCGTGCGCACGGTCGTCCGCAACACCGACTGGAAAGACGACGCAACGCTGTGGGAGGCCACGTACGCCGTCGTTCCCGGATCGCCAAGAGCCGCCTACAACTACGGCCTCGTGCTTACGAACCGTGGCGAGCACGAACGCGCCATTCCCTACTATCAGCAGGCGATCGAGCTCGACCCGACGTTCCTCACGTCCTACTTCAATCTCGCGTCCACGTACGCCGGCCTCGGACGGTTCGACGAGGCGCGCGAGGTGTACGCCGCGGCGCTTTCCAGCGATATCGACACGGCGGCGCACCAGTGGCACATGACGCCGGACACGCTCCGGGCGCTTTATGCGACCGAGGTTGCGATGCTCGACGCCGGCTCCGGACGGACCGCGGTTGCGCGAGACAGCCTTTCGACGATTCTCGCCACGAATCCGAATCTCGTGCGAACCCAGGATTTCTATGCCAACGTGCTACAGCAACGCGGCGAGACGGTCGCTACGATCGAATCGCTCCGCCAGCGCCTCGCAACGGCGCCCGAAGACAACTCGTCACGGCTCGTCCTCGGGAACCTCCTCTGGAAGTCGGGCCGCGTCGAGGACGCCCGCCAGGTAATGGCCGATGCAGTCGAGCGCGAGCCGTCCAGCACCGTCGCGAATCTCGCGCTCGGCCGTTACGCCCGCAGCGTCCGGCCTGGCTCGACCGCGTCTGCGGAGCCCTTCTTCGAGCAGGCTTATCGATCGGCGCTCTCGAGCTTCGATCGCGAGACGATTCAGCGGGAGCGGGCGAGCGCTTCCCCGTCGAAGTGACCTCCGTGAGCACCCAGCCCGAGGTGTCGGTCGTCGTCGTCTCGTGGAACACGCGGGATCTCACGCTCGCCTGTCTCAGGTCGATCCTCGCGGGCGTTCCAGCCGGGTCGCCATCCGTCGAGGTCGTTCTCGTCGACAACGCGTCGAGTGATGACACCGTCGACGCCGTGACCTCCTCGCTGGCGCACGTTCGAGTTATCCGGCTGGAGGAGAACGCCGGCTTCGCCCGCGCCGCGAACCGGGGAATCGCCGAGACCAGCGGCCGGTTCGTGCTGCTCGTCAATTCGGATGCTGACCTGTCGCGTGACTCCGTGTCGAGTCTCTCGGCAATACTCGAGGCGCGGCCGGACGCCGGCGCCGTGGGTGCGGCTCTCGTCGGTCCGGATGGCGAGCTCCAGTTCTCGTGCGGACGGTTCCTCAATCCGGTGAATCAGTGTGCCGAGTCGCTGGGACTCGCGAAGCTCGTTCAGGTGTCGTGGCTGCGCCGAACCTACTCGTCGAGCGAGCTATGCGGTGAAGCGGTCGCCGTCGACTGGTGCGTAGGCGCGTGCCTGATGATCAGACGATCCGCACTCGACGACGTCGGCGTGTTCGACGAGCGGTTCTTCATGTACTCGGAAGACGAGGACCTCTGCCTTCGCCTTCATCGCAGCGGCTGGACCGTCCTTTACGCGCCGAAGGTCACGGTGGCGCATCTGGGAGGCGGATCTGCGCGGCGCGTGCTCGACCGGATGCGATCGGAAGCGCGGGCAAGTCAGAACGCCTTCATGCGCAAGCACTTCGGAGTCTCGAGTGCCTTGAGTTTTCGTATGCTGATGGCACTTGCGCGGCTGAAACCGCGGCGCGACGATAAAGCGGTTGGATGGGGAAGGTAAACGTCTCACGGCGCAATGGCGTCATAGACGGCGTAACGGAAACAAAGAAAGAACCGAACTGAAACGGAGGAGTCCATGCGATTCGGATCACAGCTTCTTTCGGCCGCGCTTGTCCTGTTGTGCGTGGCTGCACTCGTGACGGCCCAGGTTGCCGGGCCAGCTGACAAGACAGCCCCGCGCATCGAGAAGGTCTCACCGGACGTCGTTGCGGTCGGTACCGCGGCCGTCGACGTGACGCTCAACGGTCGGCTCTTCGAGAAGGAAGCCGTGGTCCGGGCACGCGTGAAAGGCGAGAAAGGTGCCGGCGTCGATCTCACGACAACGTTCGACGGTCCGGCGCAGTTGCGCGTGTCGCTGCCGGCGACACTGGTAGCCAAGCCTGGAATGCTCGAGTTGCGCGTGAAGAACCCGGGTGGAGCGGTCTCGGACTGGGTCTCGCTCGAAGTTCGCGTGGCGGCGGCGGTCCCGACGCCGACAATCGATCGGGTGTCACCACTCGAGGTGAAGGCGCTCGCGCGCGACGTGTTCGTGACGGCCATCGGTCGCGACCTCGTCGATCAGGCCGTCGTAACGATCACCTCCGCTGCCGGAACGACGGAGGTCCGCGGGCACGCCGTTCGCGAGGGACTGACGTTCAAGGTACCGGACGCTCACCTCGCCCGGCCCGGTGGCGTTACGTTCACGATCGCGAATCCCGGCGGCCGACCGTCGGCGCCGGCGCGTTTCGACGTCGTGACGGGAGAGCCCGGTGGCCAGGGAGGCGGCACTTCGGACGGCGTTTCCATAGTCTCGCTGCTTCCCGATCGCGTCGATCTCCGCACTGCGACCTCGGCCACGGTGAAGATCACGGCCCGCGGAGTCAACCTGATGAGCTCGCGCGTCCTGCTTCGTCGCGAAGGCGAAGCCAGCGACGGCAAGATCATCCCGCAGACGACCCGTCGCGAAGCCGGAGATACCGTCGAACTGACGGTCACCTTGACGAAGGCGATGGTTCGCGAGCCGGGCAACTACGAAATCCGCGTCTTCAATGGCGACGGCACGCAGTCGAACTGGGCACGCCTGGTCGTCGCTGGCGGATCGTCGCCGATCGGCCAGCCGGAGGCGATCGTCACGGCCGTCATACCCGAGTCGATCACGCTGACGAGTGCGACGGTGACGGCGCCCGTCGAGGTTTCTGTTCGGAATACCGGCGACCACGCGGTCCGCGTCACGGAGTTCCGGGCGATCTATCCGGATGGCAGCGTCGTGAAGCTCGAGGGCGCGGTCGTCGTCGAACGTGCGTCGACCGGTCAGATCCGGCTTGG
The DNA here is from genome assembly GCA_964641945.1 of uncultured Clostridia bacterium. Lineage (GTDB taxonomy): Bacteria > Acidobacteriota > Blastocatellia > UBA7656 > JADIYM01 > JADIYM01. The sequence goes on from CAZXLQ010000217.1 coordinate 8,539, forward strand.
GGTTCCGGTCGATCTCGGACTCGTCGGAGCGGGACGCGCTGGTGCCGTGACGAAGTTCGCGGTCGCGTGGGGCATTTCGGCGACGGCAGGCCGCGGCCCTGTGGTCGAGGGCCGTCATCCGGAGAAGGACTTTGCCAGCGTCACGGTGCGCAACCAGATCGTTCATCAGGCGATCGCGCGCGAATATGTGACGGCCGCGGCAGCCGGAGCGCCGGAAGGCTGGCGGTTCTTCAAGACGACGGCGAGCGAGAAGGTCGATGGCGCCGTGTCAGCGGACTTCAGCCTGTTCACGGAGCCGTTCGCGGCCGCGTCGGCCATCAAGACTGTCGAAGTGTTCAACTACCGGCCAGGCGACAACGACCGGGGTCTTTTCTTCCTGACATTGACATCGGCCGAAACGGCGCCCGGCGATCCGCGCACGGTTCGAGAGCGCGGGACGCGCCTCGGCTACCTCGTGACGGAAGCTCGCGTCGGTCTCGTGCCGCTCTATCGGTGGGTGCTCGGCGACGGTCGCCGTGCAATCAACCATTACCTGACGATCGAGAAGGACGCCGCGAAGCTGCCGCGACAGATGCAGCGCAAGGGCTGGAAGCTCGACACTGCAATCGGCTACGTGGTGCCTGTGGTCCCGTAGCGCGGGTGACTTCGATCAGAACCGATAGCGACCGGGTCGGGGAACCCCGCGGGCGGTCCCCGTTT
>CAZXLQ010000218.1:0-3935 GCA_964641945.1 uncultured Clostridia bacterium
GAGATGCAAAGCCGGCCGCTCACTGCGTTCGCGGTTCTGGGACGTGCGGTCGCGACGGAATGCGGCCGGCCGTGCTGAGCGCTCACGTTTACCGATTGATCACCGAATTCACCCGTCCGCCGCCATCGTCCTCGAAGTTCGGGTTGGCCGGATCGATCAGCATACGGCCGTCGACGACGAGCTTGTACGTGTGCTTGCCGGGCGGCAGCTCAACGCGGCACACCCATCCGTCGCCCTCCCTGGCAAACAGCGTCACGTCGGGATTCCAGTCGTTGAACGAGCCCGCAATCGCCACTCGCCGGGCAAACGCCGCTCCCTTCAACCGGAACTCCGTATTGCCGGTGAGGCTCGGCGGCGTCTCGGGTTTTGTGTTCGCTTTAGCGTCCTCGAGCTTCTTCGCCGCCTCCTGAAGCACTTCCTCGAGGTCACGCGCACGCGGCGTGCCCTTGGCTCCCTCCACGATCTTCGTGATCGCGTCGTGGTAAGCCCACTCGAGTGCATATCCGGCTGGCACCTTAACGTCGGGCTCGACACCCGGGCCTTCCCAGTTCGACTTGGTGATCGGGTTGATCGCGCGCCCCGTCGGCACGAACATCCGGAAGTGCGGTCCGAGCCGCTCGCCGCCGCCAGGATTCGCGCCGCCGCCCGTGGCTTCACCGACGATCGTCGCGCGCTTGAGCGTCTTGAGGTTGTTCGCAAACTCCTCGGCGCCCGAGAAAGTCCGGCGGCTCGTCAGCACGTAGACCGGCTTGTTGCCGTACTTCGGGCCCGGCACGTACGGAAGCGTCCAGAACTCCGTCGTGCGGTTCTCCTCGCGGAAGTAGAGGTCGTTCAGGTGCACCGGCTCGTCGCCAAAGAGGTACGTGCACAGCAGCGCGACCATCGCGGGGTCGCCGCCGCCGTTCTTTCTGAGGTCGAAGATGAGGACGTCCGTGTTGGCCAGAAACGACATCGCGTGCGTTGCCGTTTCGGCGGCCAGATTCGCGTCGTAGAACCCGCGAAGGTCGATGTACCCGACGTTGCCCTGCAGACGCTCCAGACGCTCGAAGCCGTGGTTGAGCCGTCGCGACTGGAGGCGATACTCCTCGATTTCCTCGGCCGACGGTTCGCTCCGGTTCTGTCGCTCCGGCAATGGCTCGGCGCTGTAACCGATGCGGATGTGACGATCTCCCGTCACCTCCTGAACGTGCAGGGTAAGGACCTCGGCGAACGCGGGACCGAGTGTGAGGTTGTCGTATTCTCCCCGCTTCTGGCGGTCTCGAATTGCGGAGGCCACCTTCTTGGCCACTTCCGGAAAGACGTACCGCCGATCGAGTGTGTCGAGCACCGCGTCGATCACCGACACTCGCGTCGCTGCATCGATCCGCAGGTCCGGCTTCGGCTGCTGGGCCGTGGCTGCGCCGTTCAGTCCGAATGTCACGATGGACACCATCAGCACCAGATTCATCAATCGCCGATTCATTTGCTTGCTCCTCCGGTCGTCGGATTTCGCCGTCCCGCTGCCGGTTTCGGAACGGAGGTCGGATTCGAAAGGATTCCCGCCACGACAACGGCTGCGATTCGTCTGGCACGCCGCTCGACGTCTTGTCGATTGCCGAGCTCACGAGGGCTCAGGCCATAGGGCAATAGCGAATTGGTTGATTCGAGCAACGCCTCGGCAGCGTCGCGTGCGTCCGGAATCGGTTCGCCGTCCGGGCTCGCGTACCCGAGCAGCGTGGCCTCGAACACTGCTGCCTCCTTTTCGAGGTTTCGGCTTCGGCGTTCGAGATAAGACAGTCTGAGCGAAGCGAAGATCTCGTCCAGGCTCGCCGGATAGTGGCTCACGCAGTCGAATCGGAAGAGAACGCGCTCGACCAGCATTGCCTCGAGCCGCCCGGTCAACGTGCCGGGACCGACCGCGATCAACCTCAAGCGATCGCACAATCGGTCCACGATCCGGTCGATCGTCGTGAGGAACACTTCCTCCTTGCTTCGGAAGTGCAGATACGTCGTACCCTTGCCGATCCTCGCCTCGCGGGCGATGTCGTCCATCGTCGTCTTGCGATAGCCGTATCGCCCGAGCAGCGTCTCGGCTGCATCGAGTATGGAGTCGCGGGCCGTGGCGACATTCGGCTCTGGAGGTGCGTTCGTCATGACGAATGACCAATTGCGGATTTCAGTCAGAATCATGTTGCCGCCCTAGACGCTCGTGCAAGCCGAAAAGTTCCAGTTCTTGATTGTTCCGATACAAAGAGCCACGCGTTGGCGGTCAGTCCGGTTGACGGGGACAGGCGCCCCCCGTACTCTCGGTCGCTTGGTCGCAGGCGGGCGTGGCTCCTCGGAGCCGTCCGTGGCAACCGGGCTTCCGGGGGAGAATCGATGGACGACACACTCCAGCACGAGATCGGGCGACGGCGGACCTTTGCGATCATCTCGCATCCCGACGCAGGCAAGACGACCCTGACCGAAAAGCTGCTCCTGTATGGCGGAGCCGTCCGACTGGCCGGGTCCGTCACGGCGCGCCGGAACGAACGTCATGCGCGATCGGACTGGATGAAGATCGAGCAGAAGCGCGGTATCTCGATCACGTCGACGGTCCTGCAGTTCAATTACAAGGACCACGTCATCAACCTGCTCGACACGCCCGGCCACGAGGACTTCAGCGAAGACACCTACCGGACGCTCGCCGCCGCAGATAGCGTCGTGATGCTCATCGACGCGGCGAACGGCATCGAGCCGCAGACGCGAAAACTCTACGAGGTAGCCCGGCTCAGGCGGCTTCCGGTCTTCACGTTCATCAACAAGATGGACCGGCCGGGGCGACAGCCGCTCGACCTGCTCGACGAGATCGAGCGCGAGTTCGGCATCTCGGCGTTTCCGCTCGTTTGGCCGATCGGCGATGGCGCCGACTTCCGCGGTGTGTACGAACGTGCGTCGAAGCACGTCCATCTATTCACGAGAGAGGCTGGAGGGGACACGGCTACTGTGGCGAACGTCGTCGAGACGGACTCGCCGGCGCTCGATCGCGCGTTCGGGGTCGAGAACCTGGCGAGGTTTCGCGAAGAGACGGCGCTGCTCGATGCCGCTGGCGCCGAGTTCGACCACGGCGCCTACCTGAGTGGCGACCTGACCCCGGTGTTCTTCGGGAGCGCCGTGACGAACTTCGGCGTGGAGCTACTTCTCGACCGGATCGTCGACCTCGCGCCGCCACCCGGACCGCGCGCTACACGCGACGGTGGAGCCATTGCGCCATCGGAACCGGCCTTCAGCGGACTGGTTTTCAAGATCCAGGCGAACATGGATCCGAATCACCGTGACCGCGTGGCGTTCCTGCGAGTGGTGTCGGGCCGGTTCGAGAAGGACGTGGTCGTGACGAACGTCCGTACGTCGAAGAAGATCCGCCTCGCGCGGCCACAGAAGCTCTTCGCCGAGGAGCGCGAGCTCACGGCCGAAGCCTTCCCCGGCGACGTCATTGGCCTCGTGAACCCCGGAGCTTTCGCGATCGGCGATTCCGTGACCACTGGCGCGCTGAGAGCCTTCGAGAAGATCCCGCACTTTTCGCCGGAACAGTTCGCGACGATCCGCCCGACGACGCCGGCCAAGCGCAAGCAGCTGCTCAAGGGCCTCGAGCAGCTTGCCGAGGAAGGCGCGATCCAGATCCTGTGGAAACTCGGGCGAACGAGTCCGGACCCGATTCTCGCCGCAGTGGGGTCGTTGCAGTTCGACGTCGTACGCTTCAGGCTCGAGGACGAATACACGGTCGAGACGCTGCTGCAGCCGATGCCATACACCCTCGCGCGATGGGTGGGAAACGACCCCGGGCCTGAAGTTCGCATAGAGCAGCGCGGGACGATGGAGGTCGAGGACGACGAAGGACACCGCGCCGTGCTGTTCGAGACACAGTGGGCCGCGCGCCGTCTGGCGGACGAGCGCCCCGAGCTCAACCTCGTCAGCTC
>CAZXLQ010000218.1:4035-9129 GCA_964641945.1 uncultured Clostridia bacterium
TTCTCGAAGATGAGCAGCAGCGAGCGCGAGTCACCGCACAATCGCTTGCGGAAAGCGCCGAGGTCGATGCTCTTTCGCGCCTGCTCGAGGGTTTCGCCTTTCGCCACTGCCGCCTTGGTCTGGGACGACATCGACGAGAGCAGCTCGATCATCAGCTTGACGTAGCTCACATCGCGGAGCACGGGCCCGTGACCGGGAACGATTACCGCCGGTTTGAGCGCGAGCAGGCGTTCGAGCGTACCCGCCCAGTCGCCGATGAACGACTGGTCACCGGTCAGCGGAACGGGCGCCACGACGAGGTCGCCCGCGGCCACCACTCCCTCCTTCGGCAGGTAGACGATCAGGTCGTTGTCCGTGTGCCCGCGCCCGAGGCTGCGGATCTCGATGGTCCTGTCGCCGCGATGCAGCACCATTCTGTCGTCGACGGTGAGCGTCGGCAGCGTCGTTCGCATCTCGGGCGCCTCGGCGACGTATCGGTCGATGAGTCCGGCTGCCGCAAGGTAGCTGGCGTCTTCGTCGGGCGTCATCGGCGTGCCGAGGAAGCTCGTCTCTTTCTCGACGGCCGATCGAAGACTCGTCGAATACTCCGGTCCAGCCGTCAGGTACAGCTTGCGCGTCTCGTCGCTTTTCGCGGCAAGCGTCGTACGCGCCTTCGAACTCGCCACGATCTCTACTCCGGGAAATGCGTCGCGATAGACCTGGTCACCGACGACGTGGTCCTGGTGCCAGTGTGTGTTGACGACGTGAGATACCGGCTTGTCGGTCAGCTTGCGCAGCGCCGCGAGGCAATCTCTGGCGGACCCGGGAGTGAGGTTGGCATCGACGACGACGACATCCTCGGCGTTGATGATGAACACGCTGTTCGCATCGACGAAGATCCCGGGCGGTTCCCGCCGAATCGCGGCAAAGACTCCGTCGGCGATCTTCTGGACGTCAAAGCCGGCCGCAACCGCGTCGCCAGTCGACGGGTGGCAGCCGGCTCGAGCCGTTGCAGGTACAGGTAACGAGGCAACAAGCAGGAAAGTGAGAGTGGACAGGATTACTGGCTTCACAGGATTCACAGGCCCCCAGGGATTTCCCGACAATACGGGTTCCATCCTGTAAATCGTGTAAATCCTGCGATCCTGTCCACTCTCCGTTCGTCTACCGGCCGTCGAAGTTGCCGATCACCGGCAGGTCGGAGATCGATCCGTGGCCGACGGTGACGTCGGCAGCACCACCCGAGTTCGAGTTGCGCAGCGCAAAGGTCGTCCCGGTGCCGACGATGTTGCGCACCATCAGGCCGATGGTGTCCACACCGTTGCCATCCCAGTCGCCCGCCACCGGCTTGAAGAACCCGCCGCCGCTCGCGACGTTGAAGACGAACTGCAGGTCGGCGCCGCCGTTCGAGTTCGAGTTGCGCAACTGGAATGTCTTCGTCCCGGGAATGAACAGGCCGATGGTGTCGATGCCGTCGCCGTTCCAGTCGCCGACGATCGGAATCGCGCCCTGTCCTGCAGTTCCGAAGTTGAACGCGATGTCGGCTCCGCCCTTCGTGAACGAGTTCTTGAGGAAGAACGCCATTCCAGCCGGATCGAACACGCCGATGGTGTCGATGCCGTCTCCGTCCCAGTCGCCAGCGAGGGGAACCTGGTTGCCGGCTCCGAAAATCACCGAGATGTCTGCGCCGCCCGTGTCGTTCGTGTTCCTGAGCTGGAACTGGCCGAGCGCGTTGTTGTAGCCGCCGATCGTGTCGATGCCGTCACCGTTCCAGTCGCCTGCGATTGGCTGATCGGGCGTTGCCGTCAGCGTGGCGGTAATGGAGGGCGTCGCGACGATGTTCGCGTTCTTGAGCGTGAAGAGGTCCGTGCTCGCTCGATAGATGCCGACCGTGTCGTCGTTCGTGCGATCGATTCGAGCGACGATGCCGTCATTGGGCGAGCCGCCGAAGTTCGGCTGCGCCGCCCCGACCGTGATCGGCTGCGAGACGACCGACGTCGTCCCGACGACGAGCACGTCGAGGCCGGCGTCGACGCCGATTCCTTCTCCATTTCCGCCGACGCCAGTCGACGTCGACTGCAGCACGGTGTTCGCCTGGCTGAACTCGACGTACGACATGCCGGTCGTGCTTCCGAACCCGAGGGCGTTGATCTGCGGGAACGCGTTGTTGCTGAATCCACCCGCGTACGCGTTGCCGAGCCGATCGAACGTCACGTCCTTCGCGCTGTCGTTGCCGGGCCCGCCCCAGTAAGTAGAGAAGAGACGCGACGTGCCCGCGTCGTTGAGCTTCGTGATGAACATGTCTTCGGGACCGTTCTTGGCGGCCTGCACGGGAGACGTCGTCGGGAAGTTCGTCGACGTCGTGTGGCCGACGATCGTGGGACGAGTCGGGTTGAGCGGATCGAGCGCGATGCCGAACGCCTCGTCGATCGCCGAGCCACCGAGGAACGTCGAGTAGAAGACGGTCGTGCCGTCGGCGTTGAACTTGGTCACGAAGGCGTCCGTAGTTCCGCCGCCATATACGTTCTGCATCGCGCTCTGGCGCGGGAAGTCCGGCGATTCGGTGTATCCGCAGACATAGGCGCGTTCATTGGCATCGACTGCGATGTCCTCCACGCCTTCGCCTTCTTCGCCTCCTAGAAAAGTCGAATAGACTAGCGACGTGTTTCCGGACTCGTCCGGATCGAACTTGCAGACGAACGCGTCGGAGCGGCCGCCGCCGTATCGCTTCTGGAAAGGATCCAGCGATGAAGGGCTCTTCGTCGGAAAATCGGCGTCGAGGAATCCGGTCTCGAGCGTCTCACCGGCGAGGAAGGCATTCCCATTGACGTCGACCGCGACCGCATTGCCGATGTCGTTGTTGCCACCGCCGATAACCGTCGAGTAGAGAATCGTCGAGCCCGTCGAGTTGAGGACGGTCAGGAACGCATCGAGGCCGTTCGGATTGTCGTCGTACGCGTTCACGGTAGGAAACGAGTTGGACGAGGTCGATCCGGCGATGTAGATCTTGCCGCTGCCGAGCGCTACGGCGTTCGCGTTGTCGGTGTCTGCGCCGCCGAGATAGGTCGAGAAAACGAAGTTGAACCCGCCCGCGCCGATCTTCGTGACGAATGCGTCCATTCCGGACTCGTTGCCGCCGAGGCCGCCGACGACCGGGAAGTTTGTCGACAACGTGCTTCCGACCACGAACAGGCTTCCATTCGAGTCGATCTTGGCGTCCTCTATGCGATCGTCGCCATTGCCGCCCAGGAACGTGCAGTAATCGATGACGGGGTCGATGACGAGCTCACGCGTTGCGTCGTAGGAACCGACGTCGAAGCGGACCGTCTCACCGTCGAGTGTGAAGGCGCCATCGACGGGCTGTCGCTGCCCGGCTTCGACCTGGTAGAGCACCGGCGCGTTCAGGACGATCTCGCCGGCAACAGTTGCCAGCCGCAGGTTGCCGGCCGTGTCGATCGTCTTCGAAATTTCACCGTCGAAGGTCATCGCGATCGCCGACGGATCCGCCCCGGGCGCGACGATGAAATCGTACTCCGGCGCATTGCGCGTCCCGTGAAAGACCGCGTCCACGCCTTCCGCCACGCTCTCGTAACGGATCCGGCCATACGAGGGGACGTCCGTCCTCCAATCGTCGCGGCTGCCGCGCAGGTAGTTCGAAGCTCCCACGGGCTCGCCCTCCGAGATAACCTTCGTCCCGGCGGTCGCGCCGAACGACATCGCGACCGACGCCGTCAGGTCGCCGTCAGTCACCGAATAGACTGCGGCCGTCCGCGTAAGCGCGATCCGCACGTTCTTGCTGCGGCCGACGTAGAGCGCCGCGGGATCTGCCTGGCCCCGATTCTCCTCGTATGCCATCGGGAGCGCGCCGTGGCGGGCGCCCGCCTCGTTCAGGTCCGTGGAGACGGCTTCCGTTCTGACGACCTGCGATGGCGCCGAACCGCGAACGGCTGCCGAGACCGGAAAAAGCGGGATTGCCACAAGTGCGGTCGCGGCGACCGCCAGAAGCCGATTCGAGATTGCGTAGAGTGCGTTCATCGGGGGTTACCTCGCGTCTGGATTCGAAGCAACGTCGTGCTTCGGTAAGACAAGTAACCCCGGGGGCTCCGCTATATCTTTAAGCTGGCCTAAAGAAGTTCAAAGGTAGTTCTAAAGGCGGCCGAGTCGAAGTTTCGGGCGGTTCAAGCGACTCTGAAAGCGTTCATACATCAGGACTTGGCGCTCGCAAACATTCGCGGCGCGCCGGCGAGCAGGCCGACGGCAAGCACGACGAGCAGGATGAGCGCCGTGCTGGCGCCCGGGCGAACACCCATCAGCGGCACTCGCAACATCGAGAGTACCTGTGTGCCGCCGAACGCGACGAGCAGCGCCCACCAGGCCCAGCGCTCTCCGCGGCGATAGGGCCCGAGCACGATGAAGGCCAGGAACAACCCGCAACCGAACGCCCAGGCGGAGGCGGTCAGCCGCCGTCCGCGGATGGCGTCCGCTGCCTCATGACTTGCGGACTCGACCTGCTCGACCGTGTAGTTTCCGGTGAGCGCATCGGGGGCGCGGCGCAGCGCCAGCGACGCGGAAAAAAGTGAAAACGCGGTAAGTGCGGCGGCGAGCAGAAGCAGGACGACCCAACTCGTCGTGAAAATCGACGGGTGATTCATGGCGTGTGTCTCCTTGGTGGACGGATTCCGACTCTACGTTCACTCCGCCCACAGGTTTCGCAGGGAGAGGAGAGTGGACAGGATTGACTGGATTTGAATCCTGTCCACTCTCTAATGCCCCTCGCCGGGTTCCGTGATCCACTCGGCAGAGAGCGTGATGGCGCCCATCGCGGCGTATCCGATGACCCACGGCCAGGCGGGCGCCAGGACGAGCGCGGTGTCGGCCGGCGTCCACTGGAACGAGTGCATGAGTCCCGTCGCCGACACCGCTGCCGCGATGAAGAACCAGACAGCCGCGACACGGAACTTCCGCTCGATGATGTTAACCGTTGCCGCCGAGACGATCATCGCGGTGAAAATGAACCCCTGCTCGAGGGCAAATGCGCCATCGATCCAGGTGTCCGACACGCGGAACGCCGCCACGAGGTCGGGCGAAAACGGCGTGCCTCCGGGCAATCCGAGC
>CAZXLQ010000219.1:0-9099 GCA_964641945.1 uncultured Clostridia bacterium
GTTTTTCGAGCCGCGAGCGGTAGCGAGCGTCCCACGGACGGTCGATCGGTTCCGACCCCTTCCGTCCTTTCGCAACGACGAATCTGCGATTTCAGGCTCTGTCCGTGGGACGCTCGCTACCGCTCGCGGCTCGAGGAAAGGGGTCCGGCGGAGCGTCCTGTCTGATGCTCAGGACAGCCGAGCCTGACGCAGGGTCGCCGACCGCTCGCGACGCGCAATCTCCGTTCGGAGCTTCGAGCCCGTCCGTCGCACCGACGACTTGAGGGCGCCACTCCCGATGCCGCCGATCGATTCCGCGACTTCCGTCAGTGGCACTCCATCGAGGATGTACGCCTCGGCAATCCGGAGATCCCGAGCCGCATTGCGGCCGTGAAGGAGCGTCCCGAGCACCTCCGAGACCTCGGCGCGCAGGATCGCGCCTATCGCATTCTGCTCAGGTGACGGATCCGATGATCGCAGCGTTCCGGCTATAGTGAACTTCTCGCCATTCTCGCCCCCAATGACCGCGTCAAGGGACACGACGTCGCGTCGACGCTTCCGCGCCAGTTCTCGTCGCTGGGCATCGATAGCCACCGAAATCGCGACCCTCCCGATGTAGACATAGACGGCCGCGTCACTCTCGCCACGAAAAGTCCCGAACGCAGACATCGACCGATCGAGCAACCGCACGTAGACGTCCTGGACCAGATCGGCAACTGCATCCGGATCGAGAAATCCCGTCCTTCTCCTGCTCGAGTGCGAATACGCCCTGACTACGGCGACACAGACGAAACGGTTGAACCTGCGGACGAATTCCTCCCAGGCGTCAGGGACTTCAGGAGATCCGCACGCGCGCATCAGCTCGATGTCCGACAACCGGCTCGCCGGTATCGGCGCGACAATGCCTCGAGTTCGTGCCGTGGCTGACATGGTCTGGAACCTCTCAACATTCGAGGCGGATTCCGCAACCCCACACAGTCCTCATTCGAAGACCCCTCGAAACCAAGCTCCCGAGCCGAACGAATGACGATGGAGATCAGTCAACACAGAGCAAACGCGATGCCATACATGGCAACTCAGCAACCTGTGTGTTTACAGTAAGTTACAAGGACGACCATGGCTTGCCCGCCGCAACGGATCGTTGCGGCACCTAATCCTCCGGTCTCCGCCAGCCTGCGGCGTACCGCTGAAATCGACCAAACAAAGGACTTCGCCCCGCCGCAACGAATCATTGCGGCGACAGCGGCTCAGTCGGTCGAGTTCCGGCTCATTCGGATGGGGTGTCGGGCACTCGCAGCCCGAGCTTCCGGATCCGCCGCTGGAGGTTCTGTCTGGCCATTCCCAGCGATGCTGCGGCGCGCGTCAGGTTCATTTCCGATTCCGACAACGCTCGACTGATCTCCTCGACTTCGAACAACCTCAGTCTGTCGACGAGTGGGATCGAGATCGGATCGTACGAACGGCTCGGTCCTTGCGACTCGCCATGTCTCGCGCTCGTGTGATTCCGTGCGAGAAGATCCGCCGACAACAGGTCTCGCGTGATCGTGGCCCCCTCTTCGCAGAAAGTCACAAGTCGCTCGAGCTCGTTGCGCAGCTGTCGCACGTTGCCCGGCCACGAGTAGCGAACAAGCTCCGAGAGAGCCTCCTCCGAGATCGGCGGCGGACGAAGCAGCCCGGCACGATTCGCCAGCTCCTGCAGAAAGTGAGCCACGAGGAGCGGAATATCCTCGCTTCGATCCCGCAACGGAGGCACATGCAGCCGGATGATGTTCAGCCGGTGAAAAAGATCCTCCCGGAATCGACGCTCCGACACCGCCTGCTCTAGATCCGAATTGGTCGCGGCAACCAGACGGACGTCGACGTGCAACGGAGCCGCTTCGCCAAGTGGCTGGATCTCTCCATACTCGAGGAATCTCAGCAGTTTCGGCTGCATCTCGAGCGGAATGTCGCCGACCTCGTCGAGAAACAGCGTTCCGCCCCGCGCAGCCCGAGCCACCCCCGGCGAGTCGGCCGTCGCTCCGGTGAACGCGCCGCGCCGATATCCGAAAATCTGGCTCTCGATAAGCTCCCGCGGCGCTGCCGAGCAGTTGAACGGAACGAAGGGTTTGCTGGCATTCGGGCCGGCCGCGTGGATCGCTCGGGCAACGAGCTCCTTCCCGACACCGGACTCGCCCGTGATCAGCACCGTTGACGAGCTCGTGCGGATGCGCTGGATTCGATCCCCGAGCTGGCGCATTACCGCACTTGCGTAAATGAGCCCCGGCTCGGACGACGATGCGGCCTGCCCGCCCGGCAGAGTCCGGAACTCGGGGAGGGACGGAAGGTCCGCTCGCTTGAGCGACGATCGCAACGTCACGAGCTCGAGCCCCTGTCTGGCCATCTGGACGACAGTGAGCATCGCCGCATCGTGGCGACTGTTTTCGCGCAACTCGACGTTGACGGCGAGGACCGTCGAAGCGTCGCCCGGAGACCCGGAGTCGTTCGGCTCGATCGGATAGATCGTAATCTCCGGCGTCCGAACGACTTCACCTCGGGCAGCACGCAGAAGTCCGAGTGTCGGGAGATTCAGGTGTTCCTGATCGCCCGAGACGGCCGTGACAACCACATAGCCATCAGGTCGACATGACACGACGGAAGCGTGCGTGGCCCGCGCGACGTCGATGGCGATCGCGGTCAACTCGCGAAGGACGAGGTCTCTGGACTGTGTCGCCTCGAGCAGCCGCCGGACAAACCTCGGCTCGGCGCGTGCGGAGAGTACCGTCGAAGAGTAGGACGCAGGCGCCTCCGCGCCAACGCTCGCGACAGCGCGTGCAAGGCTCGCTTCGACGGCCGCCAGCGAACCCGACACACCGAGGTCGGCATATGTCGCACGGGCGAGTTGCAGATGAGTTCGGGCGCAAGCGGGATCGTTAGCCGCAAGCATCAGCCTGCCGAGGTCGAAGTGGACGGCGCCGACCTGCCGTCGATCGTCGAGCGTTCGGAAGATCGAAAGCGCCTGCGCCAGATGGTGCTGCGCCTCGGTGAACTGACCGCGCTCGGCATTCAGCCGGCCGGCGGCGCGCTGGACGAGTCCCGCCAGCGCGAGATCACGCAGCCCGGCGATCGCGCGCTGTGCAATCGCCACCTGGCGGTCCGCCGCATCTGTGTTGCCCCCCTGGCGTTCCACCTCTGCGAGCAGCAGGTGCGCCCGCGCCCGATGGGCATCGTGCCCCCGCTCTCGCGCCCGGTCACCCGCAACGGCAAGGAGGCGCCTGGCGCCTGGCGCATCCCGACGGTCGAGACAGAGCTCTGCCTCGAGCAAATCCGCCTCTGCCACGATCTCGATATCGCCGAGCGCCTGTGCTTGCGTTCGCACCGAGGCAACCGCCCGTTCCGCCGCGTCGCCCCCGTCACGCCAGACCGCGATCATCGCGGCCAGTAGCAGCAGCTTCACTCGCACTCGATCGAAGCGCGGCGCCACTGCAGTCGCGAGCGCGGCAGCAATCACGGATTCGGCCCGCCGCCACGCCCCGGAACGCACGAGCGCCGAAGCGAGCGCGGCCTGTCCAACAAGCGCGAGCATGATGTTACCGCTCGGATGTGCCACCTCGAGCGCCTGCTGGAAGCTTGAGACAGCGGCCGACGTGTCGCCGCGCCCTGCCTGGATCAACCCGAGCCGATAGTGGGCCGAGGCGCACGCGAGGAGGTCGTCCGTACGCTCGGCAACACGAAGGGCGAGCCGGAATGCGTGGACCGCCGACATCGGGTCGCCTTCGAACTGCTCGAGAACTCCGAGGGCGAGAAGCGCCCGCGCGTAGTCGATCGAGCTCTCGTCCGCGCGCCTTAGCACCGACACGGCGGTCATCGCGTGATCCCGCGCCATTCCAAATTCACCGATCTCCGCGTAACAGCGCGCAAGGCAGGCACGAATGGACATCTCGAGGACGACGTTCTGCCCCTCGACGGCACCGTCGAGCGCCGCATTGAGCAACCCCGCCGCCCGATGCCACGTGCCCTGCCACATCATCACGATTCCGATCGACTTCAGAATCTCGACTCGAATCTGGTCGGGCAGCTGAGCCCGGACTTCGGGATCCTCGAAGGGTTCGAGCGCCTCCAGCGCGCCCTCGAGATCGCCCACGGTCAACAAGTCGGTGAACAACTCGCACGCCGCACGGCCTCGCGTCGCGAGCGGCAGCGAAACGTCGGTCGCCTGCGCGGTGCGCTGTGCAACCCTCACGGCCAACTGTGACCGCACCCGCGCGGCCTGGAACTGTCTGGTGAAGAGCCGCTCGACGACGAGACCGGCTTCACCAGCGAGCGATTCCAGAACAGTGCGGATCCCATCGACCGGTGTGGCACCGGGACCGGCCTCGAGATACAGCGCACCGACAGTCACGGGATGCGCTTCTCCGGTTCCAGAAGTCTCCGGCCCGGAATGCGACCGAAGCGGAACACAGACGATGCGTTCGATTCCCGCCGACGTCGCCGCGCGCGCGATCTCTCGCTCGTTGTCGTCGAGCTCGGCTCCTGGATGAATCAGGACCAGTCTGCCCGAAGCCACCGCGGCCCTCACACAAGCCGCCTCGCGACCCGAATCGGCCGTGACGTCGCGCCCCGACCGCGTTCGGGCGACCTCGAGACGAAGCGAACCGCTGGCGGGGTCGGCCCGATCGACGAGCATGAGCGCCGCGCGATCGTAGTGCGTAAGCTCGAGGGCGGCATCCGCAACGAGTGCGAGCGCCTCGTGGTAATCGCCGATGAGACTGGTGGCCCTGAACTGCTCTACCAGGCGCAACGCATCTCCCGAGGGAGTGTTCGCAGATTCGACAGGCTGTGTCGGCGGCAGCGGCGCCGGGTCCGAATTGGCGGCCTCGGGGGGCAGTTCCGCACCGCCCACCGGCTGAAGTGTCGCCTCGTCGTCCGCTACCTCCGTAGCTTCGGCGGGACTGAAGATCAACAGTGGACCGTCGCTCGTTCCAATCCGGATTTCGTCGCCAGGGGAGAGCGTTGCCCGAACGATCCGCTCTCCGTTCACGGATGTGCCGAACTTGCTGTCGCAGTCGACGACAACCCATCGGTCGCCGTCGCGGAGAACTTCCGCGTGGAACCTGGAGACGCTCGCGTGCGAAACGATCAGGTCGTTCTCGAATCGCCGGCCGATTCGCAGTCGATCGCCAACGATCGGAATTGGGCGAAACGAGTCCCCCACCGCCTCGCGACAGAGCAGTCCGGCGGCGGGCATCGGTCGATCGTCCATTTCAGGGCTCGTGTCAGGCATGGCGCGTCGAACGTGTGCAGTCTCGCGCAAACGACGCCCGGTGCAAAGCCGTGTAATGGATTGCGGCCTCCCGACGGCTCGGCAAGTCGCGCGGCGATCCAACGGCAGGGGGGCAAAAGCCCTCCCTATCCGCCCGACAGCACCTCGTCGTCCGAAACATCCTCGTCGGACTGGCCGCCTACCGAAGCGAGGCCTCCCCGGCACACCGCCAATTCCGCTAGGAGCCTGTGCGCTCGCGGATCGAAGCGTTCGGCAAGCAGGAGGGCGCGATCGAAGTCCTCGCCGGCCAACTTCCCGAACGTCGCGTCGAAGTTCAGCGACACTGGCGACGGGGGCTGCTTGCCGGGAGTCGTCGCGTCGATGGATCTCATTGCCTTGTTGATGGCCTCGACGGCAGTTTCGAGCGTCTCGAACCCCCGCATCGCGTCGAGCGCCGTGAATCCGGCAACCACCGACATCAGAGCCTGCAGTCGCTGCGCGGTTCTAGGTTCCCGGAGCGATTCACGGACAGCCAGGGACAACGAGGCGGCCGCGTAGGCTGCATCCCCGCGCGCGCCCGCTGCGTGCGCGAGTTGCACGAGAAGTGTGGCCCTGCGGGCCGGGCTCGGCACCTGGTCGATCTCGCGGGCGGCATCGTCGAATCTGCGCAGCGCTATGAGCCGAAGGACACCGGCGGAGTAGACCCTCGTCTTCAAGTCCGTGTCCTCGATAGCCGCAGCTTCGGCGTGCGCCGACTTGTAGTCGTCACGGGCGATCGCATCGTCGGCGGCACGCGCCCGACGCATGTCCGCCGAATCCGTCCGCGCCTCCGCCAAGCCACCGGCCGCCTGTCCACGGCCGACTGACTGGCCGAGCACGGCCAGGCGCATCTCGAGCTCGGCCGCGCGCTCCGGCAGGTAACGCGGAAAAGCCGAACCGATGGTCCGGCCGAGGAAATACGCGGCCGCCGCATCGGTTGAATCCACCGGCGTGCTCGCGATCAACCGGAATGCCACCTCGAGAAATCCGCGAACCGCCGCAGGTGGCACGCCGTCGACGTGGGTCTGACCGTTCGCCCCGAGGTAGTCGCCGAGCTCACGCGCGTCGACAATCCTCGGGGTCGGATTGCGCGCAAAAACCTCGAGGGCAAAGCCGAACAGCGTGTCGGCTCGAACCGGATCCACGCCCCGCAACACGACGAGAAAACGGACGAAGGACGGAGTCAGTCGTTCGTCCAGCGATTGCCGACCGAGTGCGGCCGCCCGAACTGGATCGCTTCCCACCATTTCGAGCGCGAGCTTCGCCAGCATTTCGGCACGCGAGGTCGGGTCGGTCGCCGCGGCCGCGTCAGCTGCTGCCGCGCGCGTCGCAAGCTTCTCGGCAAGCGTCGGGTCGCGCCTTGCGACAGCCGCCAGCAGCTCGGCTCGCAGGACTTCCGCGCGTTGGCGAACGTCGGATGGCGCCGAAGTCGCCGGGAGCAGAGCCTCGAATGCCTCGACGTAAACGTCGCGCGCCCGATCGGGCGAGTTTGGCCAGAGCAGCGCCGCCGACTGCACCTGAACAGTCAATCGAACCTTCGGATCCTCGAGCGATCGGGCGTCCGCCGCGATCCGGTCCACGAGTCCGGCAACCCGTTCGAGTGCCCTCGTCCTCGTCGCAGCCGCTTCGTCGGATACAGTCTGGGCGGGAACCGCCTCCTGTCGGCCGAAGCCGAGCACAGGCCAACCACCGCCGAACCCTAGGATGGCGGTACAGCCTGCGATCACGATACGGCGCGTTATCGACGTCATTCCCCCACCGCCGATCCTTGCCGAATGGTCATTCGATCGGGACGCATCGATCGCCGGACGCCGTCGCCCGATCGCAATCGGATGCGTCCCGGTCGCCTTCAGCCAAACTCCTCGAGCCTCTTCTGCCACTTCGCCGACAGTTTGTGGTAGGTCTCTTCCGAGAGTTTCCCGGCCGCGAGCTGCTCGTCGAGGTTGTCGAGAGTCGCCTGGACCCGCTCCTTCGTCATCGGCGCATCACCACCGCCCGACGCAACCGGTGCTCCGGCCGCCGGAGCGGCTGCTGGCGCCGGCTGATTGACGCCCTGCATCGCCTGGCCCATCTGCTGGGCCATCATCTGGCCCATTCCGAAACCCATGCCGAGGCCCATGCCTTCACTAGGGCCGCCGGGATTCTGGGCGGCGTTGTTGATCGCCTGGCCGGCCTGGTACTTCATGTAGTCGACGCCGAGCTGGTCCTGACGATTCTTCTGCGCCATCGTCTCGTAATTCGCGGCGTAGAGCTTCGCCTGACCCTGCTTGATCATCTCCTGCACTTCTTCGGGCAGCGAGATCGAACCGAGCACGATGCTGACGAGCTCGAGGCCCTGCTGGGCAAATTCGGTCGCCGTCTGCGCCTTCACGGCTGCTTCGATTTCCTTCGTCAGTCCTGGCAGCGCGAAGACGTCGTTGAAGTTCGACCCGAGAATGTCGCGCAGGTTGCTCGCGATCAGGTCGCGCAGGTAGTCGACGATCGTGTTCGTCGAAACGAATCCGCGCGTGCCGACGACCGCCGCCACAAAGAGCTGCGGGTCAGCGACGCGCATCGAGAACTTGCCGAATGCGCGAAGCATTACGGGCAACCCGCCCATCGACGGGTCGCGGAGCATGATCGGATCCTTCGTGCCCCACTTCAGGTCGAGGAACGTGTGACGCGCGACGTACATCACGCTCGCCGTGAACGGCGCGTCGCCTCCGAACGGCAGCTTGAACGCATCCGAGATGATCGGCACGTTCATCGTCGAGATGGTGTGGCGACCCGGTCCGAACACGTCGAGCGCCTTTCCGTCGCGGAAGAACACGGCCGACTGGTTCTCCTGAACGATGAGCTGCGCGCCCATCTTGATGTCGGCCGGACCGGATTCGGGGATGCGGTGGACGATTTCGGTCCCGGAATCGTCGAGGTACTGGATGACTTCGATTGCCATGGATACTCCTCTGGGTATGAAGGGAAGAACCGCGGCCCAGCGCCGCCGGTCGACGTTACGAGAAGAGCGGCCGGCCCGGCGCATCCGATGATGCGAAGCCGTTGAGCGCCTCGTGCCGCGTGTCGAACGTGTGGCTCAGGTCGTCGAGCGCCTGCTCGATAGCCGCCGTGGCCGTCTTCAGTTCGGCCGAAGTGCCGGTCGACGCGCGAAGCTTCCCGGCAAGGCTCTCGATGCCCTCGATCTTCTCGATGAGCGCGAAATCGAACCGATAGAGCTGATCCAGCTGATCTTCCTTGATCTGCACCGCGTCGAAGAACCCCGAATACCCGTATGTCGCAAACCGGATGCGGTTCTCGACGGTGTCGAGTTTCTTCGAGATCCGCTCGACAGGAGCCACCTCGAAGAGGCGCCCTCCATCGGTCAGGTCGCGAACCACACCCGACGTCGTGTCTTTCAGTCGACGCAGGCGATCGGCAAGCGTCACGCGAAAGAGCTTGTCGACGTCGCGACGCGTCTCCTTCGCCTGATAGCCCGAGATGCCGGGGATCTTGTCGACGAGCTTCTGCAGCCAGTTCCGATTGTCGCCGCTCGCGTTCCCTGTCGTGCTCATAGTCAGAATTTCCTCCTGCGGAAGGTGACCAATCATAAACCAAGCCGTAAGGGCTTGGAATGCGGCCGAATGCCGGCGGGTTGTCTGTCCTCAGGCTCGCGCCGCAAGTCCGGCGAGGTATGCCTGGTATCGCGCCCGATCGGCGCTCGACATTTCACGGATGTAGACACCGACGTTCCAGTTGATGCCGTCCGGTGCGGGTTTGTACCACGCGGCGAACCCACTGATGTGAACGGGACCGTCAGGAAGCTTCACGTCGATCTCGAGTCGATTCTTGAAGGCCGTCGTGTGATCGCG
>CAZXLQ010000220.1:0-9071 GCA_964641945.1 uncultured Clostridia bacterium
TGCACTCGCCCCCGTGCGACCCACGGCTATTTCCTTCGACCGCTCCGCGGTCGTTTCCGTGCGCTACCGCGCACGGTATTGATGCGTGAGGCGTGCAGTGTCAGTGTCGTATGAAGTGATGTTCCGACCCATGGAGTCGATCAATCAGGCATCCCTATGAAGGCTCCGCGGCCGTGGGTGCCGACGGCCACACGTCCGTCAGACGGCCGCGACGACAGTGCCTCGACGACGGCACTGCCAACGAGCTCGGACGCTTCCTGCGTCCAGATGGTCATCGGACCGGCGAGCGTAGAAGACGCAAACAACCCCGCGCTCGTTCCGACCAGATACAGCGTCCCGCCCGCCAGCGGCAGGATCGTCGCCGACCGGATCGACGGGCCGGGCAGCGTCTCGTTGCCCAGCAGGTTGCCTTCGACCGACGCGTACGTGGCACCTCCGTCGCGCGAGTGGAAAAGCCCGATCACGTTGTAGTTCGAGTAGACGACGAGGATCTCGTTCGCGTCGGCCGGGTTTATGGCGATTGCGTGCACGTAGGCACCAGGCGTCGATCCTGGTACGGATACCGGCACCGCGCCGCTTGTCGCCGTGTTGGCATCGTCGAGCCGGTAGACCACAGGCGGGCGGTTCTGGTGGCTCGCTCCAAAATAAAGGACGTGCGCAGGACTGGCCGACACCGTCACGGCCGTTATCGAGTACCCTGACGGCGCCGCGACGTCGAGCGTCGTCCAGCCTTCGCCCGGGTTTGACGCGTTGAGATCCTCGTTGCGCCACATCGTGTTTCCCACGGGGTAATACATCTTGCTCTCGTCGTTGGGGTCCACGGCGAACGGATGTATGAATCGCAGGCCCGACGTCAGTCCGGACGGGTGAAACACACGGCCGCCCGCGAGGATCTGGGTATGGGCGCTGTCGAAGTAGCCGGACCGGACGAGCACTCCGCTGTTCATTCCCGTGAACACGTACCGGTCACCGAGGTACGCGTATCCCCCGTCCCCTCGGATGTAGCGGCTCGCCCCGTCGAATCCACCGGCGTCAGCGAGTCGGAAATTCATCGCGCCCTGATCCTGCACGCCGCCAATCAGCCTCCGGTCGCCTGCAGTCTCCGACTGCGCGATCCCGTAGAACTGCGCGACGTGGTAGTTCGCGTTGCGGTTCTCCCATGTCACGTTCGGGGCGGTCACGTCCGACGTGCGCGAGACTCCGCCATCGTGTCCGCTCCACACCTCCCGTGGATTCGAAGGATTGAAAACCACGGCGTGGTTGTCGGCATGGTGGTTCTCGTACAACGCGAAAGTGTCGATGTGAAACCCGCCGATGAGCGTTTTCGGAATGTCGCTGCCCGCGGGTTTGGCGAATGCATTCGCGGACCGGTAGAGGTTCAGGCCGCCTATGACGATGAACTTTTCGTCGTCCGGCTTGACGGCGAGCGTCATGCAGAAATTGAAGTAGGCGTGCAGTGCCTGAAACGTCGGCTCGGTCGAAGGGAGGTCCGGCAGATTCGCGGACCGGTCTCGCGCCTGGCCGTTGCGCACGTTGATCTTGAAGAACCGCATGTCCTCACGGCCCGTGGCAAACGTCTGTCCGGTGAACGTCAACACGTAGGCGATTTTCGGATTCGACGGCGCGACGGCGACGATGCTTCGTTGATGCGTAGATGGAAACGCCGACGGCGTGATGTCCTTCCAGGTGCGGCCGTCGTCGGAAGACCTGTAGATGCCGGGACGCGTGCGCTGCGACGACGCGCCCTGCATCACGCTCGACACGACGGCTACAACCGTTCCGTTGCCCGTCACGGCAACCTCGCTCCAGGCGTGTTCGCGCGGTCCTCCGAGCACGTGCTCGAGTTCGCTTCCGCCGCTCTCGGCGCGAGAGATGCCGTGCGAGTTACCTGCGACGAAGAGCGTTCCCGTCACTGGATTTACCGCCACGCGGTGCACGTAGTCGAATGCGCTGTCGAAAGTCGTCGGATCGTCGTCGGCCGAGGATGGCAGCAGTTCCCACGTGTCGCCGCGGTCAGTCGACGTGTATACGCCCGTCCCGAAATACGGCGCCGCAAAGCCGCGGTCACTCGTCGTCAGCCCCCCGCGAAACTCGCCCGTGCCCGCGTACCAGACGTTCCGGTGTCCGGGTCGCGTGTCCTGCGCAATCGTCGTCACGCTCAGGATCTGATCGGCCCTGGTGACCATGCGCCAGGTTTCGCCTCCGTCGGTCGACTTCCAGATGCCGCCGGACACCGAGCCGGCGAGTACCGTTTGCGGATCGTCCGCGTCGAGCGCGAGCGCCCGGGTCCGGCCGCCCAGATTTCGGGGACCGGCTTCGGTCCACCCGAGCGCTGGCCCGGCTGCGCGCCGTGCCGGATTTGCACGCGAGCCGGGCAACGTGCGCACGTACGCCTCCACTCGCCGTCCGATTCCCGGCGGAATCGAATCCGTAGCTGGGTCGCGATACGTTTCGAAAAGGTGCTGCGCACTTCCGGGATGCATGGGCGCCGAAGGCTCGTCGGAAACGTTCGTCGTGCGGCCGTGCCACGGGCTCCGGACAACGCCAAGAATCGCGAGTCCCAGGGCCGCCACGATGATGGCGATGAGCGCCGCTACGGTGCGCGGCGCCGGTCGACCTTCAAATATCTCTTTCATTCGCTTCACTCCTCTCGCACGCGGTCCATCCCGGCCGATCAGACACGTTCAGTCTGACTGCGGCGGCCACTGGAAGTCCTTGTCGGAAGCTGAAAAAGCTTGAAATCTAGCGATCGGGACTCTGCGAAACGCCCGACGGGAGTGCCCGTTGACCGCTCGATGGCGAAACTTCGAGTTCGACGCCGGCAATGGCAACTCCGACGGACGCGGCCGCATCGACAGCGTCGGTCTTTACGCGCGCAGAGATCTTTGTGATACAAAGTTGCAATCGAGGGTAGCGGTAATGAAGGTCGACATCGTGGTTGTCTACATCCAGCGGTACGAGCGGGGGCACGAGATGGACTTCGTGCCTCCGATCACCGGCATCCACCTTGCGGCGATAACGCCGGCGAGGCACCGTGTCCGTGTGATCCACCAGCAGGTCGAGCCGGTCGACCTCGACACCGATGCCGACCTCGTCGCGCTCTCCTTTTTCAGCGGATTCGCCCCCGAGGCCTATCGTCTCGCAACCGAGTTCAGGCGGCGGGGCAAACTCGTTGTTGCGGGAGGTCCTCACGCGACCTTCTCGCCAGAAGAAGTGCTGCGCTTCTGTGACAGCGTCGTCACGGGCGAGGCCGAATCGGTCTGGACCAGGATGCTCGACGACGCCGAGGCGGGGCGCCTCGAGCCGCGCTACGAGGGAGTGCCGTCCTCGATGGAGGGACTCCCGACGCCGCGCTACGACCTGCTCCCGAAGCGTTACGTCGTGGCCCGGGTCCTGCAGGCGACGCGCGGTTGTCCGTTCACGTGCTCATTCTGCACGGTGCCGACGCTCAATCCCGGCTTTCGGATGCGGCCGGTCGACGACGTCGTGCGCGACATCGAGTTCGACGACTTCACATTCTGGTGGCAGCGCAAGGTTGTCTGGTTCTGGGACGACAACCTGACGATCCGGCGAGACTACATCCGTGACCTGCTGACCCGCATGGTGCCGCTCAAGCGATGGTGGCTGACGCAGGCGAGCATGGACATCGCGAAGGATGCGCCGCTGCTCGACCTGATGCGAGCCTCAGGGTGCATCGGGATATTCTTCGGGATCGAGTCGTTTGGTGAGTCGTCGCTGGAGGATGCGCACAAGCGTCAGAACAGGGTCGCCGAATACCGCGAACGGATCGACGCATTACACCGGCGCGGCATCTGCGTGATGTCGGGCTTCATTGCCGGGTTCGACGGCGACACCCCCGAGAGCGTGCGGGCGATGGCGCGCAAGCTCTACGAGATCGGCGTCGACGTACCGTTCCTGAGCATCCTGACCCCCTATCGAGGCACCGCCCTCCACACGAAGCTCGAGGCCGAGGGCCGGATACTCGCGGGACGCGGCTGGGAGCACTACAACGGTTACAACGTGGCCTTCGCTCCGAACCGGATGAGTCCCGAGGCGCTTCTCGAGGCCCACCGGGCGTTGTGGCGAGAGGCATTCTCGATCCGCTACAGCTTCATGAGGGTCATTCGAGCCCTATTCCGGCTGCGGCTCGGAGCATTCCTGATGTGCGCCTGCATGAACCTCTTCTACTGCCTCAAGGCACTAACCGGAAACACTCCTGCCGTCTTCGAAGCGGACCGGCGCTACGCGGCCTATCGCGCACTGCCGTCGGAGCGCGCAGTGGCGCCAGCAAGGCTGAAGCGCCGGGCGCGCAGCAGCGCACACGCCATGGAGGGGGACACGTCCGGCGATATTCCCCTCCCGCCCGGCGCAGCAGACTAACCGCGGGACCGTTCCAGCAGGATCATCATCAGGAGTCCGAGCACCACCCGGGATTCCTCTACCTGATCCATCGGTCCGAGCGGGTCCATGCGGAAACGGCCCTCGAAGAAGGCGGGTTCCTTGGAGAGACGCATCAGTGGCTGGCCGTTGGAGCGCGTTGCGAGGTAGGTCGGGTTCAGGAAGTAGCCGGTGAACATCCCGAGCACGGGGATCCCGTTCAATAGCGCATCGCCGACTTTCACCCATCCATTTTCCTCTCGAATGCTCACGGTCGGTTGTCCGCTAGGGTCGAAAAGGTCGTAGTGGGACCGCCAGATCGACCGCATGCCCTGCCGCTTGATCGAACCGATCTGGAATCCGTTCGTCGCAGCCATGTGATAACTCGCCGAGAAGTCGAGCACGCGGTCGGCGTTGATCGTGTAAAGCGGCTGCGTCTGGCCCTGATCAGCGAACACGGTCACGGCCTCCTTCAGCTTGAAGGCCTTCTGCTTTACGTACATCACCAGGTTGCCCGACGCGTCGGTCACCGATATCTGCGGTGCGATGGCGATGATCTTGAACGAGAGGTTGAGGGGGTAGTTCATTCTGGGCTCACTCCGTGTGCGGATGGGATGCGGCTATCGACGGACTCGAGGCTGCACCGCCAGAAACATGAGGGTTGAAACAGGTGGACGGACCGTTGCGACGCCCATGCCGCGCGTCATGAGGCGCGATGATACACGACCTGCACTCCGGCACCGTGGCGATCTGCGAACACTCGCGAACATCGATTACTGCGGAGAGATGCCAATCAGAACCGGGAGCGACGAACAAAGTGAGCGGCCGGCCGTGCATCTACCGTCAAGTGGTTGTACTGATCCGTCACTCTTTCCAAGTAACTCGACGTCCGGTTGCGTCATTTCCGGATACGTTCAGCAGCTCGGCAGGATCAGTACCGCGAGCGATAGCGAGCGGGTTGCATTGACGAAGAGCACTCACGACAGGAACGACCCGCTCGCTATCGCTCGCGGTACTGATACGTGAGGCCGGCGATCCATCGGCTCTCCACGAGCCGGAGATCTAATCCTGTCACGGTCCCGTCGATGTACCATCGGCGAAGTCAACGCGTTCGATCGAGTAGGATTCGAAAGCCGTCGGGGCGGCTTCTTTCACGGTCTCCGAGAGGAACTTCATCTCACCCGGCCGAATCGTCTCCTTGCTGCGGAAGGCGTGCCGTTCGACTACATTCTCGCGCTTCGCATCGGAATAGAAGATGACGGACCACTCGACCGACTCCACCTTTCTGTCCCCATCGTTGCGGACCAGCAGGTACGCCTCGCGCTGCAGGAGGATGATCGGAGGCGGTGCACCTCGCATCCGGGCGCGCGGGCGGCCAAATCGGTCTCTCGCCGACGAGCCATATGGGTCAACGACGGTCCTGTTGACGACTCTTCCATAGGACGAGCCGACGATCACGAGGTTGGAGGAGTCGCCCCGAGTCCGCACACCGTCGCCAGGCGACGCTGCGCCGGCGGCAAGGGCAAGTGCGAGAAGAATTGGCAGCATTGACATAGAAGTCTCGAGTCGGCTCGCTTGCGCCTCCCCGATTGTCACCGAAGCGCCGCCGTCTCAGTTGATTGTAGCAAGGGTGGCGAGATGCAGGTTCGAAACGGGCTCTCCCGGTCAGTGGAGCCAGGTCATACTCGCTGGATCCCGAATAGGTACGACTCTCACCTCCCGGGCCGCCGCTGCACAGTTTCGATGGCGAGCCGTTATCGGCTAACCCGCAGCCTTCGGTTCCTCGACCCGCTTTACGCCCGACACGTGGGATGCAACGGCTTTCCATTTGCCGTCCCGCTTGATGAGCACATTTGTCGACTGATACTTGACCACCTCTGGGCCGTCGGGGCCCTGCCGGTGTACCGTGCCCTCGCCAGCGACAATCGCGGATCCATTCTCGAAGACGTCGAGCCGCTTCACCGTAAACACAAGTGAGTCATAACGCGGCTTGGTCGTGCGAACGTATTCGAGCTCGTCGTTCTTCGTCGACCATTTGCCTTCGGCATCGATCTTGCGGAACTCAGGAGCGAGTATCGAATCGAGGAGCTTGACGTCCTGCTCGGCGTAGGCGCGCGGCCACAGCACTTCCTTGAGATTCCGCAGTACGGCCTCGTCTCGAGCGCGGGTAGTTTCGGACGCGATTCCCGATGTCGAAGCGATCACCATCGCCAGAGCGGCGGCTACCAGTCGGATTCGCATGTCGTCCCTCCGTGTCTTCTTACCGTGGTGGTGAATCTGCTGGCGGGCCCTGACGCGTCGAACAGGTCCAACCGGGATCAATCTGCCGAAGTGAAGCCAACCGTGCAATGTCGAATGACTGGCAGTTGGCCGCACTGACCTCGCCGCGTCCGGCTTCCTCTGCGCCTTGCGCCTTTGCGAGAAACTCCTCAAGCCGTCGAAGAAGTTCTCGCAAAGGCGCAACGGAAGACGCAAAGACGCAAAAGGAGCATCTCAGTGATCGCTTCGTCACGATTCGCCGAACGATTCGAGCAGCACGCCGCATCGCCACGGCGGCTCATCGCCGATCTCGCAGGCTGCGGCGACAGCGTTCACTGCCTCGTCCGCCGCCCCCGCATCAGATGCGTGGATCTCGGCAATCGGCTCAGCTGCCGCGATCACGTCGCCTCGTTTTCTCAGGCACACGATACCGACTGCGTGGTCGATCGGATCGTCTTTCCTGCTCCGCCCGGCGCCGAGGTGCATTGCCGCAAGGCCCACGGCGCGTGCATCGAGCACCCGAATGTAGCCTGATCGTGGTGCCTGCACCTCACGGATCAGCGACGCTCTCGGCAGCCTTTTCTCGTCCGGGTCGCCGCCCTGCGCTCGGATCCAGCGCTCGTAAGTCCGGCTGGCCGATCCGCTGGAGATCGCCTGCACGGCGAGCCGGCGCGCCTCGGTCCGGTCGACTCCCAGATCCGACATCGCAAGCAGTTGGGCCGACAGCTCCACGACGAGCTCGGTGAAGTCCGCAGGCCCCTCTCCTCGAAGCGTCGCGAGCGCCTCGCGCACTTCGAGCGCATTCCCGACGGCCCGGCCCAGCGGCTGGTCCATTTCCGTGAGCAGGCATGCGACTTCACGGCCTGCCCTCTTCCCAAGTGCGACCATCGCCTCGGCAAGCGCGCGAGCGTTCTCGATCGACTTCATGAACGCGCCGGTGCCAACCTTGATGTCGAGGACGATCGCACTCGCTCCGGTGGCGAGTTTCTTCGACATGATGCTCGCGGCGATGAGCGCGACGTTGTCGATGGTTCCGGTCACGTTTCGAAGCGCGTACAGCTTCCTGTCCGCGGGCACGAGGTTGGCGGACGTTCCGATTACTCCCAGTCCGATCTCGCGCAACTGGCTCAGAAACTGCTCCCTGCCGAGCTCGACCGTGAAACCGGGAATGGCTTCGAGCTTGTCTATCGTGCCCCCGGTGTGCGCGAGGCCGCGGCCGCTGATCTTGCCGAACGGCACGCCGCAGGCCGCCACGATAGGGCCGACTGCAAGCGTCGTCTTGTCTCCGACGCCGCCCGTGGAGTGCTTGTCTACCACACGACGGCCGAGCATGGCCGCGAGATCGATTGTCTCGCCGCTCCGGACCATCGCGTCGGTCAGTGCGAACGTCTCTGCGGTAGAGAGTCCCTGGAAGCAGACGGCCATGCAGAAGGCCGCGAGCTGATAATCGGGCACTTCGCCTCGCGCATAGGCGAGGACAAGCTCCGCTATCTCGACTGCGGCAAGTTCCTGGCCGTCGCGTTTGCGCTCAATGAGCTCCGCCGCCCGGATGAGACCGGCTACTTCGCCGGACTGGCGTTCTGCATCGAACCGCACGGTGGCTCCTCCCGAAGTGACTCTGACCGAGACGTGGCGGCCGGCACAAGCGATCGTGCGAGGCATCAGGATTGCTCGCGTACAGTGCCTGAAATCACAGACTCGGGCTTTGGAAGGACGGAGTGATCGGGACAGATCGACCGTCCGTGGGACGCTCCGTTCCTCCGTCCCCGGTTTTTGAGCCGCGAGCGGTAGCGAGCGTCCCACGGACAGTGCCTGAAACCACAGACTCGTCGCTTTGGAAGGACGGAGTGATCGGGACAGATCGACCGTCCGTGGGACGCTCCATTCCTCCGTCCCCGGTTTTTGAGCCATAGCGGTAGCGAAGAGGCTTCTAATCTGGCGTGAGCAAGGGAGTCGACCGAGCCGGCCTCGAAGCGGTAACCATGGGACTGGAGCCGAAGCGGTCTGGCTCCGAAAAGCGCCGAAGGCGCGAAAGAGCCTGAGCCCACGGCGCAAGCCGTGGGAACGGCGAATGATGAGGCGAAAGCCCCGCAGGGGCGACACAAGAAGGACGCGCGCCTTCGAAGTCCCTGTATCGCCCCTGCGGGGCTCTATCGGCTCAGATCGGACAACCCACGGCTTACGCCGTGGGCTCAGGCTCTGTCGCGCCTACGGCGCTTTTCGGAGGCCAGGACGACATACTCCGGAATCGGCCCGTCCCTGGTCCTCGAAATCCTTCCGGCGTGTTGCTTGCTACCGCGCGGCGGTTTCGGTCAGCGAGCGTCCCACGGACGGTGCCTCAAACCGAAGATTCGTCGTTGCGCTAGGACGGAAGTCATCCGAACCGATCGACCGTCCGTGGGACGCTCGCTACCGCTCGCGGCTCGAAAAACGGG
>CAZXLQ010000221.1:0-9061 GCA_964641945.1 uncultured Clostridia bacterium
ATGGTGGCGGATGAAGGCGAATCGGGCGTGCGGTACGACCACTGGGCGGGAGACGCAAGGCCGGCCGCTCACTGCGTTCGCGGTTCTGGGACGTGCGGTCGCGAGAGCCGTCCCCGCCGGCCGCAGGCCGGCGGCCCTGAATCGTGGCAGCTAACATCGGCTGTCCTGGGACCGCCCACTTTTCCGCACAGGTACGACTGACACGGTGTCAGTCGCAGCAATCCACAACGGCACCACGCCTTTTCAACCAGATTTCCCAATTCCCTATCCAGTCGCCCCCTCGTCCACGAACAAAACTCGTACCTTCAAAGAAAACCGCAGCGACTGACAGCGTGTCAGTCACGTTGCAATCTCCCCTTCCCAGCTTGATCTTCTCCTTGCGTCCGTGTACAACCGTCCGCAGTGACAACTCGAATCCTGGCACTCAACGCGCAGAAAGGTGGCGTCGGAAAAACGACGGCGGCGGTGAATCTCGCTTCTGCGCTGGACCAGGCCGGCAAGCGCGTCCTTCTCGTCGACTTCGATCCGCAGGCCGACGCGACTATGACGGTCGGCATCAAGCCCCACGAGGAAGACGGTCCAACCAGTTTCGACTACGTCCTCGGACAGTGCCGGCTCTCGGATGCCGTCCGATCCACGGACTTCGGTCGACTCGAGGTTCTGCCGGTTTATGACGCCGCGATCGACCGGCTCGGTGTGCCAAAACTCGCGGGTCCGGACTCGCGCCGAGCGCGCGCCAGAGCACTCGCTGACGGCTTTCATGCGCGGTTTTCAGCCGAGCTCGCCCGAAAGTACCCGGACGAGCCCGAACTGACGCTTGCAAGACTCGTTTCCGGTCTTGGCGAAGGCCGCAAGCGAGGCGCCGTTGAGGTCTCGGACGAGTGGTCCCGATACGACTATGCGGTAGTGGACCTTCCACCCCAACAAGTGCTCCCGGTCGCAATGGTTCTTGCATCCGCCGATGCCGTGATCATTCCGACAAAGGTCGAGGCTTACGCGATGCGGGGATTCGCCCGAATGCTGGACACGATTTCCGATGTCCGCGAGGTCTTCAATCCGTCCCTGCGGCTCGTCGGCGTGCTTGCAACCTTTGCGCAGATGCGTACCCAGACGACGACGATCTACCTCGAGGCCATGCGGGACGTGACCGAACGACTCGGCACTCCGCTCTTCGAAACGATCATTCCGTACCGAGTTCAGGCCATAGCAGCGAGCGGACTGGGGCTGCCACTCCATTATTATTCGGAAACGAAGACACTTGCCGCGATGTACGACAAGCTCGCGGTCGAGGTGATGCTGGCGTTCGGCGACAAGCCGGCGTCACGACCTGCGACCAGGTGAGTCGCCGCAACTACGGCCGCACGGTGAGGACTCCATGGCGAACAAGAAGCTCAAGGACGCTCTGCTTCAGAACTCGAAGGCCGCGGTAACCTCGGGACGAAGTGCGACCGCCGGTGTGTCGGACCAAACTGGATTCGTCTGGCTGCCGCTAGCCGAAATCCAACCGGATCCCGAGCAACCGCGCACCCACATCGACGAAGCCGCACTTCGACAGCTTGCGGAGAGCATCCGGGCACTCGGGCAAATCGAGCCGATCCTCGTCCAACCGCTCAGAGCCGAAGACGTCGCGCCCGGCGCGCCCCATCGCTATCGCTGCATGTCCGGTCATCGGCGACTTCGAGCCCTCGAAGAACTCGGCATCGACGAAGTCAAGGCCGTTATCGTTCGGGATTCGTTTGGTCCGGGCGAGCGGCTGATGCACGAAATCGCTTCGAATGAAGCGCGCCAGGACCACACGGACTTTGACCGGGCTATCTTTCTTACGACTGTGTTCGCCGAGAAACTCGCGTTTGGCGTCGAGGACGCGGCCGATCGTGTCAAATACGCCGTGAATCGTGCATTCAACGAGCAGGACCGAGCTGGCAAGTTGTCGGAAGAGTCGCAGGCCGTCGTCACGGCGTGCGAAGAGGCTCTGGCGGCGCTCGGCGAGCGGCGGAATCTCAGGTGGTTTCATCGTTGGGGATTGCCAGTCATGGCGCTCGACGGGGCATCACGGGATGCTGCGCTTCGAGGACTCGATGCACGCAGAACGCTGACCATCGCGCAACTCGCGGCCAAACGAAACTCGAACACCAATCAGGCTCTCAGAGAGGAAGTCATAGCCCGGGTGGGAACCATCGCCTTGAGCGAAAGCGTGCCGAACCGGTTTCTATCCACAGCGGTAAAGGACTTGAACGCCTTGCTCGGTCTCGAGCCACCGGATACGGAGGCTGTCGAGGCGGTCCTTGCGCGCCTGCATCGCTCGGACGACCTGATCGAGGACCTCGAGCCTTCGTCGCCCAAGCGCCGAACGGCCGTTCGACGCTCGACAGCCCCGTTGCCAGTCGCTGAGGCGACCGTGAGCGCTCTGGACCTAACGGAGCGTGCCAGGAAACTCGCATCGAGATGGAATCTCGGTCCCGAGGCAGGGGATGGAGGTCTCGAAGGACTTATCGAAAGGCTTCCGAATTCGGAACGACACCGGGCGGATCGATTTCTGGATCGACTCGAACGCGCCGATGCCGAACTCGTCAAGTTGTTGAAAGCGCTGTTGCGCTAGCTCGCCCGACCTACGACGCGACTTATTCGGAATTCGCCGGTCCGTTCTGCACGGCACCCCCCGAGCCCAGGGGAGCGAGATGCCTGTCGACGGCACCCTTCCGATATACCGTTACCGTATCGAGCGAATTTCCGCCGGAGTACGACTTGCGCCGTTAGCGGCAGCGACTCTGGTTGGTGGTCATGTCATGTGGTTCCAACCAAACATGACAAACAAGAAGGGAAGTCGCACATGAGACGAAAGTCCGCGGCGACGTGACGGCAGCAGAAGCCTCGTACCCTTACAGAAACACGTACCAGTGGCGAAATACCTTCTATATCAAGGAGATAGCGAGGAACACGCCGATTGGCAGGGACGACATGCGACGAAAACTCGCTACCATTTAGTTTGTTCATACTGAAAACTGTACTATTAGCATGCGTAATAAGACGACCGACACGTACCTCAACGGAAACCAGTTTGCAGTGAACGACTTACAAAGGAAATCGGGCATGCTACATGAACTCCGGCTGGTCACTCTGGAGTGACCGAAAGTCGTACTGCAGCGGAAATCAGGTCCAATTTCAGTCGTTTCAGGGCCAGGTCGTACCTCTGGCGAACTCTGGCCGGATGACCGCCGGCTCGCTCGTACTCTTGCGGAAAAAACTCGCACACCGGCCGAAAGCGGCCTTACTTTGGCGATATTTCTCATGTACCTCGACGGAAATTGCCGTTGAGGTACGATCTCGTGCGAGTCCATCGACTCGGCCAGGAACATCATCCGCCGACAAAGTCGCACCAATGAAGAAAGAAGTTGCACCTTTGCGGAAATCTATTGCGCGGCCCAAGAAGCCGGGGATACTGGGAAACACGGGTTTTCCGCCGGAATCCGGCGTTTCGGAGGGTGTTCGGGTGAGCAAGGTCCAGGAAACCGACGACGAAGCCACTGGTGTCGCCACGCCACCGCGCCGGCCCGGCCGATCCTCTCGCTCGACCGACGGTGTTGCGGCGGCCGCTTCAGCCACGTCCCGTGGTCGGGGCGGGCGTCCGGGCGACGAATACAGCGCCGTCGTTCCCACCCATCTCACCACCCGCGTCCCTGGTGGTGATCATCTTCTGCTCGCGGCGTTTCCGCTCGCGATATCGCGACCTGGGCGCGCCGGCGTCAAGCTCAAGGAGTCGCACAAGCCGGGTCTTCCTTACAAGGTTATTCATGACGCCATCTCGTGCCCGGTTTCGGGACGCGTCGTCACTCGTACACTGGAGGTCTACGGCAGCAAGGGCCCGGTGCAGCCCAGCGACGAAGATGTTCTCATCGCACTCATCCAGTTCACGCACGAGTATCTCGCAGGCTCGGCTGGTGCCACACTGATCGTGACGGACGATGAGATCGAGCGATCTGGCGGCGACCCGAAACAGGTGATGATGCGGTTGCGCAAGATCCACTTCAAGCGCGCCGACCTCTTGAGGCGCCTAGGAATCAAGCACCTCTCAGGTAAGAACCAGCAACTCATCGAACAGCGAATGCACCGGCTGTCCGGAGTGGATCTTTCGGTCAAGAACGCCTACTTCCAGTCGGACGGAACGCTCGTGACGAGCGTCGGCCTGCGACTGATCGATTCCTATGCGTTCTTCGAAGGCAACCGCTACGCGTGGTTTGCCTGGTCCCCGACGATGGCGCAGCTCATCGAGAACGGGGAACTACGGGCACTCGACACTGACTTCTACTTCAAGATCGACGACTTTCTCGGACGCCGACTCTTCCGTCACCTCAACATTTTCGGGCGACCGGGAGTCACGGTTTATCCGTTCACCGAGATTGTGAAGACCCGGCTCGGCCTCGAGCCCTCGACCGAATACGTCTCGAAGTGCAAGGACCCGGTCGAGCGCGCGTGCCGAGAACTTCTCCGTCTCGGGTTCCTGAAGTCGTATGCAATCGATGGTCGCTTCGTCAACGAGGCCACCATCACGCTCGAGATGCCGGACGATTACCAGCCGAGCGAGAGTTTCTCGCTTCCGTTCGAGGCGATCATCGACTCGTTCCGGAAGGAAGCCGAAGAGAATGCCGAGCCTGCCGCGCGTGGCGGACTTTGGCGCGAGCAGTGCGCACGGATCGAGAGGCTTGCAGCCCGGTCGCCAAAGGCGCGCGAGGCTACGACCGAACTTACGCGCCACATCTATGCCGCGCACGGTCCGTCGGCCGATGCTCTCTCACACGTAGTCGGCATCGTCGAGGCCCTTCAGCAGTGCGGGATTCGACCGCACACCGGCATTCCCGAGGCTCTCAGACTGGTGCAGTCGGGCGCCATCACACCCGACGGTCCCAGTGCGGAGGTCCAGCGAGCGATCGCCTGGTGGAGAGAAAAGAAATCGCGCGGACAGTCCGTCGGACCGGGGCTTCTCGTGTCGGCCCTGCGCGAGCCGGATCGTGTCAGTGCGGATTTCTCGGGCGCCACATTCGACTTCAGTTCGGAGCCAGAGCCGGACACGACCGACGGCGACGACCCGCCGAGGCCGGCTGCGGACGCGGCCGGTATCTGGTCGCGAATTCTGGCGAAGCTCGAATCGTCTCTCGGGGCGCGTGCCGTTCACGACTGGTTGCGGCCGCTCGTGCCGGTATCGCTTGCCGCAACTGCCGGTTTCGATGCGCCGGGCATCGCGCGGCCGAGAATGGAGCTCACGCTCTGGGTGCCGAACGCGACGTTCTCGACGTTCCTGTCGGGTCAGACTCCTGTAGCGGTGGCCCTGCGCGCCGAAGCTGCGCGATCCGGCATCGGCGGGATCGCATTCGCCGTGGATCGGCCCGCGGCGTCGTGAGTCGTCGGATCGCGACGTGACGTCGAAGGACTCGGAGGACCCAGCACCCGCTGCGACAGGTCGTGGACCGGTCGCGTTGCGTTATCGCGACTTCCGCAACCTCTTCACCGCGTCCTTCGTGTCGCTCATCGGAACGCAGATGCAGCAGGTCGCGCTGACTTGGCAACTCTACGAGTTGACGCAGTCTCCCTTCGCACTCGGCCTGCTCGGACTGTTCAAGGCGATCCCCCTGATCTCGCTCGCATTACTGGGCGGAGTCGCGGCAGATGCGCGCGACCGCCGGAAGCTGCTACTTCTGACCCAGACGACGTTGCTTGCGATATCGTCGGCACTTGCGCTTTCGGCGTGGACCGGCGCAACGAGTCCGTGGATGATCTACGCCGCGGTTGCTGCCGCAGCTGGTGCGACGGCGTTCGACAACCCGGCTCGCGCCTCACTGATACCGAACCTCGTGCCGCGCGAGCATCTCGCGAACGCTCTCAGCCTCAACATCTTCGCGTGGCAGGCGGCAACGGTCATTGGACCGGCGATCGCCGGCAACCTCATCGCCTGGTTCGGCGTGACGCTCGTCTACACGATCGATGCGGTGTCGTTTCTCGCAATGATCGCGGCTCTCGTCACGATTTCCGCAGAGGTACGAGTTGACGCGGCGTCGCGTCCGGGTCGGGGCGCCATCCGAGAGGGGCTCCGGTTTGTCTTCTCCACACCCATCATCCGCTCGACGATGCTGCTCGATTTCTTCGCGACGCTCTTCGGTTGCGCAAACGTGCTGATGCCCATGTTCGCCACCGAGGTGCTCGGTGTCGGGGCGAGGGGACTGGGATTGCTCTACGCGGCGCCGCCGGCCGGCGCGGCGCTCGCCGGCGCCGTGATGTCGTTTCTCCCGACCGTCCGGCGACAGGGTAAAGTCGTGCTCTGGTCCGTGGCGGCGTACGGTCTCGCGACGGTCGCGTTCGGGATGTCGAGCTGGATGCCTTTGTCGCTTGCCGCCCTCGCAGTCGTCGGTGCGGCCGACAGCGTGTCGACTGTAATGCGGCAGACGATCCGACAGCTGGCCACTCCGGACGCCATCCGGGGCCGGATGACCAGCGTGAACATGATTTTTTTCATGGGAGGGCCGCAACTCGGAGAGCTAGAAGCCGGATCGCTCGCGGCAATCGTCGGGCCGGCTCTTTCCGTTAGCTTCGGCGGTGTCGGCGTCGTCGTTGCGGTGGCCCTGGCCGCCGCCTTGTCACCGACACTGCGGGCGTTCCAGGTCACGAGGAAAGAGTAGACAGGATTCCAGGATTCCTGAAAATCCTGAAATCCTGTCCACTCTCCGCGCGGCAGTGGTACCATCGGCGCACCAGGAGGTTCCCATGCAGGATCCGCCTCTCTATGCCTTCATCCCAGTGGCACTTTTCTTTGCCGGAGCGATAGCCGTACCGCTCGTGCTGTTGCTCGTCGCTCGAGCCTTGTCGCACCGTGTGTATGGCGAGGCCAAATCGAGGGCCTACGAATGCGGCGTCGATCCGATAGGTGAGGCGACCGAGAGGTTCTCGGTCCGGTTCTATCTCGTCGCAATGCTCTTCCTGATCTTCGACGTCGAGACCGTCTTCCTGCTTCCGTGGGCCATCCTTTTCGATCAGCTTGCGCTCGTGGGCTTCATCGAGATGGTCACCTTCATCGCCATCCTCGTTGTCGGCTACGCGTACGCGTGGCGGCGCGGCGCGCTGGCCTGGGTGTAACCTCCATATGACCGCGACAACCACTCACGATCACACGATAGAGTCGCAGGGGATCATCACCTCGACGGTCGACTTCGTTTTCAACTGGGCAAGAAAGTCGGCGCTGTGGCCGATGACTTTCGGACTCGCGTGTTGTGCGATCGAGATGATGGCTGCCGGAGCGTCCCGATACGACATGGACCGCTTCGGCGCCGGCGTTTTCCGGCCCAGCCCGCGCCAGGCGGATCTCGTGATCGTCGCGGGTACGGTGACCGTCAAGATGGCTCCCGTAGTCCGTCGCGTCTACGACCAGATGCCCGAGCCGAAGTGGGTCATCTCGATGGGTTCGTGCGCGAATGTCGGAGGTCCTTTCCCCAGTTATTCGACGCTGCAGGGAGTGGATCGGATCGTGCCCGTGGACGTCTACATTCCCGGCTGCCCTCCGCGCCCTGAAGCGCTCCTGTACGGCCTGATGCGACTGCAGGACAAGATCATGCGCGAGCATCCGACCCGGTACTTTTTCGGCCGCGAATCCGTGAGCCGTCAGGACACCGTCGAGACGTCGTGAGTCGCGAAGCGTTGCTTCGCCGCATCGCCGCAGAAGGACGGGTCACGTTTCGTGACGCGATGGATGCGGCGCTCAACGACCCGGACGATGGCTGGTACGGCTCGGGGAAAGCGTCGATCGGCGTCGATGGCGATTTCACCACGTCGGCCGAGCTGCACCCGCTCTTCGGTTCGTGTGTCGCATCGTGGGTAGCTCGAGCCTGGGACCGGCTCGACCAACCGGACGAGTTCACCATCGTCGAATTCGGCTCGGGGAAGGGGAGCCTGGCAAGCGCGATGCTCGATGCTCTGCGCATGGAGCGGCCGCCACTGTACGACGCTGCGCGAAGTGTTCTCGTCGAGTCCAGCGCCGCAATGCGCTCACACGCCGCGACGAAGCTCGACGAGCATTCCGAACACGTCGAGATCGTCGCGGCGCTCGCGCCTGAGGCGCTGGAGACGACGACCGTGGTCGTTTCAAACGAGTTTGTGGATGCGCTCCCTGTGCACGTAGCGCGTGTTTCGGACTCGGGAGAAGTCGAGGAACTCTACGTGACCGCCGGTGCAGTAGGAGGATTTGCCGGCGCATTCGCCCGGCCGTCGACGGGGCGCATCGCCGAGTACGCCGGGAAGTTCGTTCCACAGATCCGCTCCGCCAGACCGTTCGTCTTCGAGGTCGGTCTGGATGCGGTGGACTGGATGAATGGCATCACGAGCGCTCCGGGCGTTCGCGCGGCCCTGACTGTCGACTATGGCGACATAGCGGAGCGGATAGCCGGACCGCAACGGCCGGAAGGAACGCTGCGCGCGATGCGCGGCCGGTTGCCGGTCAAGAACGTCGTGGGCTCGCTCTTCGAAGCGGATCTGACGGTAGACGTTCACTTCGACGTGCTAGCGGCGATCGCCATCGCTAACGGCTGGGTTCCTCGTGAGCTCGTAACGCAAGCGAATTGGCTGTGTCGAATGGGTGCCATCGAGCGAATCGCGAGCGCGGCATCGGCGTCGATTGCGGAGCGACTCGCGATGAAGACGCTTCTCGCGCCGGGCGGCCTCGGAGATCGGCTGAAGGTGCTCGAAATGGAGCGGGTGCGTCCGTACAAGCCCCGTTTGGCCCGGAAACCGGAGCGTAGCGACGGGCCGAGATAGAAACGATCGCTGTCCGGAGGGACGGCGTCCCGAAGAGTATATGAAGTTGACGGTCCCGAGGGAGCCTGTGAATACGGCTGTCCAGGCGACGACCCGGTGACTCGAGTCGGCCCGTCGCTGAGCTCCGGGTTCTGGGTCGGCGGACTGTCCGATTGAACGGAGCGTCTCCACGACCAGTCGCCGCGCTCCGGGTTCTGGATCTCATTGACCTGCTCATGTGGTACCCTGAGTCGTTCGCAACGTTTCCCTCCGACCCCTAATCTCGGAC
>CAZXLQ010000222.1:0-2569 GCA_964641945.1 uncultured Clostridia bacterium
GGGAAACCGGACCGTGCCGAAGAGCTCGAAGTAGTAGCGGAACCGGACCTCGCGGATCGCCGGCGCGACCCCGACGTGCAGCTCGAGCCGCTGCGGGCCCGGGAACTTCATGCCCTCGTCGTCGACGAATGCGCCTTCCTGCCAGATCCGCACCGCGTGTATCTCGCCGGCATCGTCGTCGCCGTCCGTGTCGTCCGCCTTTGCCGTCGGCAATGCGAGCCGGATGTCGCCGGGCTCCCACATCTGGAACGGACCGTCATTGGCCTCCGGTGTCACGGTGACGTCTATGAGGTAGTGGACGAGCGGGCCAGACTCACTCGCGAAGTCCTCGTCGTCTTCTTCGCGACGCGGCGGCGCCGGGGCCGGCGTGACCGAGTGGATCTCGGCGCTGGCTCCGCGAAGGACTGCGCCCTTGGCCTTGAACGGCGCCGTGAACGCCTTCGTGATCAGGCGGCCGATGACCTTCTTGAGGACGAACAACAGGACGAGGTTTGCGGCAAGGATGACCGGAATTGCGAGCCAGCCGATTGCCTGAACGAGCAGAACCATCGCGACGCATTCGAGCACGACGAGAAGGACCACTGCGAGAAGCAGTTTCTTGAACATGTTCGATCTCCGAGAGGTGGGATGGGAGGCGCGCTGGCGGGGATCGCGTGGCGCCGGAAGTGGCGCGATTCTCGCCCGAAACGGGTGTCCGGTGAAAGCGAAATCTGCGGCTCTTGCGCGAAGCGCCCTGGAGTGCGGCGCGCAGCGCCGCTTTGGATGCCCTCTATCTCGTTTTCGGTCGATCACGATCCAAAGCGGCACTACGCGCCGCACTCCAGGGCGCTTCGCGCAAGAGGCTGGAATGCGCGCACCGATTGCCGGCATTCACAAACCGGCGCATGCTGTGGTGGACCGATCAGGGCTTTCGGCTATGATCGGCGAGACGCCGTGCGACTGTACACGGGCGCCTTCCTGCAAACGCCTGGTTTTCGAAATCCCTCCGGAGATGCACCACAATGAAAGCGACACAACAGCTTCACGACATGGGCCAGAGCATCTGGCTCGACAACATCACTCGCGACCTTCTCGACAGCGGGGGGCTGCAGACCTATATCGACGAACTCTCGATCACGGGACTTACGTCGAACCCGACGATCTTCGACAACGCGATCAAGAACAGCCCGTCCTACGACGCCGCGATCGGCGCGGGCCTCAAGGCCGGCAAGGCCGCCGAAGACATCTTCTTCGACATCGCCCTCGACGACATCACGCGCGCGGCTGACCATTTCGCGTCGATCCACGAGCGGACGAATGGCGTCGACGGCTTCGTGTCGCTCGAGGTCTCGCCGCTGCTCGCGTACGACACCGAAGAGACGGTTCGTGTCGCCCGTGAGCTGTTTGCGCGCGGGAACCGCCCGAACCTCTTCATCAAGATCCCCGGGACGCCGGAAGGCCTGCCGGCGATCGAGGAAGCCATTTTCCACGGCGTTCCGGTAAACGTGACGCTGCTGTTTTCGCGCGAGCATTACCTCGCGGCGGCCGATGCCTACCTGAAGGGAATCGAACGGCGCATCGCAGCCGGCCTCAATCCGTATGTGGCCTCGGTGGCTTCGCTCTTCATCAGCCGCTGGGACACGCCGATCAAGGGCAAGGTGCCGGTTGAGCTCGAGAACACCCTCGGCATTGCGATGGGAATTCGCTGCTACAAGGCATACCTCGACGTGATGAGCACGGAGCGGTGGCAGCGCGCGTTCAACTTCGGCGCACGACCGCAGCGTCTTTTGATGGCGAGCACGGGCACCAAGGACCCGAGCGCCCCCGACAGCCTCTACGTGAAGGCGCTTGCCGCGCCGAACACCATCGACACGATGCCGGAAGCGACGCTCAAGGCTTTCGGCGATCACGGTGAGGTCGCCGGGGCGATTCCGGCCGACGGCGGAGACTGCGAAGCGCAGATCGCGAAGATCGCGGCTGCGGGCATCGACGTCGATGCGCTCGCCGCGAAGCTTCAGGAGGACGGCGCCAAGTCGTTCGTGGCGTCGTGGAACGAGCTGATCGAGGTCATCTCGTCGAAGGGCGCGGCGCTCGAGACGTCCGGCGACTAGGGTCGAGAAGAGTAGACGGGATTACAGGATTATCAGGATTTCTCGGAGAATCGTGTCAATCCTGTAATCCAGTCTGCTCTGAAAGACCGCGAGCGAACGTCACCCCTTCGTAGACATCGCCTAGCGGAAGGTCGATGCCGAGCGAGGGCAATCGAACCGAAGCGTCCAATCCGGAAAACTCACGCTCGACCCATCCTCCGTCATCGAGCTTTGACCGGTGCACGATGGCAGGACGCTCCTGCTCGACCAGCAGGTAGTCGCAGAGAGTCGCGATGGACTTGTACTCCTCGAATTTGGTCCCGCGGTCGTAGCTGGCGCTCGACTTCGAAAGGACCTCCACGATCAATACCGGGTTGTCGACGGCGTGCCGGCCGTCGATGACGGTATATGAAACATCGCCGCAGACCACGCTGGCGTCCGGATAACGATACGGCGGGCCGGCCGGAACGCGGACCGCCAGGTCGGCTCCGAATGCCCTG
>CAZXLQ010000222.1:2669-9012 GCA_964641945.1 uncultured Clostridia bacterium
ACGGA
Organism: uncultured Clostridia bacterium; assembly: GCA_964641945.1. GTDB lineage: Bacteria > Acidobacteriota > Blastocatellia > UBA7656 > JADIYM01 > JADIYM01. The sequence goes on from CAZXLQ010000222.1 coordinate 2,675, forward strand.
AGCGGAGACGGATCAGTGACAGGTAGCATCACGGCGTCCTGCTCATCATCACGGAGGTGCTCGGCGCGCCGTCCCGGTCATAGACGGTGACTACGTGCTGATCCCCATCCGCGAACAGCTCCGCAACGGTCCTGTTGCTCTGCGCGGATCTCGCGTTCGCAGCCACGAGCCACTGTCGTCCGTTTGCGCTTTGCGTGAGCGGGAAAGTCTCGTATCCGTCGATGCGAACGGTCGCCTCCTGCTGGATCCCCGATTCGGCTGCCGCGAACGTGAGCTTCTTACCTTTCTTGAGTTTGGGAGCGATCACCGAAGGTCCGCCTACGCCGACCGCACGCCACGCGAGCTCGACCGCACGGGTTTCGGTCGCGCTGAGCCTCACGACAGCGAGCGTGGCGGCCCGGGCACCGGCAAAGTTGGTGTTGGGGCCGACCTTGGTCGTGAACGCCACGTACCAGATTCTCGCCGTACGCTCGATTCCGAGCGTCGGGACGCGGATGTTTGTCAGGTGGTGCAATCCTCCGACCGAGAGAAGGTAGAAGGCGTGGTTCGGGATCGAGCTGTTGGAGTGTACGAAGCCGTTGTCGTTGGCCGGACCGGGAGGATCTCCCGGGTTACCGCATCGTTCGGACACGTGATCGGGATGATTGTCGCCGCAGTCCACAGGACCGTCGTGCGGCATCTGCATGGAGCGCAATAACCCTCGCGGACAGCCGATACAGATCTGGTCGCCAATATCGAAGCGCTGGCCTACGCCGTAGTGGCTTTTGACGGCTGCGGCCATGCAGTCGGAGAACGACTCGTTGAGCGCGCCGGATTCCCCCTGGTACACGAGCCGCGAGGTATATTGCGTGACTCCGTGCGTTGCCTCATGAGCAGCGATATCGAGAGATACAAACGGTGAAAACTGGCCGCCGGTACCGTCCCCGAAGGCCATGTAGCCTTCCGGTGACCAGAAAGCATTGTCCATGTCGACGACCGCACCAGAGGAGTCGGACTCCTTGTAGTGGGCCACGGCGGGAAAAGTCTTCACGTCCTCGGACTCACCGTTGCAGTAACCAAAGTGGTTTGTGAACGTCGACGGGCCGTCGTTGCCATCCACACCCATACGCTTGTGAATGGTGCTGTAGTACTCGAGCGTGCGTCCGAGGTTGTAGTGAATCGCATTCGCGATCGAGTCCGAGAACGAATTGCTGTCCGACCGCACGGGCGCCCCGGGGACATTGGCCGGGGAATGCCAGGTCCCCGCAATCTTTACGGTGCTGACGTGATGCACTGAATCGATCAACCTGTAGTCCTCCTGCGAGATGTCGCAGTCGTCCATGTCGTGGTACCAGTACGTGTCCAGCGTGACGTCACCGTTTTCGTAGAGTGCCGGGCCCATCGATTTGTTGGCACCGTGAACCGGTTGCTGCGACTGAAGTCCCTCGAATTGCTCGAGGATGGCGCCCGAGTGTGCATCGATCCAGGTGACTGGCTGGGCAAATTCGCTCGCTTCGCTGGCGGTCGACATTGATACCTCGTAGGCGAGCCGATCCTCGCCTTCGAACCGCCGGACGAACGTGTCGACGATGGGCCGGCGCGTGCACGACGAGCATCCGAGGGACTCCGCTGCGGTCGCGACGGCAGCCTCCGGCGCGATTGACGGAGTCGTGTTGACGTCGATATTGCGCACGAAGCCATCGGTGAAATACGCGATAGTACCGTCATCGTTGACTTCGACGATCGATTCGGCGCCGAAAACCGGAACGCCCTGATACGTCTGGCGAACGTGCATCACGGTGAGGCCCTCCGCGTCGTCGGCAAGCAGTCGAAGCAGCTCGAAGTCCTCTGCATCCGCCATGCCTCCGCACTGCGGAACGAATCGCGCCAGGAAGCGGTATCCCGCCTCCTCTGCCGCCCCGCGACGGGCAGCCGTACCCAGGACGATCCCCTTTCGCGGATCCGGTCCGGCCGGCTGAACGACGATGTCGGCGGGTGCCGAAAACCCGGCGCTGGCGGCAGGCGGCATCCCGAATGGCGCCGGAAGGAACGCCACCAAAGCGGCAATCAGCAACACGATCCTCATTTGAGACTCCAATTCACGATCTTTCTTCAATAGTCAGCGCAACGGCGCCGCTCAGCAGCGCGACTTCCGCATCCTCGTCCTTTCTTCCCCGCGTGACCGCGATCACGGCGAGACCTGCAGCAACGGCAGCGAGCGACCATGCCTGTGCCGAAGAGAATCCCGGCGCGTGATCGCCGCGCCAGAGCTCGAGCACGAAACGCGCCGCGCCGTACGACGTCAGGAACACGGCGAACGCCGTTCCCGGCCGCAGGCCGCGGCGCACCAGGACTACGAGCGAGACCGCGAGCGCGGCGCACAGGGCGGTTTCGTAGAGCTGTACCGGGTGAAGGGGCACTCCGAGCGGAGCCGCGGACCTGAGGCTGGCTTCCAGCGGCACCTCGACTCCCCAGGGCCACACGCACGAGGTTCCGTAGCAGCAGCCGCCCAGGAAACACCCCACGCGCGCGAACGCGAGCCCGATGGCCAGGGCGGGCGCGAACACGTCGGCCGTCCGCCAGAAGGGCAGGCCGAGCAGCGGAACCACGATGAATCCGGCTAGTATCGCCGCCGCCAGCGCGCCAAATGACGAACCGGCTCCGGTCAGCAGGACGCGGGGCACGAGCTCGGCAGCCGGAGCCTCGCCCCAGTGTTCCGCCAATACTGCGAGCTTGGCGCCTCCGACGGCAGCCCCGAGGGCGTACACGGTCGCAAGATAGAAACGTTCGAGCGGCAGCCGGTCACGCCGTGCCAGCCAGACGGCGAGGGCGAAGCCGGCAACGACACCCGCGAGGCGCAAGGGTTCAGGCGCGTTCGATTCGAGTCCTGCGAACATCGTTAACTTATCCCGCGAACACGACTTCGTTCGACTCGCGTCCGTCGCCGTTGCGGACGCGAACCCGGTCTCCGTTGACGATGATCTTCCCGGCCTTGCCGCTCTTCAGCTTGCCGGTCGGGTCCGTGCCGTCGCGCTTCGTCTTGTATTCGGCGCCGTTGACGAGAACCTTCGCGCCCGAGTCGAAGTTCGCGCCTGTGACGACGAGTTTCTTTCCCTGCTTGACGGCGCTCGCGACCGATGGCGGCGGCGGACCGAGCCCCAGGTCGACCGTCGTGACGAACGCGTCGTGGAACCCGGCCTTAGTCGGGCCGAATGCTCCGGCCGTCGGGAAGTTGGTCGAGATGGTTCCGCCGGCTACAACGGCGCGCCCGTTCGCGTCGAGCGCGATGCAAGCCGCCGGGTCGTTCGCCGAGCCCCCGAGGAAGCTCGAAAAGAGGAGTGTCGAGCCGGTCGCCGAGACTGCCGCGACAAAGGTGTCGACACCAAGCGGCCCGTTGCTGGACGAGTCGAACGCCCCGACGACGGGGAACGAGGTCTCGGTGGAGGCCGTGATGCCCGCGACGACGACGACGCCCGACGCATCGACTGCCACGTCGAGCGCCGAGTCGACGAGATCGCCGCCGAGATACCCGCAATACTCCAACGCCGAACCGTCGGACCGCACCTTCGCGACGTACCCGTCGCTGTTGAGCTTTCCGACAGTCGTGTTGAACGTCAGGTCCGGACCTGTCAGGACGGGAAAGGTCGACTCGTCGGAGTTGGTCATTCCGGCGATGACGACACCGCCGTCGGAAGTGGCGGCGAGGCCACCGATGCTGTCGTTGGAGGCGCCGCCGACGTACCCAAGCCAGGCGAAGCCCGTGCCGTCAGGACGGACCTTTCCGACGAAGGCGTCCACGATGCCGTTGTGCGTCTGGTCCGGTCCCCCGGAAACTGGAAGGCCTTCGACGGAAGTCGTCTGGCCCCCGACGACTAGCGCGCCGGTCGTGTCGAGCGCGACGGCCGTGATCTCGTCCAAACCGGCACCGCCGACATAGCCGCAGTAGTCGAAGCCGCTGCCATCCGGCTTCACTTTCGCGACGAACCCGTCCAGCTCGTCCGAGTCCGGGGCCGTCAGCATCGGTCCAACGGTGACGGGAAGCCCCTGCCTGGACGTGGTCGAGCCGCCGACGTACGCGTGGCCGCTGGAGTCTACCGCGATGGCGTACACGGCATCACTTCCTGTTCCGCCGACGTAACCGCAGTAGCCAAGTTGCGTTCCGTCTGCCGACAGCCTGGCGACGAAGCCGTCGCCGGGCATCAGGCCGCCCGGCTGTGTGACCATCGGACCCACCGTGACGGGAAAGGAGGGTACGGGCGACGTCGTGAACCCGCCGACGTAGATGTTGCCCGCCGGATCGAGCGCGACCGAGGTCGCGACCTGGTTGCAGGTCCCGCCGAGGTAGGTGGCGAAGACGAGCCCGCTTCCGTCAGCCTTGAACCGCGCGACGAATGCGTCGTAGTACGGCTGGCCGGTGGCGCAGAAGCCGGCCGGATTGAAGGTCGAGTCGTACCCCCCGGCCGCCGGGAATCCCTGAGACGTCGACGAGGCGGTGGTGCCCACGGCGACGACGTCGCCATTGGAAGCGACGGCGACGGCCGTGATCGTGTCGTCGTTGCCGCCGCCGAAGTAGGAGGACGAAACGATCGATGCAGCCCGTAAGACGTGGTTGGGGGGATCGCCAGTCCGACGCGAGCCGGCTTCGACGCCAGTGGCTGTTGCTGCCGTGAGGACGGCGACGATCGCGAGTGAAGCGAGCTTTCGGGCGCTCATTGTCCGGACTCCGGAGGACAAGGGTCTTGTTGGCCAATCAGGCGCGCCGATACGAAGTCGACCTTTTGATCGTAGACTTCCTGCAGGTTGGTCGATCCACGATTACCTCGCACTGTAACGACGGTATTTGGCTGGAGATTCTCGGGCTTACAGGCCGGGACACCATACGAACCGATGCGCGTGTACCGAAAGTTGTAAACACACAGAAAGTTCGGGGTGGGAACTGCCACTCTGTAGACCCTGCTGCAGCCGGAAGTCTCGGCGTCGATTTCGTCGCAAATGCCGTCCCCGTCGTCATCGCCGAACTCGCAAGCATAGGTCCCGGCAATCAGCGCTGCCAGGACGAGCCGCGCCAGAATGCGCATCGTTCCAAGTTCTCGAATCCGATCCACGATCATCTCCCGTTCCTCCTTTCGAGAAGGTCGAGCGCGGCCTCGAACGCTGCGCGGTCGAACACCATTTCCAGCGGCGACGAGAACAGCACGCCTCCCGTGCCGTACGGCGCGACCCGATGCACGTCGGTCACGTCGGCCGGCATGAATTGCGGGTAGATCGTCGCTTTGTCCATCGCCCGCGCCTTCGCTTCGTCGGTCGGGAAGTCGAGCCAGTCGTCGCTCGCGAGCGAGTAGGTCACGATCAACGCCTCGACCGGCGTCATGCCCTCGGTCCGCGCGAGCGGAAACGCGTCCGCGAGCAGTTCCAGCCGCTTGACGATCACCTTATCGACGTGCTCCGGCGCAAATTGCAGCGCGAGCGCGAAGTCGCGTGGCGCCGCGAGCTTGAAACGGATCTTCTTCGCGACGGTCTCGAACTCTTCAGCCGTCATCTGGCCCTCGCCCGTGAATCGCAGCATCACCGACGGCCGCGCCGGCGCCGCCGCTGGGTCGGGGACGTAGACCAATTCGTCGTCCGGCACCTCGGCACCCGATTCGAGCCTTCGGATCGACGCTTCCGAGAGCACCATCACGGGCCCGGAGGACTTTCCGTTGCCGAAGCCTACCGCCGCCCTCGCGATGTCGGCGTCGGTCGCCGCGCGCGCCCTCTCCAGCGCGAACCGCGACAAGACCGTGGCGAGTTCGCGCGTCGTGATCCGCGCCGCACCGCCGTCAGCGGTACGCGCTTCCTGGGCGACGAGGCGCTCGAGAAGGTCCGCCTCGATGTCCAGGTGCGCGCGCTCGGCAAGGAAGAACCGCAGCGACTCGGCCGTCGGCGCCTTCGACGCGGCTCCGGGCTTGATCCAGGCGATCTCGGTCGCGAGCGTCTCGGCGACGCGGGCGCGCAGCAGAGCCCGGTTGGCCTCCGCCATCGCAGGGTCGGCAACGGCCTCGGGCGCCGCGTGGGTGCGCGTCGCGTCAGGAGCGCCCAGAAAGGCGAGGGCGATGGCGGCCAAACCGGCGGCCCACGCCAGATCGACTGCGATCATCGTCAGGAGCCGTTTCACGGCAGTACCTCCTCTGTTCGGAGTCTGGTTCGTCTCATCAAATCGGCAGGATGATCCGATTTCGTTACTTGATCGCGCCGTCCGGGATCACGTGAACTCAGGGCTCGGGGGGCGGATGAACAGGGACTGAAGGGGAATCCGGACTGGCGGGAAGGTCGAGCCTGTCGGCCGGCCCCTTGCCGGATCCTGCGCATCCGCCCCCGGA
>CAZXLQ010000223.1:0-8996 GCA_964641945.1 uncultured Clostridia bacterium
CTCGATCACGGACTACGGCTCGTTCGTCGAGCTCGAGGAGGGCGTTGAGGGTCTCGTGCACGTCACCGAAATGACGTGGTCGAAGCGCCTGAAGCACCCGTCGAAGATTGTCGACGTCAGCCAGGAAGTGAACGTGATGGTGCTCGACGTGGATCCGCGCAATCGCCGGATCTCGCTCGGTATCAAGCAGACCGAGCCGGATCCGTGGGAGACGCTGCCACATCGCTACGGCATCGGGACCCGCGTGGAAGGCAAGGTTCGCAGCCTGACCGACTTCGGCGCGTTCGTCGAGATCGAGGACGGTGTGGACGGACTCGTTCACGTCTCCGACATCTCGTGGACGAAGCGGATCAAGCATCCGTCCGAGGTCCTCAAGAAGGGCCAGGCCGTCAACGCGATCATCACGAACATCGATTCGGAGAATCGCCGTCTCTCGCTGTCGATCAAGGATCTCGAGCCGAACGCCTGGGATCGCTTCTTCGACACGCACCGTGCCGGCGACCTCGTTAAGGGCAAGATCGCCCGGTTCGCCAACTTCGGCGCCTTCGTGGAGCTTGAGGAGGGAATCGAGGGACTCTGCCACGTGTCGGAGCTCGCCGACGAGCGGATCGAGAAGCCCGAGGATGCCGTCCAGATTGGACAGCAGCTTGCCTTCAAGATCCTGAAGCTCGATCGCGAGCAGCGGAAGATCGGCCTTTCGGCACGAGCCGTTGGCAAGGAGGACGATCCGAGCGACGTCCGGACCTACTACGACAGTGGTGAAGGCATGGCGTCACTAGGTGAGCTTGCGAACCTCTTCCCCCGCTCGGCGGCACCTGAAGCGGCTGCCGGAGAGGATGGTTCGTCTGAATCCGGTGAGGCGGAAGCCACGGTCGAAGCCAGCGCCGAGGTCAGCGCCGGGGAAGCCGTCGATGAAACGGTCGTTGAGGCCGAAGCTGAAGCGCCTGTCGCCGCGGCAGTCGAAGAAGCCGTCGAGACCCCTGTCGAGCCAGAGGCTGAGGTCGTCGAGGAGGCCGTCGAAGCTCCTTCTTGCGAGATCGCGGAGGCGGCAGTCGAAGAGGCCGTCGAGACACCTGTCGAGGCAGAGGCTGAGGTCGTCGAGGAAGCCGTCGAGGCTCCTGCTGCTGAGGCCGCCGTGGAATCGGTCGCCGAGGGCGGTGCAGAGTCGGACGAGTCAGCTTCGTCGGAAGTGACAAAGGTCGAATAAGACAGTCAACTTCGGGAGCCCGGTCTGTCCAGGCCGTGGCTCCCGAAGAAAACTGTTGACGGACCCGAGGGCGCTCGGCATACTCCTTGTTCCTGACGCGGGGTGGAGCAGTCTGGTAGCTCGTTGGGCTCATAACCCAAAGGTCGCAGGTTCAAATCCTGCCCCCGCAACCAAATTCGCAAACGGTCATCCTTCGGGGTGACCGTTTTGTTTTTGTTCCTTCTTGCTCGAGCCGTCCTTCGAGTACAATCGCGACGTTCACCCAATCCCCGTGAAGTTCATAGTGAAGTGCGCAGATGGATGCGAAACGGCCCGACCTAATGAACGCAACATCGCAGACGCGAGTGAACTACCGTCTGCCCATCGTCATCGAAGGCGATGACGTTGACGGACGTCCTTTTCGGGAACACGCTACGGTCGAGAACGTCACCCGGCGTGGCGCGTTCGTCGAAACGAGCTTGAGCCTGAAGGCTGGCGGTTTGCTTGCCCTGGTCGATGCGTCGGCGGACGACCGACGGCTCGGCTTCGGCCAGATCGTCTGGGTCCGCGAAGAGAAAGACAGGGCGTCAGGAGTAGGGATGCGGCTTGTCGGCGACAACGCGAAATGGATGGAGTATCTGATCGCGCATTCCGTTCTCGAGGTCGAGCTCGAGGATGGAGGCGACGACTGAACCGATCCTCCGAGATGCGTTGATGTCACCGCCGATCGAACGACTCTATCGCGATCCGGTGCACAACATCATCGCGCTGTCGTATGACGATCCGGTAGAACGGCTCCTCATCGAGATCGTCGATTCGCCCGAGTTCCAGCGCCTTCGGCGCATCAAGCAGCTCGGCCTGGCGATGTTCACTTACCAGGGCGCCGAACACAGCCGATTCACGCATTCGCTCGGTGTCATGCACGTAATGCGGCGGGTGCTGCAAAGAATCGGGCGCGACGACCTCGTCGATGACCGCGTTCGCGCAATCGCCCTCGCCTCCGCCCTTCTTCATGACATCGGGCACGGACCGTTCTCGCATGTAATCGAGAAGGTGCTGAAGGTTGCACACGAGCAACGCACCGTCGACATCCTTCTGGATCCTCGAACCCGGGTGAACGAGATTCTCGCCCGTTTCGACCCGGAGCTTCCGCGAGATATAGCTTCGGTGTACAGCTACGATTTTCAGCCGGCCTTCGTCTCGCAACTCGTCTCGAGTCAACTCGACGTGGATCGCTGTGACTATCTACTGCGTGATGCGCTGATGACAGGTGCCAAATACGGTAACTACGACCTCGAGTGGATACTCCGGCATATCCGTCTCGACTCGACGGGAGCCCGACTGTTCGTCGGCGCCAAGGGTCTCTACGCGGTCGAAGAGTACCTTCAGGCCAGGTTCTACATGTTCCGGCAGGTCTATTTCCATCGGACGCTTCGCGCGGCAGAGGCGCTACTGCTTTCGATCCTCCGGCGGGCCGTTGAGCTGTTCGAAGCTGCCGAGTTGCATTTCACTGTTCCAGGATCCGTGTTCGAACGGATGCTCGGTGGCCACGAGCTATCGGTGGTCGAGTACCTGGAACTGGACGACTATGACCTGATGTTCCACATCAAGCAGTGGCAACGAGATCCGGATCCGGTGCTCTCGGACCTGGCCATACGGTTCGTGGATCGAAGACTCTTCAAGACGCTCGACGTCGACGTCGATCCATCGGCCGAAGCGGAGCTCGCGGAGATTGTGTGCGGAATCGTGGCGGCTGCCGGATTCGATCCCGAGTACTACTTCGTCGTCGACAGTGCCTCTGATGTGCCGTATTACGGCTACTATGCTCCTGACGAGGCCGATGCCCGGTCCAACATCTATGTCGAGGTCGGTAATCCTGGCGGCGAGGTGCGTGAGATCAGCAGTGTCTCGCACGTCGTGAAAGGCATGGAAAGCTACAGGATTCACCGGTTCTGTTTTCCGGCCGAGGTGGCTGATGCCGTCACGGCAGCGTCGGAAAAACTGGCGTCGTGAAAGTGAGGCCGGTCATCCGGCGTTCGATCTGCGCCGCCACGGTCGCGATCCTGATCGGATTGCTTCAAGCGACCGCGTTCGGTCGGCGCGATCCGGGACTCGCGGCCCATCGTACGGCCGTCCTTCCGATGCCAGGCTTCGCCCCGTTGCGCTCGGAGGTTGCGCGGCAACTCGCCGGGTCAGGTGTTGCGACGCTGGATTTTGGTCTTGTGGACGCCGCGTCGCGAGGTGTCGGATTCAATGGCTCGCTCAACCCGACGAAAGACGAAGTCCGTCGAGTTGCATCGGCAATCGGTTGTGACATCCTGGTTCTGGGGACGTCGAGTGTGGCCGAACGCGAGTCATCCGACCGGGCTAGAAGATGGGACGCGTTCGCGGGACTGTTCCTCGTCGACGGAAGGTCCGGCAACTTACTGCATTACAATGGTTTACGTCTTTTCGGCGGTGAGCGGACAGAAGTAGAGCGATTGCTGCTCGATGCGGTGGCCGTCGAGGTGAAGTCGTGGTCCAGGCGGATCGACCTGCTGGACCGAGAGGTCGATGAGCGGCCGGAAACCGGATCCCCTGAGTCGTTCCTCGATTTCGTCGCCAATCCCGAGGGCAATAAGGACGAGATCCCGCCGCGATTCTTCTCGCGTCCGGTGCCTGCCTACACCGCGGACGCCGACCGGATCCACGCCACGGCCACCGTCGAGCTTCTGGTCGAGTTTCTTGCCGATGAGACTTATGGTCGAATCGTACTCGTACGTTGGGCCGGGTTCGGTCTGGACGAGTCTGCCATTGCTGCGGTGAAGGCTTCGAAATTCTGGCCGGCACGCAGGAATGGACGCTTCGTGCCAGCTCGAGCGATGCTCAGATTCAACTTCCGGTTTCGAGACAATACGGCGGTTGGGTCACGTCGCAGCGAGAGGGAATTAGCTCCAATAATGATGGCGTGCGGCGCCTCGCGTTCGACCGATTCCGAGCGCGCCAAGCTGCCGCCGTTCATCCGCGGAGGCGAACTAAAGTATTGATACGTAGCAAGATATGCGACTACCGTCTCTCGAAACTCAGCCCTTGCCAGCCTTCCGGGCATGGAGTACTATCAGCGCAGTTTCCGCAGTTCATCCGATCTTTCCACCCCGTCTCGTATCCCAACAAGGAGGCTTCTATGAATCAGTTCAGCACGACCGAAGAACTCAAGGCGTACCTTCTCGCCGAGAACCCTCAATTCAGAGATCTGGCGAATGAGCACCGTCAGTACGAGGAACGCCTTGGACAGTTGGCAGCATTGAGCTACCCGAATGACGATGAGTTGGTGGAAGAGAAGAGCCTCAAGAAGAAAAAGCTATTGATCAAGGACCAGATGGAGACGATCCTGGCGCAATACCGCCACCGAGAAAGTTCATAACATCGCACTCATTGAACCCCACAAGCAGGTTCGCCAACATTCATGACGGGGGCGCTTGAAAGCGCCCCCGTTTCGCGTCGGGAGACATCCAGCGAATTCGACATGGCACGAGAGGGCATTCCATTCATCGCGGTCTTTGCATTCCCGGCTCTTCTGGCCGGCGTTGCCGGCGCGTTCACCGGCAACGCGTGGCTCTGGGGCTTCGCGATTCTCTGCGCCGCGCTGGCGGCTTTCATGGCATATTTTTTTCGAGATCCGTCTCGAACCGTGCCGACCGAGCCGGGAATCGTCGTATCGCCGGCCGATGGCAAGGTTCTCGTCGTCGAGCACGTCGATGCCTCTGACCCCGCGTCGCCGACCCAGGTATCGATCTTCCTCTCTCCGCTGGACGTGCACATCAACAGGGCGCCCATCGGAGGCACGATCGAATCGGTGACCTACAAGCCCGGCGAGTTTCGTGTGGCGAGCCGTAAGATCGCATCGGAAGTGAACGAGCAGAATGTCATCGAGATTCGCGGCGCCGACATGGCGATAGTTGCGCGACAGATTGCCGGCCTCGTGGCCAGGCGAATCGTCTGCTGGAAGCGGGCTGGCGACCGTGTTGCGACAGGTGAGCGTATCGGTCTAATGAAATTCAGCTCGAGGATGGATGTCGTGATGCCATCGGACATCGAGGTCCTGTGTCGAATCGGCGATCGCGTCGTCGGCGGCGAGACCGTCATCGGGAGAAAGATCCGTGACTGATGAAGTGGAAGTGACGAGACCGGAACGCAAGGGATTCAAGAAGAGCGTTTACATAATCCCCAGCCTGTTCACGACCGCGAACATCTTTTGCGGATTCTCGGCAGTCATCGAATCGGTCAGCGGCAGTGTGGCCTTGAATTCGGGGGACATCGAGGGGGCCGCGAGGCATTTCAATATCGCGGCCCTGTTCATCGGTTGGGCGGTGCTGTTCGACTTCCTCGACGGCCGCGTCGCCCGGATGACGAACTCCACTACCCAGTTCGGTGTCGAGTTCGACTCGATTGCCGACGTGCTCACGTTCGGCATCGCCCCTGCGATGCTCGTCTACTGCTGGGGGTACGGTTTCACGCCCGATCTGGGGAGTTTCCCGTGGGCAGTGTCGTTTCTCTTCCTCATCTGCGGGGCGTTGCGCCTGGCTCGTTTCAACGTTATGGCGTCGAAGCCGAAGCTCCAGAAGCCGAACGCCAGCCCGAAACTCGACAAGAAAGCCTTCGTCGGAATGCCGATTCCAGCCGGCGCGAGCCTCATTGCGTCGATCGTGCACTTCTCACCGACTCCGGCATCGGTGACCGCGTCGCAGTTCAACCTCCTTGGACGCGTGGTCTACATCAGCCCAAGGGACTGGAGTGTGGCGCTTCTCGTGCTCGTTGCGTGCCTGGCGTTTCTGATGGTCAGCACGTTCCGGTACACGAGCTTCAAGTCGGTCGCGCCGAATTCCCGAAATCCTCGACTCGTCGTGCTCTTCCTGGCGGTTGTGATCGTTTCGGTCTTTTATTATTCGCAGTGGACGCTGCTGCTGATCGCGTCGATCTACGCGCTGCACGGCGTTCTCGGGAAGGTGGTTGGGCTGTTTCGTCGGGTTGGGAGCAACCCGGCCATCGACGCAGCCCCAAAGTCGAGCGTCGACGTGCCTTAGATCCGGAACACGAGAACCGCCCCAACGTTTTTCGCTCTGAACCAGTAGTTCAAGGTGAAGGCGCAAGGAACCTCGATGGCGGGAGACGTGGTCAACATCGCTCTGACGACCGGCAAGCTCGGAGCCTGCCCGGCGACCGATGCCCGAGACGACGTGCTCGAGCAGGCGATTGTCCGGGCTCGTCGCGGGGACCTCGAGGCTTTTGACCTCATAATTCGCCGCTCGGAGCGGCGCGTCGTATCGGTTGCGTGGCGAATTCTCGGAAACGAGGACGACGCGCGTGACGTGGCGCAGGAGATCTTTCTCAGGGTTTTTCGCTATCTCGGAACATATCGTACTGGCGAGAGCTTTTCGGCGTGGTTATACCGGATCGCAATCAACGCCTGCCGTGACGCACGCCGCGCAGGTGCAGTCAGAGCGGCACGTTTTGCACCGCTCGTCGACATCGATGACTGGGATCCAGCTGGAAGCGAGGAACCACCGGACGACGTCCTGCTCAGGACCCAGCGGCGGGAGCTCATCGGACGGGCCCTGTCGGAACTTGCCGACCGCGAGCGCGAGGCATTCGTCCTGAGGGATCTCGAAGGCCTTACGACCGAGGAAGTCGCCATGGCGCTTGGAATGAAGGCCGCGACGGTGCGCGGTTACGTGTCAACCGCGCGCGCGAAGGTTCGGTCATATTGCTCGGAGGCCGTTGCGGCCGGCGGGCGGGCAGGAGGTCTTCGATGACGTGCAGCGCTTTCGAATCGCTGGCCGCGGATTTCGTTGCGGGCGACTTGCCGGACGCAACCGAGTGCGAGATAGAAGCGCACGTACGCGAGTGCGCGCTGTGTGCCGCGGCGCTCGAGCGAGAAAGGTCGGTGCGCCAGATGCTCGTCGACTGGTCCGAGCCAGATTACGAAGATGAAGACCGCGATCGGCTTCGCGAACAGGTCCGGACGGAGATCGCCATCGAGTTCCAGCGAGCCCGACGCAGGGCGTTCATTGCGAGACTGGCCGCTGCGGCGTCCATCGCCATCATTGCGGTGCTGCTCGCCGTAGCGGGAATCGGACGGATCGGCGGTCCCGTTGGTACGAATGCGATCGCCGGACCGGCAACGCGTGTCGAAGACACGGAGCCGAGCCTGTTCACGATGGTCGGTCCGTTTTCGAAGAATGATGTGCTCGACTCGAGGAAATTGAGTGACAGGCCTCGCCGGGTCGATCGGAAATCGCGCCGCGTCGGTCGGCGCACTGTCGAGCCGAGCCACACGCCGCCGACGCCGACTCTGGGATTGGGCGCCTGCGACTCGGACTCGATGATGCGGTTCGAGTTTCAGACGCAGGATCCGAAAATCCGGATCATCTGGTTCGTTCCACGTTCGGATGAAGGTGCGTCGACGCCTGCGGAGATCGGCGACTGATCGGGCTTCCGGGGCAACACGCTTTTGCGAAGAAGGCGCAGCGAGTGAACACAGCAAGGAGTACGTTTCAAGATGAAGATCAAAACCATATCCGGTGCACTACTACTGATGATGAGCACGGTTTCGCCCGGACTCTCGCAGGATGCCCGACCCGCGGTCGAAGCGCCTGCCCAGGTTCCCGCACCGGCCATCGCGGGATCATCGGTCGCTGCGCCGGCTCCGGTCCCCCCGCCGTCTCCTGCGGCCGTAGTCGCGGCAACCGAGCCGCAGGAGCCGCCAGGGGCACCCGCTCCCGCTCCCGAGGAAGCTCCCGACCCTGTCGCAGCGCCCGACGGGCCGCCCAGAGCAGGCGCCACACCACCTCCAGGCGCTCCGAGGAGCCCGCGCGCAGGGCGACCCGGCCCACCGGCACGCCCCGGTCAGGCAGGCCCGCCTGAAGGCCCTGTTCAGCCCGGTCCCGCAATGGCGCCCCCGGCCGACAGACACGTCTTCGTCGAGGACTCGGGAATGAAGAATCAGATCTTCGAAGTGCGTCACCGGGATCCGGTGCGACTTGAAGAGGTGCTTCAGGCCCTCGGCAGCGGGCGCCGCGGCGCCGTGATCGACGCGAGTCGCGATTTCAAGACGCTCACGGTGCGCGATTTTCCCGAGAATCTCGCGACGATCGAGGCAGCGATCAAGCGCCTCGACGTCCCGGCGCCGCCGGCCTCGGACATCGACATCAGGCTCTTCGTCATGCTCGCCTCACAGACTCCCGACGGAGCGGATACGGATCTTCCGCCCGAGATTCGTGGAGCGGCACAGCAGCTGCGGTCCGCCTTCGGGTACAAGAGCTTCCGATTGCTGACACCGATCATGCAGCGTAGTCGCGAGGGGCACGCGCCGACTCGTGGATCGGGCGAGATATCCGGGACAACGCTAGGCAGTCTCTCGGAGCCGAACGCAAATCTCCGATATGGCTACGAGATCCGATCGATTGCGCGAACGTCCGAGCCCGGCGGAGCAAGTCAGATCGACCTGACGGGGTTCGAGTTCGAGATGTCGGGCCGCCTCGGCAACGCCCGTATCGCGAGTAACCTTTCGCTCAACCCGGGCGAACAGGTGATCGTAGGTTCGGCGAGCCTGAACAAGACGGCACTCATTCTCATCCTGTCCGCAACGGTGGTGAAGTAGCCGTTCCGAGAGCCACAGAGTCGAGCACGGGTTCGTCACAATCCCCCTGGCGGATCTCGTGCGCCCGGCAACTCTGCGACTGTGTCCGCGGGATACAGACTGCGGAAGGACGGATGTGATGGGAACCGATCGACTGTCGGTGGGTCGCTGGCTACCGCTCGGGGGTCGGCT
>CAZXLQ010000224.1:0-8978 GCA_964641945.1 uncultured Clostridia bacterium
ATCCCGCGTCCACCGCCACCGGCCGATGCCTTGAGCATGAGCGGATACCCGACCTCGTCGCCGGTGCGCTGCGCATCCTCGGCCGACTCGATGATGCCCTCGCTGCCGGGAACGACCGGCACACCCGCGTCGATCATCGCCTTGCGAGCCGCTGCCTTGTCACCCATCGTGCGAATTGCATGCGGCGTCGGCCCGATGAACCGGATGTTGCACGACTCGCAGATCTCCGCGAAGCGCGCATTCTCGGCGAGAAAACCGTACCCGGGGTGAATCGCGTCGACGTTCGTGATCTCGGCGGCGCTGATGATGGCCGGCATCGAAAGGTAGCTCTGGCGCGGGTTCGGAGGACCGATGCGGATCGCCTCGTCGGCGAACCGAACGTGAAGCGCTTCCTCGTCGGCCTCGGAGTACACGGCGACGGTCTTTATGCCGAGCTCCTTGCACGTCCAGATGATCCGGCAGGCGATCTCGCCCCGGTTCGCGATGAGGATCTTCTTGAACATTGGGGTCGCCTACGGACGGATGCCAAAAAGCGGCTGGCCGTATTCCACCGGCTGCGCGTTCTCGACGAAAACCTTGACGATCTCGCCCGCGGTATCCGATTCGATCTCGTTCATCAGCTTCATCGCCTCGACGATGCAGAGCACCGATCCAACGTCGACGCGATCGCCAACCTTCGCAAACGGATCCGCGGTCGGACCCGGCGCTCGGTAGAACGTGCCGACTATCGGCGACTTGACGATAACGAGCGACTCTTCGGCGACGGGAGCAGGCGCCACGGCCGCCTGCGCGGCTACTGGTGCGGCACTCTCCGCCTGGGCCGGAACGATCACGACGGGCGCCACGGCATTCGCCGGCGGCGCCGCGTAAACGACCGGAGCGTTCGCCACGATCTTCAGAGTGAAGTCGGCCTGGGCAATCTCGAACTCGGCGAACCCTTTCGCGTGGACCAGCTCAATCAACTCTTTGACGTCTTTGAGTGTCATCGGTCAGGCTTCCCATCAAAGGCAGTTCCGTGATCGCAAACAAGCCCCAACGCTCTGTTACCGAAGCGTTGGGGCCTGCCGAGACTTCTCGTGCGTCTACTCCGCGCCAGCGGCGTCGTCGGACTTCTTGCGGCCGCGTCCGCGCAGTCGGTCGAGCAGCCCTGGCTTCTTGGCGGCGTCGCCGGTGTCGGCCGTCCGCGATTCGACCACTTCCGGACGATCCACGAATTCGATGATCGCCATTTCGGCACCGTCACCCTTGCGAGTGCCGAGCTTGATGATCCTCGTGTATCCGCCGGGACGGGATTCGTACCGCTTGGCCAGCTCGTCGAAGAGCTTTGCAACGGCCGCAACGCCGGCGGTCCGCTCGGGACGATCCTGATGGTATCCGCCATCGGGCCGGCGCGATGCGCTGGTCCGGTTGCCGGCGTGAACGAAACCGGCGGCCTGACGCCGTGCGTGCACGACGTCTGCCGGCTTCTCGGCGGTGTTTGCCCGCTTGCCAAGCGTCACGGCCTTTTCGACGAACGGCCGCAGCTCCTTGGCCTTGGGCAACGTCGTCTCGATCCTCTCCTCGAGGATCAGCGACGTTGCGAGGCTGCGAAGCAGCGATTTCCTGTGGGCGGACGTCCGCCCGAGCTTTCGATGTGCAACGAGATGGCGCATCGCTTACTCCTCCTCCTCGTCGTCGTCATAGACGCCATCGAGATCCGGCTCGTACTCTTCGGGTTCCTGAATGATCCGGCCCTGCTCGTCGAACTTCATTCCGAGTCCAAGGCCCATCCCGGAGAGGATCTCCTTGATCTCGTTGAGCGACTTGCGGCCGAAGTTCTTCGTCTTGAGCATCTCCATCTCGGAGCGCTGGACGAGTTCGCGGATCGTCTTGATGTCCGCGTTCTTCAGGCAATTGTAGCTGCGAACCGACAACTCGAGTTCGTCTACCGACCGGTCGAGGTGCTCGTTGTAGGGCACCGGCGGCGGCGTCTGGTCGTCGACGTGCACGTCATCGGTCGTTTCCTCGAAGTTGATGAAGATCGACATGTGATCCTTGATCAACTTCGCGGCGAGACCGATCGAGGTCTCCGGGGAAACGCTGCCGTTCGTCCAGACCTCGATGGAAAGCTTGTCGTAGTCGGTGTCCTGACCGAGGCGCGCGGCCTCGACCGTGTAGTTCACCTTCTTGACCGGCGTATGCACCGAGTCTATCGGGATGTATCCGACCGCCAGGTCCTCGTCGAAGTTCCTCTCCGCCGAGACGTACCCGCGGCCACGCTTCAATCGAACCTCGATCGAGAGCGATCCACCCTCCGAGACGGTGGCAATCTGGATGTTCGGGTCGAGGATCTCGACCTCGTTGTCGACCTCGATCTCACCCGAGAGCAGGATGCCCGGCTCGGTCTTCTTGACGCGCAGCGTCTTCGGACCGGCGCCATACAGCTTGAACGGCACCTGCTTGAGGTTGAGGATGATGTCGGTTGCGTCTTCCACGACGCCGGGGATCGACGAGAACTCGTGCAGCACGCCTTCGATGCGAACGGCAGTGATGGCCGCGCCCTCGATCGACGAGAGCAGGGCACGGCGAAGGCTGTTGCCGATCGTCGTACCAAAGCCTCGCTCGAAGGGCTGCGCCGAGAACTTGCCGTAGGTTTCCGTCAGCGTCTCAGCGTCGGGCACAAGCCGCTTGGGCTTTTGAAATCCGGTCCAAAGAGAAGTCTGCTCCATGTGTACCTTCCGGGAGTTCGAGCCGTTTCCGGGCTACTTCGAATACAGCTCGACGATGAGCTGTTCGTTGATGTCCTGATCGATATCCTCGCGACGCGGCAGCGCAGTAACGCGGCCCTCCATCTTCTCGAGGTCGGTCACTTCGAGCCACGACGGCCGGCCGCGACCCGACGCGGTCTGCCACGCGCTCATGACGTGGACGTTCTTTCGGCTCCCCTCGAGCACCGACACGCGGTCGCCCGGACGGACAAAGAAGGACGGGATGTTCACGCGGCGGCCGTTGACGGCGATGTGGCCGTGTGCAACGAGCTGCCGTCCCTGGCGCCGGTTGATCGCAAAGCCAAGCCTGAAAACCGCGTTGTCGAGGCGCCGCTCGAGCATCGAGAGCAATGTCTCGCCCGTGACGCCCTTCTGTTGTGCGGCCTTCTCGAAGAAGATCCGGAATTGCTTCTCGAGCATTCCGTAAATGCGCTTGACCTTCTGCTTCTCGCGAAGCTGTGTGCCATAGCCGGTGACCTTCGTACGGCGCTGATCGCGACCGTGCTGTCCCGGAGGTGTCGTTCCGCGCTTCTCAATGGCGCACGATGGCTTGAAGCACCGTTCACCCTTCAGAAAGAGCTTCGCGCCCTCTCGCCGGCACAGCCGGCACTTTGCATCTCTATATCTCGCCAAGTGTATTCTCCTGAAAAGTTTACAGGCCGGAGTCGCCGATGGCGCTTCCGGGCCCTTCTTCCTTCTTCGTATCCGGACCCTCGGGAACGGACGGTTGCGGCCGACGGGCGGCGCGAGTGTCCCGGAGGATGAACTCCGAAAACACGGTCGCGCCAGCCGTTGGGCGCAATGTGATCAGACTCGACGCCGCTTCGGAGGGCGGCAGCCGTTGTGCGGGATCGGCGTAACGTCTCGGATCAGCTTCACCTCGATACCGGCTCCGTGCAGGGCGCGGATCGCGGACTCGCGTCCAGCGCCCGGTCCCTTGACGCGGACCTCGCAGCTTGCCATACCGGCATCGCGCGCGGCCTGCGCCGCTCGCGACGCGGCCTGTTGCGCGGCGAAAGGCGTTCCCTTGCGCGAGCCGCGGAACCCGAGGGCACCCGAGCTCGACTGCGTCACGAGGTTTCCGGACTGGTCCGTGATGCTGATGATGGTGTTGTTGAAGGACGCCTGGATGTGGACGATTCCCTGCGGGACAAGCTTCTTTTCCTTCTTCTTGAAGGTTTTCTTCTTGCCCGCTCCGCCCTTCTTCTGTGCTCCTGCTTTCGCCATAACTCCTCGTGAGTGCTTCTTCACGCTTCAGGCGCGTCAACCGGGAGTGATCGCGAAGATCACCGGCCCGATTCGAGGCGCCCGAGCGTTACTTCTTGCCAGGCGCCTTCTTCTTGGCGACCGTCATGCGACGCGGACCCTTGCGTGTCCGAGCGTTCGTGTGGGTGCGCTGTCCGCGAACCGGTAGTCCGCGACGGTGGCGCAATCCACGGTAGCAGCCAATGTCCATCAGCCGCTTGATGTCGAGCTGGATACGCTTCCGAAGATCGCCTTCGACCTCGCCGTGCTGATCGATGACAGCACGAATCCGGTTCAGCTCTTCTTCGGTCAGGTCACGGATCTTCGTATGAATATCGACATTGGCGGCATCGAGGATCGTCTTCGACCGCGATCGTCCGATGCCGTAGATGTACGTCAGTCCGATCTCCGCTCGCTTGTTGGGTGGGAGATCAACTCCTGCTAAACGTGCCATTCCTCACTCCCTCTCGACTATCCCTGCCGCTGCTTGTGCTTCGGGTTGGTGCAGATCACCCGCACCACGCCCTTGCGGTGAATAACCTTGCAGTTGTCGCAAATCTTCTTCACGGACGCACGAACCTTCATGGTCTCGTTACTCCTCGCCAAAGCCTTCGAATCAAAAGAGTCACACTAGCACGGCACTTTCGGTGCCGGCAAGCCATTACAGCGCTGCTGTCGTCAAATAGTTCTCCGCGTCCACGAGCGTCAGAACTTCGGGGCCGCTTTCGGTCACCGCGATCGTGTGCTCGAAGTGCGCCGACGGTTTGCCGTCGGCCGTCGCGACCGTCCATCCGTCACTGAGAGTCAACACGTCGGCCACGCCCAGGTTGACCATCGGCTCGATCGCGAGCACGAGCCCTTCACGGAGGATGAGGTTGGAGTCCCCACCCCTCGACCGGTAATTCGGGACCTGCGGAGGCTCGTGCATCTTTCGCCCGATCCCGTGTCCGCAGAAGTCGCGCACGACCGTGTAGCCCCGCGCTTCGACATAGTCCTCGACCGCTCCGCCCACATCGTTGAGCCGATTGCCGGGCCGCATGCGATCGATGGCCTGGAAGAGCGACTCCTCCGTGGCCTTGAGCAACTGTTTCACCTCGTCCGCGATTTCGCCCACCGGCACCGTCACCGCGGAGTCGCCGACGTATCCGTCGAGCACGATTCCGAAGTCGATACCGATGACGTCACCTTCGACGAGCTTCCGTCCCGATGGAATGCCGTGCACGACCTCGTCGTTGACGGACGTGCAGAGCGAATGCCTGTAGGGTCCTCGAGGACCGGGCACACCGATGAACGCCGGGATACCGCCGGCTGCCCGCGTCTTTTCTTCCGCCAACCGATCGAGATCGAGCGTGGTGACGCCCGGCTCCACCATCGCGCGCACGTCGCGCAGGATCTCGCCGACGAGGCGTCCCACGACCCTCATCTTCTCGATCTCAGTCGCGGACTTTCGCGTAATTCGGTCTCGGCGAAGCCTCATGCGCTCTCCGCCTCGCAAATTCCCACCGCCGTCATGATCTCGCGAAAGACCTCATCGACGGGTTTCGCGCCATCAACGGTGACAAGTCGACCGGTGGAGCGGTAGTAGTCGTACACCGGCTTGGTCTGGTCGGACCAGGTGGCGATTCGACGTGCAACCGTCTCTTCGTGATCGTCGTCACGCTGGAACAGGCCGTGTCCGCAGTTGTCGCACACTCCGTCAACCGCCGGCGGTCGCGAGTGCACGTTGAAGATCTCGTTGCAGTTCGGACAGACCCGCCGTCCAGTCAACCGGCTCATCAGCTCGTGCCGCTCGACCCGCACGTAGATGGCGAGGATTTCCCGGTCCTGTTCCCGCGCGAGCACCTCGAGCGTTTCCGCCTGCGAGAGCGTTCGCGGGAATCCGTCCAGGATGTATCCATGCTCACAGTCCGCTAGCACGGTACGCTCTCTAACGACTTCCGCAAGTACCTCGTCGCTCACGAGCTTGCCCGATTTCTGGACACGAGCCACTTCGCGTCCTAGATCCGAGTCCTGTTTGGCAATCACACGCAGGATATCGCCCGTCGAGATCTGCGGCATACCGAACCGCTGCTCGAGCATCTGCGCCTGCGTGCCCTTGCCGGCTCCCGGAGCGCCGACCAGGATCAGGATCTTTCCTCGATCTGACTTCACATCAATCCCTGTTACTGGGCTCCGGGAACGCGCCGGCTGCGCAGCCGCCGTCCACCCGGTCCGAGGAAGCCATCGTAATGGCGCATGATCAGCTGCGCCTCGACCTGTTGCATGGTGTCCATGGCGACACCGACTACGATGAGGAGACTCGTTCCACCGAACTGGAAGTTGAGACCCATTCCGGTCGCCATCCACGACGTCACGATGTTCGATCTAATGAAGTCGTCGAGGCCCGGCCCGAACCACGGAATCTGCTGGAACGCCACACCCTGGATCATGACCTGCGGGATGAGGACGAGCACGGCAAGATAGAGCGCCCCGACGAAAGTCAGCCGATTGAGCACCCCGTTGAGGTAGTCCGCCGTTCTCTTGCCCGGACGGATGCCGGGAATGAACTGGCCGTTCTTGCGCAGGTTGTCGGCAACCTCTTCCGTGTTGAAGATGATCGAGACGTAGAAGAACGTGAAGAAGATGATCGCGGCCGCATCGAGCAGCATGTAGAAGGGGTGCCCGCCGCCTCCCATGCTCTGAACCGCGGTCGACAGGAATTCCTGCAGCGACGAAAGGTCGAAGCCGAAGACCGAATTCGGAATCAGGTTCGCCAGCGTCTGCGGGAACGCCATGATCGACGCCGCGAAGATCACCGGGATGACGCCGCCCATGTTCACCTTGATGGGCATCGTCGTCTGCTGGACCGGAACCGCAGTGCGGCCAACCTGCCGTCGAGCGTGGTTGATCGGGATCTTCCGCAGGCCACGCTCCATGAAGATGATGGCCGCAATTATCAGGACCATCCCGACGAGCAGCAGGATCATTCCAAGAGCCGTCTGGGTGCCGCCCTCCGTCGCCTTCCCGTAGATCTGCACCATCGCCTGCGGCGCGCCGATGATGATGCCGGCGAATATGATCAGCGAGATTCCATTGCCGATCCCCCGCTCGGTGATCTGCTCGCCGAGCCACATGATGAAGATCGTTCCAGTCGTCAATGTCAGCGTCGTCAACGCGATGAACGACACACCGGGCTCATACACGAGGCCGGGCTGACTCTGCAGGAACCACGCGATGCTCGTCGTCTGGATGATCGCCAGGACCACCGTCAGGTACCTTGTCCACTGATTCATCTTCCGGCGGCCCATCTCGCCCTCTTCCTGAACCGCCTTCAGGCGCGGGCTGACGACCGTCATGAGCTGGAGGATGATCGAGGCCGTGATGTACGGCATGATGCCGAGAGCCAGGACTGAAATCTTCTGCAGGTTTCCACCCGAGAAGAGGTCGAGGACTCCGAGCAACGACGAGGCGACGTTCTGCCAGAGCTGCTCGAGCTGGACCGGATCGATTCCGGGCACGCGGATGTGACTGCCGATGCGGTACACCGCAAGAAGGCTCAGTGTGAAGAGGACCCGCTTGCGCAGGTCCGGCACGGCAAAGACGTTGCGTAAGCTGTTGAGGAAATTCTCGATCATCGTGTTGCCAACCCCAGAATCACCCGGCAGTCGCCAGTTCCCCGTGCGGTACCGTTACCGCGGCGGGAGAGGGCGCTTGATCCGATCCCTGCTACGAAGCCGCCGCCTCGGTGGCGCCCAGGATCGTCACCGATCCTCCGGCCTTCTCGATCTTCTCTCTCGCGCCCTTCGTGATGCGGTGGGCCGACACACGAATGGCCTTCGTGATCTCGCCCTTGCCCATCACCACGAGACCTGCACTCGAGTCGATCGATCGCTTCGAACAATATCCGGCTGCGATCAGAACGTCCGGTGTGATCTCGGCCCCGGCCTCGAACCGCTTCTCGAGCGTTGCGAGATTCACCTCGACCCACTCCTTCTTGAAGATGTTCGTGAAGCCGCGCTTCGGCAACCGGCGCTGAAGGGGCATCTGGCCGCCCTCGAACCCGGGCCGCAGCGAGTAGCCGGACCGTGACTTCTGGCCCTTGTGGCCCTTTCCGGACGTCTTTCCCGTTCCCGACCCGGGGCCGCGCCCGATGCGCTTCCTGTTTTTGACCGCGCCCTTCGCGGGCTTCAGATTGTGGAGTCCAAGCATTGTGTTTCTCCGGTCGCCGTCTGTCGTTTCCGCGAGCCGATTCCGTCCCGCGCGGACATTCGTTCGACTATTCCTCTACGATCCGCACGAGGTGCGGAACCTTCGCAACCATGCCGCGGATGGCCGGCGTGTCGGGCCGCTCGAGCGTCTGGTTCAGACGCCGGAACCCGAGGTGCTTGACCACGGTCTTGAGCTTGCTCTTCTGGCCAATCGTTGACCGGTACTGCTGAATTCGCATGGTCTTGCCAGTCGCCTTCGCGTCGGATGCCGCCATTGCAGTTACTCCTCTCCGTCCTTGCCGCGCAGCTTACGTACATACGCGGGATCCTTGAGGTTCCGAAGTCCCTCGAAGGTCGCCCGAATGACGTTGTGCGCGTTGTTCGTCCCAAGGCACTTCGTGACGATATTGTGGATGCCGACAGCCTGCATGATCGCCCGGACTGCACCGCCCGCGATGACGCCCGTCCCTTCGGGCGCGGGCTTGAGCAGCACCTTGCCGGCGCCGAATCGGCCCATCGATACGTGCGGAATCGTCGTTTCGGCGAGCGGGACCTGGATAAGGTTCTTTTTCGCGGCCTCGATCCCCTTGCGGATCGCCAGCGGAACTTCCCGAGCCTTGCCCGTGCCGAACCCGACGTGCCCGTTCTCGTCGCCAACAACGACAAGCGCGCTGAACGAGAGGTTCTTTCCGCCCTTGACGACCTTCGTCACGCGGTTGATTGAAATCACCTGATCCTTGAGATCGAGGCCGTCAGCAGTAATTCTTCGCATTCGTGCTCTCCGCCTAGAACTTCAGGC
>CAZXLQ010000225.1:0-8855 GCA_964641945.1 uncultured Clostridia bacterium
CTAATTCGGCCGTTCGACAACGACGTCAACCGACCTTCATGAATAATCCGGGTTAAGGAGCCTCGCTACCTGCGACTCGCTATATCGAACCCCGAACTCGCGTTCGATCACCTCACCAATCCGAGCTCTCGTCCACAGATCCCCGCGGTAACCGAACGACTCGGCGCCGCGCATCAGTACGACGGGGATCCGAGCCTTTTCCTCTGCCGACAGTTTCGCGATCGGTCCTGGGGACACTCGAGACAGCAGCGCATCCCGTCCACCAGCCATCCCGCGAGCCACCCATTTACAGACTGCACTGGAACCACATCGAGGGCCTCGGCAATCTCGCCCTGCGTCCACCCGTTTTCAAATAACTCCCAAGCGCGTAGGCGAATCGTCTCGCGCTTCGCTCGCATTGCGACAGCTTGAAGTTTGCCCATTGGAACGCGACATTACATGATGAACATGTGACGCGTCCATGAACGGATCAGTAAGACGTCTGTCCCCTTACGATTTGGTCCCCTTACGATTCGTCGCCTATCGATTCCAACGGCTCCACCACGCTGGCAGCTTACGGCGCCACACCAGTGACCAACTCGTTTCAACCACCAACCACGACATAGCGGCTATCGCTCCTTTGAGCAGAACTACAAGGATGAATGGCGTGCTATTCGGCAACACACTTGAGAACAGCCAGTCACCAACGGCGATGCCAACTCCGACTGCTATCATAAATCTAACCAGTTGGCCTGCTTCAGCTACATCAGTGATCAATCGTTCCTCGACCTCCCGGTTCTCTCATTCAGCATCCCCGTACACTGCGGTCGACCAATCGAAGTAACCGAACCCCCTGGATAGACCGACAACTAGCCAATTCAGGTGCGCGAACGCTACATTTGCAGCATTGGAAAATGACAACCGTGGGGTGTAACCGAAAATGTCAGTGCGGTAAACGCGCTGATAGTCCTTGAACTGTCCGAACTTGCCGCCTGGTTTGAGCTTGTACTCAATGAACCTAGATGAACAGTCCGTCAAGCCTTTTTCGTATTCGGATTGGATATACATCTTGTCGTAATGATATCCCTGCTTGACGTACTCATACTCGATCACGTACTTCATTGGCTTCTTCGCCAACTCGTTGGTGCCAGCGGAGAGTCCCGCACCGCTGGCCGTTAGTGTGCCGAGACCCGCTATATTCCTTGCCATCGTCCCGGCGAGGATCGCGGTTCCTATCGTCTCCGAACCTGTAATCAACCCCTTATGACTAGGGCTGATGTAGTTAGAGTTATATTTCCGGAGTGCTCCTGCCATCTGGTCATCATAGTCCTGTCTTACTCTACGCACGCAGTCATTATAGAGTGACCGCGCGGCCTCACCGGACGCAATCTGATGTGGTCGCCAACCAAGGAACGGGTCGGGGGCCAGTCCGAGCTGATCAGTGAAGTTTGTTGGCTCGTTTCGAGCATAAGCGAATCGGTTTAAGCTCTGTGGGTCCTCCAGCACTCCCGCCACCGGATCCGGCCGCATGAACCGCCCGACGCCGAACGAGTACTGCCGGTTCACCGCATAATCCGTCCCACTCTCGCCGTCGCGCTCATAGCTCGTGAAGCGGTGCTTGTTCGTCGCGCTGCCCGAGCCCGCGACGTCCTCGCCGTACGGGTCGTGCGAGCCGCTCCAGACCGCAACTCCGCTCGTGTTCGTCAGCACGCGCGTGGTCAGCCGATCGCCGTGGTAATAGCTGACGACGCCAGCGGCGTCACGCGCGATCATCTTCCCGCCCGCGTAGATGTACTCGACGAGCGCCGCGCCCGTGGCACCGTTGTACTCGCCGATCACCTGGGAACCGTCCCAGATGTAGTGGGTCGTTGATCCGCCCGTTGTGCGCCGCGTCCGCTGGTTCGCGACGTCGTAGCCATAGGTCGCCACAGATCCGTCCACACTGACGATCCGGCTGGCGGCGTCGTAGGCAAACGCCTGCCCGTCGTTCGTCACGTTACCGGCTAGGTCGTACGCATAGCCCTGCGTGCCGCCGTCGACAACGCTAGTGATGCGATTCGTCGGGATGGTCCCGCCTGCGAGGTTGACGGTCTGGCGTGGCGAGCCAGTACCGGCGACGTTCGTCCACAGCTTCTTCCGGTTGCCCCACCGGTCGTATTCGTACTTGCGAGCGAAACCGGCTCCCGGCGTCGACGCGCCGTCCCAGTTGCCGGTGACGGGCAACACGTTCGTCCCGCCCGCGCCATAAATGAAGCTCACGTCGGCCGCACCACCGGCATTTGTGTTCTTGAGGTGGAACTCGCCGTTCGTCATTCTGTAGATGCCGATCGTGTCGGCGCCATCGCCGTTCCAGTCGCCGCTGATCGGCAAGACCGCCGCGCCACCCGTGCCGTAGATGAACGCGATGTCGGATACGCCCCCTGCGTTCGTGTTCTTCAGATGGAATTCGCCATTTGCCGTCTTGTAGATGCCAATAGTGTCTATTCCGTCACCGTCCCAGTCCCCCGCCAACGGGAGCACCCCGGCGCCTCCCCCGCCAAAGGCGAACGCCACATCGTCGAACCCGCTACTGTTCGAGTTCTTAAGGAAGAACACGCCAGTGGTCGTGTTATACAGCCCGATCGAGTCCACCCCGTCGCCGTTCCAGTCACCGGAGACCGGCAGTATGTTCGCCCCTCCGGCCCCGAAGATGAACGTAATGTCGGCAGTGCCTCCTGCATTGGTGTTCTTGAGGTAAAAGGCGCCGGACGAAGTGTCGTAAATCCCAACCGTGTCGTCGCCGTCGCCGTCCCAATCGCCATTCAAGGGAAGGACAGTCGTTCCGCCCGACCCGTACACAAACGTCAAGTCGGCCACGCCGGACGAATTCGAGTTGCGAAGAAAGTGGCCGCCAGAAGTCGTTTGGTACAACCCGATCGTCGTCGCGTTCGTTCCTTGGCCATAGCCGAGACCCGTCGCCGTAAGAAGCCTCCCCACGCCGTCATAGCTGAACGTCTGGTCAGCCGCAGCGCCGTTGACCGTTCCCGACATGGCCATCAACTGTCCGCTGTTGCCGGGCTTGTTTCCACCGCCGCCCGCCGCGGTCGCGGCGTAGTTGTAGTGCAGATCGACGAGCTTCGTGCCGCTCTTCGTGGCGGTCTGCCCGGTCAGTTGCTGCCGGAGAGTCTCGCTATAGTTGAACGTCTCGGCCACGCCGTTTCCGAGCGTGTATCCAGTGATCTGCTGCGCCGGGTTGAACGTCGTTCCCGACAGGTAGGTGACCGTCCCAGCGTTGATCTTCGCGACCGAGCTCAAACGGCCACGCGGGTCGAAGCCCGTTCGGACCTGGCGACCCGACGGATACGTCATCGTCGCCGCTTGGCCAAGGCCGTTGTAGGTGTAGCTGAGGGGATATGAGCGCGAGTCGATCGTAACTGTTCGACTCATCACGCGTCCGAGGCCGAGCGAGTCGTAAACGTAAGTCTCGTTGCTCGCCGCTCCGCTGTTGACACTCGTGATCTCGCCGTTGTCCGTGCCCGACATCGAATATCCAATTGTCACGTTTGGCGGATCGGAGACGCCGGCAGATGCCGTGTATCTGATCAGGGAGACCCGGTTGAGCCCGTCATAGTCGTAGTCGGTTGAAGATCCCCGTGCGTCGGTGTGAACGTCGATGAGCGACATCTCGTTATCGGGCACGTACGTGAACGTCTCCATGCCGCCCTCGGGCGTCGTTCGATCGATCATCCGACCAAGCGCATCATAATGCGCCGAACGCTCCTGAAATCCGGTGTTTCCCGGCGCGTACATCCGCACGAACAGCAGGTTGTCGATCTTGTCGTAGACATAGTCGGTCCGCCAGCTGGCGCCGCCCACCTTCGTATCCTCGAGCACCTGCGTCGTCCGACCGAGCGCGTCGACCGTGCCGGTCCTGCGCCGCCCGACCTGATCGGTCACCGAGACCGTCCTTCCACTCGCAAACTCCGTGAGAACGGTCTGGCCGTCCTGCAGAGTCACCAGATAAGCGCGCGAAAGCACGTCGTAGGTGTTCACCGTCCAGCCTACCGGTGCGCCGATTCCGTCGACCGACGTGCTGCGGTACGGATTCGACTGGGCCGCCGGCCTCCCGAAGATGTCGTATGTCACCTGGGCCGCGTCGAAGACGTTGCCTTCGCTCGTTGCACGCTGACCGGACCGGATCACGCGACCCGCGCCGTCGAGCCAACGCATCGATTCCTGGGTCTTGCTCACGCCGTTGTCCTGGTACGTCACCCGCTCGCGGAACGACAGCTGGTCGCCCGCCGCCTCCGTTCCGGTGGCCGGGTTGATGTTGTAGGCATAACTCGTCGTGGTCGGTGTCGATGAGGCACCGTCCTGGCTGGCTTCGCTCGTCGAGATCAGCCTGAGCGTCGAGTCGTAGCTGTAGTTGACCGCATGGTTCTTAGCGTCGGTGACCCTCGTCACGACGCTCGTGCCGGTGTCGTAGAGGTAACTCGACGCCAGGTTCGGGCCGCCGTCCGGCCCTTCCGTTTCGGTCTGTACGGTCGAAAAGTAGAGTCCCGTCGATCCAGTCGCACCGCCTGCATACGTGTATCGCTTCAGGTTGCAGCAACCCACCTGCATTCGCACGGCGTTGCCATGGATGTCGTACTTGCTTCGACGCGCGATTCCGGCGTCATTGACGACGGGATACCTGGTGACCTTAGTCACGTGGCCTCGCTGTGTGACACCTGGAATGCCGCTCGTCACGGTGTCAAAGAGACTGTTTCGTGTCAGTCCGGGAGCAGGCGTTCCGTACGTCAGCATCTCGTAAGGCAATGCGCCGTTGTCGCTGGAGTTAAGGGCGTAGTTGTCGTATTCGAACTCGGTCTTCGCGATCAGGGTCGTCGGATCGAAGACGCGGATGCGCGAGACCAGGTGGAAAAAATTGCCGGTGTTCTGGTTCGTCGAGAGGTAGTCGCCGCCGCTTGCCGCCGCGTCGGCATAGTCGTACATGGTCTTGCGAATGGTCGTCGACCCGTCCTGCTCCTCGACCTGTTTCACGCGGCCGTAGCTCGGGATCGACGAGTCGAACGTCGTGATCCGATGCGAAATCTGGTTCGCCTCGTTCGTCCACTTGATGCTGCTGCGCTGGGCGCCGCCCCCTGAAGTCGAATATCCGTATTCGACCTTCGCCATGCGAGTTCCGCCGACGACGTTCTTCCAGAGGGTCGTCGTGGAATGTTTGCCCTTGAAGATCCCGGCCGCGGTATCGACCGTTGTTACCTCGATGAGCTTGTCACCGGTCTTCGCGTTCGTCGGGTGGGTGACCGTATGCGTCTTTATGGTGCCAGCCGTGGACGAAGCGTACGTGTAGGTCACCGGCGCGTTCGTGTCACCACCCGCCTCGGGCGAGTCGTTAACGAGTCCCTGCCACCACTCCTGCCGCTGGGTGTACCTGGGCGGTCCTCCGATCGCGGCGCCCGTGTTGTCCGCAGGATAGTTGTAGAAGCTGTAAGCGACCTCGGTCCCGTCGGAAACAGCTGTCATGTTGATCCGCTGCGAGACCTTCCGGATGATCCCGTACGTGCTGTAGTCGGGGAAGACGTAGCCGGTTCCGGTCGTCGGAAAGTAGATGCGGCGAAGCACGGTAACCTGCGTGTTGTTCGCCGGCGCGTCGTCCCGCGGGATCGAGAAGTTGTGCTTCAGCTGAAACGTCTGATCGTAGCCGAGTTCGACGAGCGTTCGAGTCGTGCCGTTGTAGCCCGGGGCCTTGATCCTCAGCAGCGCTCCCGCGTTGTCGTACTCGAAGGTGACCGTCCGAAGCAGAGTGTCCTGAATGGAGGCGATCGCCCAGCGCGTCGAGAACGTGGCCGTCTTGGCCATGTACGAGATTCGGGTGATGTTCCCGTTCGGCGACTGAATCACCGTCGGCAAACGCCGGTTGTTCTTCACCTCGTAAGTGACGATCGTTCCGTTCGGATACTTGAGCTTGCCATTCGAGAAGTTGTATCGGAGAAGGCGGCCATCGACCGATTCGTGCTTCCAGGCGCCATTCGTGTAGCTCTGCATGAGCTCGGTGCGTGTTCCGTCCGCCTCGATCAGCAGCGCATTTCCCGGTGAGTTGACAATACTGTCGCCCGAGCCGTTCCCGGTCAGCGACCCGTCAAAGTTCTCTATGATCCGGCCATAACCAAGCCGCCATCCGGCCGCCGGCCATCCGCGGCCGTAATTGAAGTTCATCTTCGCCGTGCCGCTCTTCGTGTCCTTCTCCCACACCTGGCTGTTGTAGATCAGGGCAAGGTCGACCGACGACTCGCGACCGGGCAACGAAAGAACCGGTGCCGCAAACGAGAAACTGGAGCTGCCATAGTTGCCACCGGCCTTCGAGACGCTCCCCGCGGCGCTCTCGACCGCGGCGTTCGGCGGCGCGCCGACCTCGTTCTCCTCGAGCGTGACGTCCTGCACGTAAGCCTCGAGCGTGTCGCCGTCCGGCGGAACGATCTCGCCCGATGGGCTCGAATCCGGACAAAGCGCCGCTCGCTGGGCATCCGACGTCGCATCGTCGACCGGTGCACGGAATCCGGAGTCAACCGAAACGGCCACCTGAACGCTGACGGTCTCCATGGTTACGGTGATGTTGGCTGTGCCGGCTGCGAGAGCCCCGACTTCTCCCCACGACGTCACATCGGCAACCGACGTGTTGTCGCTGGAAAACGTCGCATCCACACCATCCACGACCTTGCCGTCTACGCTGAGTCCCACCGGCATCAAAGTCGATATCTCACCGACGTAGAGCGACAGAGAATTCGGACACAGCTGAATGTCGGCTACGGGCTCAGATTCGAGCTTCTCGACCACACCCGGACTGTCATCGGTCTCGTCCTGATACTCCGGCTCCTGGAAGAACCCGGCAAACCACTCCCCCCATCCCGGCTGGGCGACCGACGTCGAGGCCGTCGAAGGCTCGGAGATGGCCGAGGACGCCTGGCCGGGCGGAACCACGGCAACGGCGAGCAGCAGGACGATTAGCGCGCGGCAAACGAGCAGTGTATTCGGCCGCGGATGGATTCGGGTGGATCGGAACATGGCTTCTCCTTGAATTCGACAGGTCGTCGCGTCAGCCGCGAGCGGCGGATGAACAGAACGGCGTGAGAGATTTTTTCTCCCCCTACTAGGTACAGCGTCGTTTGGGGTCCGAATCGTGTCATCGGTCCCCAATTTTTATTTTCGATCGCTTCGTCACGATGCCCGGAGGGGCGGTTGACGGTCACCATCGACAGTCCGCCGGGCATCGACACGGGCGGCGACGGCGGGCCCGACGACCGACTCCCCCACGCAGTCACGGACCCGTTTGTCGTACACTCCACCGCTACCGACGCGGAGACACCGATGGACGAACACTTCAGGCCCGAAGCCGGACTCGAGCTCGACGACTACATCCGGGCCGGCGACTCCAACGCCGTCTGGCACCTGATCCGTTACCTCTGGGCGCTCGAATACCTCGCCGGTCAGCCGTCCCTTGCACGCCTGCTCGACCTCGGCTGCGGCGCCGGTTATGGCACGTTCCTCATCGCAAGCCGCTTACCGGAAGTCACGGTCCTCGGCGTCGACTACGACCCCGCCGCGGTCGAAGCCGCACGCGCGGCGTATTCCCTTCCGAACCTGCGCTTCGCCCTCGGCGACGCGACGCAGTGGGAAGCGACCATCGGCACCGAAGTCCACGACTGCATCGTCTCGTTCGACGCCATCGAGCACATCGAACACCGCGAGCTCGTGATGCAGGGCATCGTCGAGCACCTCTCACCGTCTGGCGTCCTCCTGCTCTCGACTCCCTGCGCGTGGGCGAGCCCCGTGCTCAAGCCCGGCTGGGAGTTCCACAAGATCGAGTATTCGCTCGCGACGCTCTTCGACATGCTGCGGCGCTATTTCGGCCGGCTGCTCAGACCCGACGACGGCTCGCTGCCCCACGTCGAAGTGTTCGACCGGCTCGCCGGCACCGGCATGGAGTACCTGCTGCTGCTGAACCCCGTTGTCTGCGAACAGCCGATTCTCATCGACAATCCGTATCGGGCTTCCATGCCGGGCGAACTGCAGCAGGACGCGGACGGCGGCCTGCGTGGCATCTCGGGCGACTGGGGGGCGTGGGGTTATGACATGCCCGGCCTCGTCGACATTCGGACCGGTATCGCGCGCCTCTTCGCCCCGGGCGACGGGGATGGCGAAACGGTCGAGTTCGACATCGGAATCTGCGGGAACGAATGGCAGGTTGTCGCAGGAGACTGGGACGCCAATGGCATCGACACCGTCGGCGCCTTGAACACCGAGACGGGCGAGGTCGTCCTTCTTGCCCGCAACGAGCCCGGGGCGAAGCGGATCAGGTTCCGGTTCGACGGCGCCAGCCCGGCGTCGCTGCTCCTGGCCGGAGACTGGGACGGAGACGGGACCGACACGCTCGGCCTCTTCGACCCGGAGACGCGAGTCTTCAGTCTCAAGGACGGCAATGCCGACGGCCCGCACGATCGCGCCTTTGTCTTCGGACCGGAACTGGGTGGGATGAAACCCGTGGCCGGCGACTGGTCGAGCGCGGGCGTCGACTCCGTCGGCGTCTACTCGCCGAACTCGGCGAAGTTCTACCTGCGGATCGCCGAGCGGCCCGACGACACGAACCTTTTCATCAACTTCGGCGTCGCCGGCTGCCTGCCCATCGCCGGCGACTGGAACGGCGACGGCATCGACACGATTGGCATCTGCAACCTGGCAGATCGCCAGATCTACCTGCGTAACTCGCACACACCCGGGCCTGCTGACTTGTGCATTCCGATTCCGTCGGCCGACACGGACTGATAGGGCGACCCATTCGAGCAGGAGCCGGCGGACGCAACCGGATCGGGCGTGCGGGACAACCACCTGGTGGG
>CAZXLQ010000226.1:0-8852 GCA_964641945.1 uncultured Clostridia bacterium
CGCCCCCGTGCGACCCACGGCTATTTCCTTCGACCGCTCCGCGGTCGTTTGCGGCGCGCAGCGCCGCTTTGGATATCCTCTGCATCGTCGGCGATTGAGGGGAACCCAAAGCGGCGTGCGCGTCGCACCAGGGCGCTTCGCGCAAAGGATCAGTCCGTCGTTTCCACGGACGCCACGACAGCAATCACGAAAGGCCAGTCGAGCCGCCACCATCCCGGGTAGGATGTTCGAGGATTGATGCGGACCACCTCGATCTGGCGCGAGGATGCGTCTCCGTCATCGACAGTGACGCCGCTCGTCACGACCTCGACTTCGCGCGTGTCGAGGCGCAGTCCCTCGCCGATTGCCTTCAGGGCACACTCCTTCGCGCTCCAGATCAACGTCGTTGCGAGTGCGCGCGCATCCTTCGGCACCGACTCGACGAACGCGCACTCGTCGGCAGTGAAATAGTCGGCGGCAAAGGCCGCGTCGCGCGCCTCGATGACCTCGATGTCACAGCCGATCGACGTACCGGAGGGCGCGATGGCGCAGATGGCCTGTCCGTTCGAATGACTGAGCGAAATCGAACAGTCCGCGGGCGCTCCACCAATGAATGCTTCCGGTGCGCCGTCGGCTCGCGGTCGGATCTCGATCTCGGCGGGACTGGCCGAACCGGTCCACTCGCGAACGGCGAGCTTTGCGGTCCATCGGCCCAGCCGCCACTCTTTGCGTCGCTTGGGCACACGTCGCGTCGCCGCGTAGTCGCACTCCCATGGCGTCAGCCAATCGTCGCCGGCGGGAACGTCGACGAGCGATTGGCGGACGATGCGAATGCCCTTCACGGAGTCGAACATCTAGACGGACGGTGCGGCACGCCGCGGTCTGGTCCCGCCAGCGAGGGTGCGAGCCATGCCGCGTTCGATAGCTTCCACGAGATACGGCCGCAGTGTCGACGGCGGAATGATCCGGTCGAGCGACCCGACCGCCAGGGCTCGGTGCACGCTGTGGACCGCGTCGAACTCTTCGGCGACGTTGCCGAGTTTTTCCGAATGCACGACCTCGTACAGCTCCGCGAGTTGAGCCCTGCCCTGCGGTGTCGCCGCCGTCCCCGCTGCCGTCAACTCGGCCTGAAGCGCGACAACGCGCGGATCCTCCTGGGTCCGGGTGTCCACCTCACGCGCGAACACGACCGCCGCCGCGGGCGATCCGCCGATTACCGACGCATACGTTCCCTCGAGCGCGGCAGCCTCGAAGTTCTCGTTCAGAGTGCGCGAGAACACGACGAAGGCGCCGCCGTGATATCGCGACACGACGACGAAGACTATCGGACCGTCGAAGTTGACGACTGCGCGGCCGATCTCGGCGCCGAACTCGAGTTGGCACTTCCCGAGCGACTCCGGCGACCCGTCGAATCCGGACAGGTTGGCGAGAATCACCACCGGCCGGTTCCTGCTCGATGCGTTGATTGCCCGGGCGATCTTCTTCGACGCCTGCGGAAATAGCGTTCCAGACGTCCAGCTCTCGGGGCCGTCGGCGGGAACGATGCCAAGGCGCTTTATCTGGTGCGATTCGAAACCGATCATGCAGACCGGATATCCGCCGACGTGCGCGTCCCAGATGACGGCGTTTTCGGCATCGCGCATGCTCGGCCATCGCTCGAGCGTCTGATGGTCGGCATCCGCGGCGGCCATCATTACCTTCCGGATCTCGAACGGTTTCTTCCGTCCAGGGTTCGCGTCGTTCGAGAACACTTCGCCGACCGTTGCGAACTCGTCACCGCCGTGCGGGAACGTACAGACGTCACGATCGATCGGATCCGAAGTGGGCACGCGGCGAGGGAATCGCTCGCCCGGTGCGACATAGGTGTGGTCGTAGTGGCGGAAGAGGATGAGCGCGGCCTCCGCTAGATCGCGAGCCCAGTACTGGGCCTGGCCATTCGGGCCCATCACTTTTTCGTATCCGCCGATCCCGAAGTTGTCGGCGGCGGAAACGCTGCCCGAGAAATCGAGCGCTCGTTTTCCCGTCAGAACCATCGCGCCAAGCGGCGTCATGATGAGCACGCCGCGCGTATGCATCAGCATCGTGGCTTCGGCGTTCCAGTAAGGCTGCGCTCCGACGTTGATGCCGTTGACGACGAGGTTGAGCTCGCCGCCGGCCTGCGTGTAGTCGATGATCCGGCGAAGCACCCGTGCGATCCAGTCCATGTTTTCGGTGCCGCTCTCCATCGAGATCTTCGCGCCGGCAGAAACGGGGAACCACTCGAGCGGAACGCCGAGCCGCTCGGCGAGGTCGATACCCGCCATGATCCGGCGGCATTCGGACTCCGCGAGCGAGCCCATCTCACGGCTCGGATCGCCGAGCAGGAGCACGCGCGTCATGCCCTCCGGGTACGCGCTCGTGAAATTGCGGATGACGCCGACGATGATGTTCGACGTGTTCTTTCCGCGGGGCCGGTCGACGGGCTCGAGCGTGTTGGTGTCGTCGAGGTCGTATTCGACGAAGTCACCCGGCGGGAAGTCGGACTGTGCGCCGTCGCGCGGCGGTGTCAACATCCTGATGATCTCGTACGGGTAGGTCATGCCCATTCGGCGAAGCCGCAGTACCTTCGACTCGTAGGCGCTCAGCGGCTCGAGCGGCTCGGTCGGCGGGTCGTTGTACGTGATCGTCAGGTCGCTCATGCTCAGGCGCGATATTCGGATCACCTTGTCCTGCAGCTCTCCGGTCGATTCGTCGGCGATACGGCAGCGGATCGCAACCTCGTCGATGCCGAGTCCTTCGGATGCCGGCGCAAGCTTGTGCGCGATTCCGGCGATTTCGTCCTGAGTCAGAAGCAGGTCGGGCCAGACGTACAGTACGACGCGATTCCAGTGCAGTCGCTCGCGCGGCTTGCGCTGAGACTGTACGCGGCGGATGGCTGCCAGCGCCTCGAGGAGCATTCGTTCGAGGTGCGGAAGCGCAACGACCCGGCCAGCGTCGTCACGAACGACGGTCATGGCTCGGACCTCGGCGATTGAGAACAGGCGCTCGTCTTTCGGATTTTCCTTAGCGATGCCGCGGAACAGGTGCACGTCCTCAGGAGACGGCAATCGCTGGATGGAAAAGTTCGAGAGCCGCCAGATGTGCAGGCGTTTTCCCATCATCGGATGGAGCCCGCGAAAGACGGCGTCCTCCACGTACGAACCGCCTGTTAGTGGCCGGAACGTGAAGTTCTGGACGCCGGCAGCTCCGCGTCCGCTTTCCGGACCGGCAATGGCGATCGATACGTGCCGGATACGACGAGTCAGTGTCCGGGCCAGGAGGTCAGAGAGCTCGTCCCGTGTTGCATCGGCCCCCGCCAGTGGCCCGCCGCGCCAGACGTAGACGTCCAGGACGACATCCTCCTGCGCGGTCACCGCCGCCGCATGCGAGTCGAGGGACCGGAGCGCTGTGCCGAGATCGTCGTACGTCGCGAACGCGGCAATCGGGTGCACGATGTCGCCATCGAGCGCGTAGGTGGTCGTGGCGAAGCTGCGGCCGTCTATCGTACCGGTCCGGACCTCCCCGATTTCGCGAATCCGGTAGTACCGGCGGATGAACACCTCGAGCATCGCCTGCCGCATCTCTTCGGAGGCCGCTTCGAACCGGCTCGTGAACATCGTGAACAGTGGCTCGGGGCACTCGACGAGGCTCTGGATCAGGTTGCCGCGATTCTTGCCATTCGGGTCCGCAGCGAGGCCCGACAGGTCGGCGTCGGCGCGTGCGTAGATTGTGTGGAGGGCGTCCTCGTAGAGATGCCGGTCGAAGCACGTGTATCGAATCTCGCGCGCAAGATCGCTGAGCGAGGGTGAGAGCCCCTGCGTTACGGCGATGAGCCGGTCGAGCAGTTTCCTAGACCGTCGCTCGGTCATTCCGGGATCGATTTCCGCCTTGTGCAGGCAGGACGACAGCAGGCTTGTGATTGGTTCGATCTGCTGGGCGTTGCGCTCGTGAGCCTTGAAGACCCAGAACAGGGCTTCGCTGAGCCGCGCACTTCGATCGAGGCTCGCGACTCCATAGTGGGCCAGCGCGTTCTTCAGGTTCTGTACGAACTCGACGGGAAGCGCCGCATCATCGGCGTTCATCGTGCGCAGGTAGGTCAGGAGGTACTGCTCGCCCATGAGCAGATCGCCGCCGATGGGCACTTCTACGGTAGGCTGGTGCGAGAAGAGCGAGCAGACGTCCACGAACGTCGCGAGGATCTCGTCCTCGAAGGCCTCCAGTTCCACTGTCTGGCCGCTGTCGGACGGAGAGACTACCGCGAGCTGTCGCGCAATACGCTTCGACGCGGTTGGATCGACGTCGAAACCGAGGAGGAGGGACTTCAATTCGGTGAGTGCCTGTTTCCGGCCGACCACCACGGTTTCGGCGTCGCCGTCGACCTCGAATTGAATCCGCTCCGAGCCGTCGGTGGGCGCGACGTCGGAAGATGGCTCGATCTGAACGAGTGGATCCCCAGTGTTTACCTGGACGTTTGCGAGCCCGCACAGCCGCTGCACGGTGCCGGCGAACGGCGACGCGATGCGCAGCTCCATCTTCATCGCCTCGACCGTCACGAGCGTGTCACCGGCAGCCACGACGTCGCCGGGCGCGACGGCATAGGCGACGATGACGGCCGGTGCCGTCGCCCTGACGATCCCCTGATCGTTGCGCGTTACGCGATGGGTGAACCCGTTGACCTCGAGGAGATGGCCGACGCCCTGGCGCGACCAGATCACGCGGTGGGACTGACCCTCTACCGTGAGGCGGCGCTCGTGCTCGTTCAGAATCTCGACCGTCACGTCGTAGCGGCATCTGTCGGCGTCGATGCGATACCGGTTCGGACCGAGCTTGAAAACGCCGATCGTGTACGCGTTGCCGTCGTACCGGAGATCGACCTCGCGACCGACTTCGGGCCGGACTTCGGGGCGGCCGCGCGCGGCAAACTCGTAGAAATGCGCCTGCTCGAGGGCGAGCTCATCTTCATACACGAGGACAGCAGCTTGCAGGAGGGCGATTGCCGCGAACGGCCGTGCTTCCGGACCGCGCTTCGGGCCGGCGCGGTCGAGCCAATCCACTGAGACGATACCGGCCTGAACCATCTGATCGTCGAGCAGGTCGAGGAGAAACGTCTTGTTCGTGGTGCCGTTTTCGACGACGACTGCCGTCTCGGAGACGGCACGACGCAACCGTGCTATGGCTTCGGCGCGAGTCGCTCCAAAGGCGATGAGCTTCGCGATCATCGAGTCGAACTCGGAGGAGATCGTGTCGCCGGATTCGACGCCCGAATCGACGCGGATGCCAGGACCGGCAGGCATTCGCAAGTGGACGATGCGGCCCGGGGACGGTGAGAAGTTGTTGTCAGCGTCCTCTGCATTGAGCCGCACTTCGATCGCGTGGCCGGCGACGGCAGGCGGCTCGCCCTCGAGGCGTTCGCCTCGCGCGATGTGCAGCTGGAGTTGAACGAGGTCGAGACCGGTTGTCGCTTCCGTCACCGGGTGCTCGACCTGCAGCCGAGTGTTCACCTCCATGAACGAGAACTGCCGCGTGATCGGTTCGTAGAGGAACTCGACCGTTCCTGCGTTGTGGTACCCGGCCTTTGCCGCAAGCCTCACCGCGGCCTCCTTGAGCTCGTCCTCCTGCTCGGCCGAAAGTGCAACGGACGACGATTCTTCGACGACCTTCTGGTGCCTGCGCTGGATCGAGCAGTCGCGCACGCCGACCGCCCAGGTCGCGCCGAATGTATCGGCGAGGATCTGGACCTCGATGTGCCGCGCGTCAGACAGCAGCTTCTCCATGAAGACCGTCGCGTCGCCGAAAGCCTTGAGCGATTCCGATCGTGCACGGGCGAAGGCGTCGGGGACGTCTTCGATCGACCTGACCTGCCGGATGCCGCGGCCCCCGCCGCCGGCCGCAGCTTTGATCAGAACGGGGAAACCGAGACGCTTCGCGTGTGCGCTGGCCTCCTCGACCGTCTCGACCGGGCCGTTGCTCCACGGAGCCACCTCGACGCCGACCGATTCCGCCAGCCGCTTTGCCGTGATCTTGTCGCCCAACTGTCGGATCGTGTCGCCGGTCGGCCCGATGAACACGACGCCTGCGCGATCGCAGAGATCGGCGAAATCGGCCTGCTCCGCGACGAAGCCCCACCCGACCCAGGCTGCGTCGGCCCGCGACTCGCGAAACGCCTGCTCGATCCGCGCGTAGTCGAAGTAACGGCTCTTCCGGTGCGAGTCGCGGGGATCGACGAACATTGCCGGGCCCAGGCACACGGATTCGTCCGCCTCGCGCACGAACATCGCGTTCCGGTCCGGTTCGGTGTAGAGGGCGATCGTCCGGATCGACAGTCCGTACATCAGGTTGTATTCGCGGACCGCGCGAATGAGCCTCATTGCCGCTTCACCGCGGTTGACGATCGCGAGCCTTTCAAAGTGGCGCTGCATGATTCCTCCGAACGTGTGATCCGTCTCTCATGAATGCCGTGGACCCGACGCGCGTTCGATCACGCGTCGGGTCGTGTCTCAGGCAGCGGACGACGACGCCATCACGGCAGCGACCGGCCGAGCGAGATCTTCGGGTACGTCACCGAGCGCGATCGTCCGGTAGCCCGTGAGCCGCACGAACACCGTGCCCGCTTCGTCGACGACCTGGGCGTCGTAGGTCCCGTCTTTCCCGACAGTGACGGTGGCAATCAACCGGCCAAGGGGCGTTCCCGCCGGGACGACGTCGATCGCATCGATGCGGTTCGGCAGTCCCATCGAACCGGTGGAGCCGATCTCGTGGATGCCTGCGGTCTGGAAGCAGAGCTCGACGAGCCGCGGCGCGGCGACGAGCTCGAGCTCCGGGGGCACGTGGTTTCCGGGCAGTCCCTCGGCGTATCGGCCGAAGACCGTCGCGCCTCGCCGCCACGCGGCGTCGAGGACCTTGTAAGCCGGTCCGTGGAAGTAGATGCGGTAGATGTCCTCCGCGGACACGACTGAGCCTTCCGGCGTCCCGGCGGACTCCGTCTTGAACGCGTTGGGCGTGCGCGACAGCGCGACACGAGCGGTGAAGTGCGTCGTTGCCTGCGGTTCCGATTGACCGGGCAGCGTTCGGTATCCGACGAGCCGGCATTCGGCCGCGAGTCCGGTGCCGTCCTCGACGAGCCGTGCCGTGAGGGTCAAGGTGCGCGGCTCGCCACGGTAGAACTTGAACGGCGCGAGGAATTCGACGTCAGCGATCGAGGTGACGTTCCAGTCCGGAACCATGAGTCTCGCGAGCTCGGCAAAGCCCTCGAGCCCCATCACTCCTGGCAGCACGGCGAAGGCTTCGATCTTGTGGTCGAAGAGAAACGGTTGAACAGTTGGATCGAGCGTCGTCTCGACGGTCAGACCGCTGTAGATTCCCATCGACGCGACCCGGCCGAGCATCGGTCCCGCAATGTTGCCGGACGCCCGCTCACAGTCGATACCGCCTGTCTCGTGAAACTCGGCGGTCATTCCTCCGAGGCGGCCGGCGACGACGACCTCGCCGCGTGTTCCACCATCGGTCAGCTCGTGGCGAATGAACGGCACGCCGACGCTCGGGTCGAGCATGTCGATGCCGGCCTTGGCCATGATCGCCGGGATCGAGCCGCGGCTCGCCATTCCGATCTTGTCCCATGCGGTCCAGTCGACGGCGATACCGCGCGTTGCCGGACGCGTCGTGCGGAAGCTGGACGTCATCTTGCAGAGCAGGTCGTTCGCTGCGCTGTAATCGGTCTGTCCGGCGTTGCCGAAGCGTCCGGCGATCGAGCTGAACGCGACCGTGGCGCCAAGCGGCATTTCGCCGATCGCGTGCAGCAGGGCGAACCAGCCGTCGCTTTTCACGTCGAAGACGAGGTCGTACTCCGCGGCGTCCTTGTCGCGGAGCCGCTTGCTGATCTCGAGTCCGCCTGCGTGCAGCAGCACGTCGATGCGTCCGTGGTTGGCACGGACGGTCTCGATCGCTGCAGCGACAGCATCGACGTCGAGCAGGTTCGCGCTGATGTAGTGCGCTACGCCCCCGGCCTTCTCGACGGCCTCGATCGCTGTGAGCGCCGCGTGCGCGCGCTCGAGCCCGGCAATGTCGCGCTCGACCATCGCCGGTGTGACGCGCTCGCCGGTCGCCTTGCGCCGCTCGAAGATGTCGTGACGCAGGCCGTCCCTGTCGACGGCGAACTTCCGGATGTCCGGGTCGTTCGGGTCGGGCCGAGGCACGAGGTCGAGCAGGTAGAACGTGCCGCCCGAGTGCTCGGCGAGATCCGCGGTGATGGCCGAGACGATGCTGCCGGCCGCCCCCGTCACGACGAAGACGGAGTCCTTCGAGAGTTGAACGCCCGCCAGACCGTCCGCAGCAGGCCGTTCGACGAGCCCGACGGTCCACCGCAGTCCATCGTTGTAGCCGATCTCGACCGCGCCGGGATCCGCGAGAGTTTCTCCGACCAGCAGGGTCGCGATCTCGTCGGCCTGACGGTCGAGCGTGAAATCGACAGCCTTCACGAGCGAATCCGGCCGCTCGCGCTTGTAGCTCTTCGTGAAGCCGGTAACGGCGCCGCCGAGCGGGGCCGTCGCGCCGGCCGCATTGTAGCCGTGCTTGCCGCCGAGCCGCGTTCCGGAAACGAGGAAAGTAGACGGCCCGTCGATGGTTTCGTACAGCGCTCGCATCGTCGTCGAGAGCAGCTTCACGCGGACGCGAAGCGCCTCGCGCCAGACGGCGAGGTCCATGTCGCCGATCGGTCCTTCGTCGTCGAGGGCTGGCAGCCAATAGATGCCGTGGATAGGTCCCTCGGCGAGCCACGCGCCGATCTGCTCCTCGAGTGAAGCGGCGTCCGGGGCATTCACGATGACGAGCGTCTCGACGCCTTTCTCCAGCAGCTTCTG